>JBQVLY010000177.1:0-1682 GCA_052361065.1 Methanosarcinaceae archaeon | reverse complement strand
ATTTCTAGTGTTCTCTGGGACTTTCCCGTTAAATTCAGGTGCCAAATCTTTACCTGGTGCCCCAATCTGACCTTAACCCGCTCCACTCGTTCTAGATCATGCAGAAATGCATCCGCTTCATGCCACACATTTTTACGGTCAGATAACTTCTGAAGACGCCACTGAAGGTCCGCCAGTAGTCGATACGCCAGAACACACACAAAAATATACACTCTAACCCGCTGCTCAAGCCTGTGACGCACAGGCTCAATTTCCTCAGAAGTCTTTAATGTTCGGAAGACCTTCTCCACAAAATCCTTCTCGAAATAGGCTTTCACGACCTCAGCGGGCGAAAGTGTTTCATCAGTGGATAACAACAAATATTTGCCATGTGAATGTTCAGATGCTGCAATCACCTGATTCTTATACATCCATTCGATACATGGACCGTTCCCCTTTCTCTTCACACGTGTAAAAATGTGATCCTCCCACGACCCCACAATTGTCTTGATCGCTTTGTGAAGATGCGCTTCTGACTGCCCTTTTCCCTCCTCACTCAACGCATTGAGTTGCTGGCCAATATCTGCCAGAACCTCGTTTTGTGCATTGATCTTATTAGTTCTTCGTTCCTGGTTTATGTAAACGACCACCGAACGCTTCTTATCAAAAAGCTGTTTGCGTGTTCTTAATGCATAGATGTGCCCGGTTCTGCTTTTATGGACAAATGTTGATGGGTTTAAGGGGATATCCGTACTCTTAATGATGTTTTTCACCTTTTTCGATGTCTTAGGAATGCCGCATATGAGCTTCCAGCCTGCTAACTCGATCATGTCCACATGTTCTTTGGATACATTTCCCCTGTCCCAGATGATAGTTCCCGGTTCAATGCCTGTGTCTTTAAGCTGTGTGACAAGATTCCTGATGGTTGATAAGCCGTTACGGCTTCCGTTGTAGATAAAGTGGGATATGGGGTATTTATCGAATTTTGATACGAGGATAGCAAGATTTACCTGGTGCCGTGTGATATGTTTGGCGTTGTATCCAAGCTCTGCTAAAGAGCAACTGATGCCAAAGAAAAGCACTGATGTAAGATCGTATGCGACAGTTTCTGTTTCACCGGGTTCAAGTGGATGCATCTTGCGCCATTGTTGATAGAGGGCATCATCGATCTGTTGTGTAAAGTCGCGAATCTGCCCTATGGTCTTGTCGTCATAGCATACAAAGTCCATTGCGGTTAGAAATGAGTTTCTGGTGAGATCAGCAGGCTCAAGATCCATGAGTCTGGGTAGATCTGTTGTGGGAATCCAGTTTTCAAGCATGGTGTTGCTCATAGGATCCAGAACACGGTTGATTGCCCATGCAGTCAGGAGCTTTCCGGGAGTGGTACCTTCTATGTTTGGTTCTCCGCAACAGATATCATCGATGGTGTTGACAAAACCAAGCTGTGATGCAAGTTCCCAGAGGAGGGTGACGGCACCTGCTCTTTGAGATCGACTATGTTGTAGGCGATCCAGTGTCTTTGGTTTTGGTTTTGAAGGTGTGACAGGTTCTTCGGGTCCTAAACTTCTTACGTAGATACTTTTGACTTTTCCGTCTACGCGGATGGATTTGTATTCTTCGAGGTATATGCGTCCGTTCTTTTTCTTGCGTTTTATTACCATGTAGGAGGGATTACCCCTACATAGATATAAAAGTTTCGTTTT
>JBQVLY010000176.1:0-1694 GCA_052361065.1 Methanosarcinaceae archaeon | reverse complement strand
ATTTACTATACTCCCATTTGACCCATAGGTCTCCACACTTGCCGTAATTCATCACATTCATTAATCTTCCTCCTCATTTAAAATATTTATGTATTCTTCTACAAGAGACCCACTCATCTCTAATACTTGGGCAATTTCATCAATGTTCATGGTCTTGCTTAGTTTTTCCACCTTCTTATATGCCTTAATATACCTGTCACATGCTTGTTCCGTGTGATTTGTCATCCTTGAAATATCAGGGGTCTGATATCCATTCTTGTACAATTTGAGGATAATTGTCTTGTGAGTAATTGCGCGTCCAATATCATGAATAATTCCCCGAGTGGGTAACACTTCACCTGTTCGTTTCATGTAATCCCTTGCGTAGCGACTTATAGTGCTTTTATTAGAATGAAGCAGAAATGCCACATCATCATGCGTAATTAGTACATCTTGTTCATGTGCTTCCTTAAACAACCTCGCAACCTTCATTTCTTTGATCTCTTTACCAGTGTGTCCAGCATTCTTCATATCTATATCATCTTTAGAGATTAACGTCAGAACAACCGGCGTGAGTGGAGTATTTTTGCTATTTTTACCATAATTCGGTTTTTCCAAAATTTTAACTCCAAACCACATTATCTGTCCCACGTCCAATTGCCATGGTTCTCGATAGCATTTTTCCACCAAATCGACAAGATCAGAAACAAACAGATTCTGTATTTTCTCGCCAGTTATGAACTGGTAATCTTTCTGGATCAAAGTAAGGATCGAACCCTGCAGAGAGTTAGTTACCTTTGCCTCAATCATAGGGGGAACCTTCATTTGTTCGATCCTCCTGAATTGTTTATGAGAGTTGGTTCCTTGTTTATTTCGTGTGTCGTTTTTTTTCGGAATATATTCCTAAGTTGAGTTAGTCGCTCCTGATAATCAGGCGTAGAATAGATTTCAATCAGATCTTTGTATTCCTGAATTGTCTTGTCTGAAAGTCCGGTGATGATCCTGAGTTCTGTGTCATTGAAACCTTCGTCTGTTAGTACAAGCATTCTGCTAAAATCTTTTACGTACCGCATGATAGCTGCACCGGTATGTTTGGTATTTCTCTCGATCTCGGTATATTCATAACCTTTGAGATAGAGTTCCAGTATCCGCTTTTTGTGGCTTATTCCCGGACCGATGTCTTTCCATTTTCCTCTGGTTGGTATCAACTTATCCTTATTTTCCAACTCTGTTATATGTCGCATAATGGTCTTTGTGCTTTCACCGAGAAGGATGGCCATATCTGCCTGCGTCAGTAGAGTACCCTGTACATATGCTTCATTACTTAGGCGGGTGATTCGCTTATCTAACAGATCATGCTGGTTCTTGACTGTGCAATCGTCTCCTTCGTAAAGGGTTAGCCTAACTGGAATCAAGTGCATTTCTTCTACTGGTACACCAGGGGGAACATCTCTGGAAACAGCGGAGAAGATAATCTGACCTTCTTTTCGTTGGCTGCTAAAATACAGGTCGAAATAAGAGTTAAAAAGCTCTGACAATGTTCGACAGATTATACGGGGGAATGAATAGTCTCGCCGTATTTCATTATAAATCTGTGTTTGAATTCGACGATTAAAGGTTGATAGATATTCTTTCGAGATTTCCAGGGACATTGTTATCACCAATGCTGTTTTGGTGACAAGGTAGGTTAACCTATAGGTCAAATGGGAGTATTT
>JBQVLY010000175.1:0-2567 GCA_052361065.1 Methanosarcinaceae archaeon | reverse complement strand
CGGAGTGCGGTGAAAGTCGCACGCTCCGTTCTTAGAGGGCTTGAGGTCGGCAACGACCTCCGGCTACTTGACTTGACCCGCATCAAAATCACCAAAACAAGTACTAAATATCAGTAAGAGGCTATAACATTGAGCAGCAAACATTTAACATACGCAGATTCCGGTGTTGATATTAAACAGGAAGAGACTACGATCAAAGCACTTACATCCCAGATGACATATAAGCGCACCGGACTTGGCGCGCCTATTACTAATATAGGACATTACGCAGGTCTTATCGATTTCGGGGAATATGCACTTGCAATGGCAACCGATGGAGTAGGTTCAAAAGTATTGATCGCAAATGAGATGAAGCGATGGAATACCATTGGGATCGATTGTATCGCAATGAATGTCAATGACCTGCTAGCCCTGGGTATTGAGCCACTGTCTTTTGTGGATTATCTTGCACTGGAAACCCATTCCAAAAATTTTGCGAAACAAATCGGTGAAGGACTTGTTAAAGGTGCAGAAACATCACGCATGACGATTGTCGGCGGCGAGACTGCAACTCTTCCGGATATTATAAAAGGTTTTGATCTTGCAGGCACCTGTCTTGGTATGGTCAAAAAAAACGAGATGATTACAGGTGAACGTATTCAGGCCGGTGATGTGATAGTTGGAATTCCTTCAAGCGGTGTACACAGTAACGGATACACGCTTGTCAGGAAGATTATCAAGGAATCCGGATATTCCTACCATGATCCGTTACCCAATGATCCATCAACCACTATCGGGGACGAACTTCTTATTCCAACCCGAATATACATGGAAGTTCTGGATGTTATTAAGGAATGCAACGTACACGGACTTGCTCATATAACCGGAAGCGGTCTATTAAAACTTGCAAGAATTTCGGATCTTGGTTTTGACATATATGATCCGATAGAGCCAAACAATATATTCAAGTTCCTGCAAGATAAAGGCAGAGTTACTGACCTTGAGATGTATAAGACATTCAATATGGGCATGGGATTCTTAATGATCATTCCAATAAACGATGCAAAAAAGGCTGCCAGTATGACAGGTGGCAAGATTGTTGGAAAAATTGTTGAGAGCGGTATTAAGGTTCGTGATCTTGTGATTGAATAATTATTACTGTAAATGGATTCAAAATATGTCATGCATCAATGAAATTACTGATGAGATAATGTTAAGTAACGCTACTCCAAAACAGTGTGAGGATTTTGTTAAACAAAACACTGATGAAATGTTTACTGTACCTGCCGGGTACAAGATTCGTGGTGTGGCTCTTATGGGAAGAAAGGATATTCCAATTGGCATTAGTGGCCCGGATATAATCTTCCAGTTCGTGAAACCTTGCCGTGGGTTCTATGTTCTGAAAATTAAGGATGCATATGACGAGATTGATCGGCTTCATGCAGAATTTAAAAAATGATTAATTTGTGCGGCAGGGTTTAAAATTGATATTTATTTAGCAAGTGTATACATATTGTGACAAATATGGTTCAATACCGATTTTCGTCAGCCGTTTATGTTCCACCAAAAACACACGATTTTTACATCAAAACCTGACAACCATTACTGTTTTTCAGACAATACAACTTGAAAATATGTTCCATTCACGGAACATAAAAATCCAGATGTTTTGCGATAAATCAGGTACTGGATTATTTACTACAATTTCATAGGTCATGGTTCAATCCCTCTTTTACATCTGCTGTGTAATCTTCAAGTATGTCCCATGCAAATGGAAAATCAAATGTTTATTTTGGCTGGTCAATAAATCAGGAATCGATTGATTCTAAGATTAAAATATTCATATTTGTATAGGTGGTTTCGATAAAATCCCAATGCACAGCTCATATTGCAATACACCGCGCAGCAATACCTCCGCAGGAGGCGGATTCCAAACATTACACGAAAATCATCGAATATTTGTCTAACTGTAAAAATGAATTTGTCCACTTTTAAATTAAAACCAATACAAACGTCATATGCGGCGCATTTTTACACGAATCAATGGGAATTGAGAGGGTGTATTCGAATCACTGTCCAATGTGCTGGACCCGATCCCTCCCCTTCTTGGACTGGAAAGTGAGGTTGCAATGCTTAGTGCAACCAGGCTTGTGAACACTTATTCGGAGATGGTGCTGGCTGGCAGCCTTCTTGATGAAAGGATGATATCAGTTAATGGAGTATTAATAGCACTGTTACTTGGCAATGTCATATAGTTTTCAACACGGTTTGCAAAGCATTCGCTACCGCTGCATGTATTATTGTTCGGTCCGAAACTTGGAAGCAAGATCGTTGCTGTTAATGGTGCAACGACACTTGCTATAGATGCTTTTATCATAAGTGCTGTTGATTTGGTGCATTCCTGCAAAAACTGTTCGTATCGTATTGATTATCTGATTTTGATAAAATGTCGACGCACATCTTAAATTTCCAGTTCCGTCAGTACTTCCGATTACACGTACTTCCGAGTATGAATATTTTCACACAGTTTCAAAATGCTCGAAAATCTCAATTTTACGATCAAAATCATGTGGAAAACCAACCGTTGA
>JBQVLY010000174.1:0-2686 GCA_052361065.1 Methanosarcinaceae archaeon | reverse complement strand
TATATTTGGTTGTTTCGAATTATTAATTTACGATGAGGTCATTGTATATTGAATTTTCGGTTTTGGTGTTTTTTGAAGAATAAACGGTTTATAGGGTGGCTGAATAGTTACCACTAATCATCATATTGTATTGTTTAATGTACAAAATACCCAGAATAGGTAGTAATAGGAAGAATCCCAGTAATTTTATGTCAGAGGTTACCTCGATCCAGTAAAATTGCATCATAATCTCATCAATCAATCCCAGTCTCATCTTAGCTGTCTGCCTAATTATTGGAATAGCAACACAAAATAATGGCAACAATAAAATCAGTTTCATTTCCTTTGTAATCTTCCTCCAATCATAACTTATTGAAGGCAGCAAGTAAATAAACAAACCAATAGGAAGAAGGACAATATATAACGTAAGTTGAGGCAACTGATTATATGGGAACCCCATATAGAGTATTTCATCGGTTGTAGGATATATGACAATTTCTGCGAATCTTTGAATCGGGAGCAACAAGGTATAAACCAATGAATCAGGGTGAGATTCATATAGCATAATTTTAGTATGTCCGATTGTAGCTGTCATAGTCTCGTAGATACCGGCAATTAACAAAGGGACACAGCACAAACTCCTCTTAAAGTCCCCCCTACTACTAACAATATTCTGTACAATAGCAACAGTCGGCACAAAAAACAGAACAAACAATCCTAACGTTATTACCAATACATACATATCCAGCATAAAATTAATTCCTAAACCTATCACCGAAACCGCTGTTAACCCGAGAACAACCAGCCAGATATGCGTCATAAAAAAAAGAAGAGCCTCTAAAGGCATCTTCTTCTTAACTTTTAAAGTGAATTCACCAATTAAATTCATTTCAATCCCAGAACCTCACATGATATAATCATATAATCCATGGTTATACTTTGCAGTCTCTTTGACACATTTAGCAGTATAGTAACCTATATAGATATCCGTATCAAAGTTCTGCGGATCATTAGTTACTTCATCCCAGATATAGTCAAAATACTGAGCACTGAAATCAGCATTGTCTTCAGTTGCAGAAGCTGGATCCGTCACTGTTATAGACTGAGTATTGCCACTGACATAGTCACCAAATTCATAGTTAGTTCCACTGCCCCACTGATCGTAGACATATCCCTCATAAGCATAATGTGCGTTACTATTGAATAGATTCTCCACGAAATTTAATGCCTGATCGAGTGCTCCAGCTGAATGGAATGGAATTCCCGCATCGGATATGTAGTGACTGGAAAGTCCGAAAGTCTCATGTGCCGCCACTGGATATCCATTAGAATCGTAGATTGCCGCAACATCAGCAAAACTATCACACCTTCCGGCAGCACCTCCAATTCCTGTCTCTGCATCTTCGTAGTGATTATAATGCCTAAATCCCAAAGATTCAAAAAAAGCCCCGTCCGGATCATCTGCTTTATTTCTTGCATCTGATGCATAAGAAGAGCCATCGCAAGCATACTCAGCAAAATCCTTATGAGGGGTAGATGTCCATTTTATTCCACCATCTTGATATCCCTTAAAAGCCTCTTTCTCAATCATAGGACCCAAATCACCCATAAAAGCATAATCATCCTTCGTAATTTTGTCTGGATACCTTTCCCAAATGTCCTGAAGTCCAGATTTATACTCAGCTTTCTCCGTCTCAGAAATATCGAAATTATCTATATACTCCATCTTGGTAGTTTGACTATTTGGATTCGTAGCAGCAAATGCAAGTCCCCTAAAAGGTATAGTTTTCACTACATCCGGCAAAGAAGCCTGAACGGTCAAGTAATCCTCAACTTCCTGCATACCGTTTTCGCCCAGCTCAGCCTCAAAAGTTTCCATCTTTAACTGAGAAGCATCTTTAACAAGTTCTGTCTTTTGTTCCTTGGCGCTTACAGCTGGCACAAACGCCATGCTCAAAAGCAACATCACTGTAAACAGTGTGCCTAATTGCATTCCTTTATTTTTCTCCATATTTATTTCAATCCTTTGTATTTTGTTCTTCCCTTTAGGCACAGCGCTGGCTTTAAGTAAATATAAAGCGAATATTACCATGCCTTCAGGCAATGTTTAGGGTTCAGACTAACTCTTGTTAAATGGACTGAACCCCAAACACTCAATTTTTGTACAGATTTATCAACCTGAACAGTAGTAACAATGCACTTATTATATATATATCTTATTTTTAGTACTCCAATAATATTTTAAAAACAAGAACAGAGCATAATATCATGGAATGTTATATTTAATACACCTATATGTTAATGATAAATTATACCATAGTTACGATGAATTAAACTATTCGATAAATCATAACCTATGGCCAACTATCATTTGTACGTAATACCGATCCTACGCATTTTACCCACCTCCATGCACCCGAATCCATTGAATTGTTAACAAGCAATGCCAAAATCTCATGCGGTGGTAACATCATAATATTTTACATCAGCAGTGTTCCACCCCGCTGACCAAAATTGTCACAACCGATTGAATTTTAATTATTAGGATTTATCCGGATAAGCTGCCCATAGTCACTTTGAAATTGTAACTTGAATACATATATTTTCGGGCACAATTCCAAAATCTAGTAATTTTTCACTTTTTTCGCCAAACATACCCACTTAATAGCTAAATACTGTTTTCCAATCGTTAATTTTTATAAAAACT
>JBQVLY010000173.1:0-2695 GCA_052361065.1 Methanosarcinaceae archaeon | reverse complement strand
TGTAATTCCATTTTGTTCTCTGCGATCCTTTTCATCCAGGACATTTTTTCTGACGATATCAACTGCATACTTATAGCCGTCTTCGATATCATGCTGTGAAAAATTCAACTGGTGTGCCATCAGGTATTTGTATATGCCATAGCTTAGAAGCTCGTCACTATGCTCAAGGAAATCATCGGTGTCCGGTCGATTCTTTTTCATTTCCACAACCAGTTTCATGATCAGATAACTGTTGTATATTTGCAGGTAAACAGATGAATTTTTATCCCCATCAAAAAGTGTTGCCAGAGGGTTTTCCTGATTTGTCGCATCAAACACTTCTTCCAATACTCCGGATACTGAGTTTTTTGCCATTTCAGGTTTTTCGTAATATGTTGCATACCAGAACTTTATTGCTTTTTCACTGGTTATCGAGTCATGCATATCTTTGCTCAATTGATTGGTGAAGATCTCGCCTCGTTTTGATATGTATGCAACACCTTTGTTTTCAAAAAGCAATTTCACATATTTCTGGAAGTGTTTGTTACTTATCTTGTCCCTGAAATTGATTGAAGTCTGGGTGTTTGTTGCTTCGGTGATTTTATTTACAAGGTTCGGGTCTTTTGTTTCATACAGGCGAACGGTGATATCGACTCCATCGAGTTTTGTTCTGTCTTCGTTGTAGGTATCATAGACCACTTTTGTTGTCTGGAGACCATTGACGATGACTGGATTTACAACCGGTATGATATATTGACCTGCCTGCGGATTTGAAGGCATTTGCATCTCATCACACAGAATTGTTATGCCGTTGTTTAAGAAGGGGAAATAGATCGATTCGGAGTTATTGTTCAGGGTGTCTTTTATTTTGCGATTGGTCTTGTTATATCCTAAAAAACCTCTTATGTTTTCTGAAAACAGCTTATCTTCAGTGCTATTTGTTTTGATCTCAAGGTCAACCAGTTCGCATAATTCAAGTGCCTTCATTCTGAAATTGACTGCTTTGACGTTCAATATGGAAAATGAAATCAATGCCTGTGGCTCTTTTGGTGATATGTTCGATTTTTGTGCAGTAAAGGTATATTTAACTTCTTTTCTTTTTCTATCACTTTTGATTAAATTATCAATACGTTTATCCAATTCATTTGAATCGAATATTAAGAAGTTATTAGCAGGATTATTATATGATTCGAACAGGTCTTTGTTTGCAGCATAATTCTTATCGTACACATCCCCATTAAAAATAAAGTTCAAACGGTGCTCTATATAATGTCCTTTCTTTGTGATCGAGACGTATTCATCCAGTTCAGGCATCAACCCTTCGGTATTGGGTTTATCTCTCCTTCCCTTTTCAAAGACCTCTGCAAAGTCCTGTTTCAATTTCTCTAACTGGTTTTGTGAGAGTTTTTTTGAGTTCTTGCACTGGAATACTTCCATTACGTAGAACCCATCCTGTTCATCGAAGTATATTCCATCAATTCCCCCATCTGCTGAGCAGGGGATTATTACGTCAGCATATATCTCATCAAATGTCTTGTCGAGTATTGCTGCGATTGAGAATATCTCAAATGCCTGATCTTTGTTGATATCGAATTTTCCAGCGATCTTGTCAAGGTAGGTGCTGATGAATAATTCTTTGTTGCTCATTTTGGTTTCCTCGGTTGGGTTGTCTGTTTTTATTATAGTAGTATACACATTTGTATCACAACAACTCTTCTTTTTTAGGAAGTGAAGATGTACTGGATTTTTCCATTCCGGCATACAATTTTTTCATTTGTTCTTTTTCAATTTTTTCTAAAGCGGTAATGTTGGCCGATTCGCTTGACTTTTCAATTACTTCGAGCGTGGTTACCCGTAATTTACTCCTTATATCTAAATCTAAGTTGAAATATTTACTATAAAAATCATAAAGATCCAAAAGATATTCTAAGCTAAGATAGCCTATTATAGCATCAGTATCTTTGAGAACTTCTTCACGTGAACTTGGATTTAGGCTATTACTTTTCAGTATCTTTTTACAAATTACCAAAATTCCACCTTTTATGTGATATAAACTCTCCTCATTACGATATGAATGAGCGTAGTCCCTCAATTTAACAAACTCACTTTTTTCTAATTCTTTACGCTGTTTCGAATCAACGACATACGCGAGGTCTCCTTCAAAACCTAATAATCCATCCGGTTTATTTCGACCACCGATTGCAAGGTAATTTCCAAATAAGAATTTAAGAAGAACATTGACATTATGTTCAACAGTATATCCTGATTTTGTTGGAGTTTCAGCATCCTTGAATTCAGAGGGATTATCAGAATATTTAACTAACCAATAATGTGAAATATTTGCTTCTTTACCGAGTAGTTGCTTGTAATGATATAACAAATAAATCGTTACTTTGTGATATACTTCATTTAGCACTTCTGTGGGATGATTCTCATGATTTAACAATATTTTATACATGTTTAAATCTGATAAAATGATGTTATAAATTCGGTCCATCTTTTTCAGCCTTGAACCAAATGGAATTATAACTGAGTAATACTCGGTGTGTTTTTTTTCCTTGGCATCAGAATAAATTTTAACTCGTAACCGGATAGACGTCTTTTTTTTGTTTACCTCAAGTATTTCAAAAAACTCATCTTTAACTTTTGTTCTTTCACCTTTCAATGATCTCAAAATCTCAGACAATACTTTTAAATATTTGTCATGATCGAATTC
>JBQVLY010000172.1:0-2778 GCA_052361065.1 Methanosarcinaceae archaeon | reverse complement strand
CCTATTTCCCCACGGGAGAGATAAATACGAGCTATTTAGGCCACATCGGCAGGTGGTTTACTCCACTGGGGGATCTTATGGGCCTTGACTGGAAGATGATAACCGCACTTTTTGCTTCCATGCTCAACAAGGAGGCCACCATGGCTACCATGGGGGTCATATTGGCAACCGAGAGCCCAGCCGATTTGCTACAGGTCCTTCGCGCTATTATGACACCGGCTGCGGCCATTGCTTTCCTGGCTGCCCAGATGCTCTTCATGCCATGTTTTTGGACCATGGGAGTGATGTACACGGAATCAAGGTCACTGAAGATGGTTTTCGGCATGATGTTGTATATGGTTTTGATTTCACTTACTATGGGTATCGCAACCTATCAGATACTAAGATTATTTCTATAGAAGGCAGACGACATGACAGAAAATTACAACAATCCCAATAATTTTTTTGCAAAACTGGCAGTCTTTACCCTGAAATGGCGGTGGCTATTGATAGTCTTGCTGCTGCTTTTGACCGTTTTATCCTTTTATAAAATGCGCGCCCTTAAAATGATAACCTCCACTGAATCCTACTTTGTGCAGGGAGATCAGGCCCTTGCCGACTATGACAGATTCAAGGAGATATTCGGGAACGACGATTTTGTTTATATACTCATTGAGACAGAGAATTTCTTTGATGCGGAAACAATCAAACTTATTGGAAAGCTTGCCGAAAATTTAGAACACAGTGTCCCCTTTGTAAAGGATGTGAAATTTCTGGGCAATGTGGAATATGTGGAGGGAGTAAAGGACGGGATCGTTGTCCACGACCTGATAGAGAGGATACCGGAGACGGATGAGGAAATGATGCTCGTGAGAGAAAGAGCCATGTCTGAGCCGCTTTATGTGGACAGTCTTATCTCCAGGGACGGCAAGACAGCGGCAATCCTGCTTGAGTGTGAACATTACCCTGATGACGATGTAGATGCACGAAAAACTATCCCGCCGGCAGTTTATGAGGTGCTGGCCAGGCCTGAGTATGCCGATCTTAAACATTACATAGTAGGGGTCCCTGTAATAAATTATGAAATGAAGAAACTCAGCAAAGAGGAAGGAAAATTATTTGGGCTGGCATGCATCGTGGTTGAGCTTTTGATACTGCTCTGGGTGGCCAGAGGAGTGAGGGGTGTGGTTGCCCCCCTGGTTGTAGTAATTATTACTGTGTTTTGCACATTTGGCGCTATTGGTATTCTGGGTATGAACCTGAGTGGGATGTCAGGTATACTTCCTGCGCTTCTTATCTGCGTATGTATAGGTGATTCCATGCACATTATAGCTGAGACGCAGGATCAGACAAGAAGAGGGCTTGGACGAAGAGAGTCGATTGTGAAAGCCCTGGCTCTGGTGGGGACTCCCTGTTTACTTACCAGCCTTACAACCGGAGCTGGATTTTTGTCGTTTTTGTCAGCCCATATCAAGCCTATGCAGGATATGGGAGTGCACGCTGCCATAGGCGTTATTATGGCATTTTTGTTATCTGTAATCATCGTGCCGATCTTCTTTTCTTTTGGAAGGGACATAGAAAAAAATAAAGAAAAAGAATCAAAGAACAAAAACGACATCTTTGATAGAATGCTCGGGAATATCGCTTCTCTCAATATAAGATATCCAAAGGCAATACTTGGGATATTCATCGCCTTGATTGCTGTTTCAATTATTGGTTACTCCCTTGTCGAGGTTGAAACAAACTGGGTAAAGAGATTAAAGGCCAAACATCCCACTCGCCAGGCTCATGAGTATGTGGATTCGCACATGGGCGGTTCCATGTCGATTGAGATAATGCTTGATACAGGAAAAAAAGACGGGGTAAAGGATCCGGAATTTTTACAACAAGTTGAGGCGCTACAGAATCATATAAACAAGCATCCGCTGACGCGTAAGACAACGAGCATTATCGATCACTTGAAAAAGATGCGCAAGGCAATGCATGAAAACACAGCGGAATATTATTCACTTCCAAAGACGCGTTCTCAGGTTTCCCAATATCTCTTTTTGTATGAGACCTCCGGTGGAGAGGAGATGGACAAACTGATAAGTTTCAATTATGACATAGCTCATATAAATGCTCGCACAAAAAGTCTCGGCACAAAAGAGATATATGAATATATGAATTATATAAAAAGCTTTGTCAAAGAGGATATTAATCCACCAATTGAGGTTAAATATACGGGGGGAATGGGCCTTGTAAGAGGTATATCCGAACACATAAAATCGAGTCAACAGATAAGCTTTTCTATGGCCTTTATCGCCATAACCATAATGATGATCATAGTCCTTCGTTCGTTTAAACTTGGCCTGATAAGCATGATTCCGAATGTTTTTCCCGTGATAATATCTCTTGGATTTATCGGCTATGCAGGCATTCCGTTGTCAATTCCTCTAATGATGATGAGCGCTGTTATTATCGGAGTTGCGGTAGACGATACCATACACTTCTTTTCACGCTATCGTCTTGAATTTAGTCGATTGGGCGGTTATGAGCAGGCTCTCAAAGCGACGCTTATGACGGTGGGAAGGCCTATAACCTTTACTACCATTACTCTGGTTGTTGGATTTTCAGTTTATACGCTATCTAACACATACAGCTTGATTCACTTTGGATTGATGGCCGGATTCGCGTTTATCTGGGCGCTTCTGGCGGATTTCTTCCTGGCTCCGGCCATGATGCTGCTGTTTAAGCCATTGGGGCCGGAAGGGCAGTCGAGTAGTTGAGTGGTCGAGTAGTCAGTGCTTGCCCGCCGTC
>JBQVLY010000171.1:0-2820 GCA_052361065.1 Methanosarcinaceae archaeon | reverse complement strand
GGATGAAGCGAGTCCGCGGAACATTTCTTTTGAACCTCCAGAGCCTCGAACAAACCCTCGGCGTATGTGGCTACCGTTCGATTCTTCGTCCTGACCACTTCGAGCGGGGCTTGGCATACAGCACAGTTGTCGGCTTCGGCAATAAAATCGATGCGAGGAAGATGGTGCCCTTTCGACACAGTTGCTCTGGTTATTTCAGTAGAAGACCAACCCGCTTGTTTGGCGATTGACCAAAGCAGGTTCAATGCCTCGAAGGCCCCCCTTTTTCCCCAACATTGTCGAGGTCGTACCGATCGAAGACCACCCGAACATGCTGTATCGTGATGGGAGGCGAATGTCCTTTGAGCCGACGTGCCACGTCACCGGTTCTTGAGCCGGGATGCCTAATCAATATCAAGAGCACCTGAATTACGACAGCATCTGTGACTTCCTTGATCTCGAACCTTCGCTGTTCGAATAACTCCCGTCGCTTCGTGAGTTGTTCCATACGGATCTTCGAGTCTGGATGAAGGTAGATGAACTGTCCGGCAACTTTGGAACGTGCGAGTTGTTTATCGAGAACCATCGTGAGCAGAGAAGTTTGAACTCTTACTTGTAGCAACTCCTGCAACTCTCGTTGGGTATGACCGAACGAAGATTCACAAATCAACCTCGCGACTGTGGCAGATAGATTACCCTCGCGGGAAAAGTGGATGCCTTTGTATGAAAACAACCCGTGTCTGTCGTAACGAGTCGGATCATGTTTTGTATAGTACCTGCCATTGCGATTGTAGCTTCTGCAGTAGCTCACTTTCACGAGGTGGCGAAAGATAGTTGCGCGCGACGCCAAGCCAAGAACTTTCTGCATTTCTTCGAGCACAATGACTGGTTTGGCGTCAAACAGATTTTCCAATTGCTGTGCTGATCTGGCAGACATTTTTACCTCCCTTAATGAGACTGTATGCTCTACATAGTCGTCTACTAAGGCATACAGTCTCATTTTTGCAGGCAAAAGTCAACCCTTCCAACCCTAAAAAACTGTTTTTGACAGGAATTTCCTTGCAAAATGAGACGGTATGTTCTTTCGGAAGATACGATTATAGAGGAAAGTCAGAGGGTTACCACAATGCACCCGTTATTTGACGCGGTAGTAAAAAATCTACCGCGTCAAACAACGGGTGTTCAGGGGTTGATTTGAGCAAGATGGGGGGTGATTTCATCGGGGACATCAGCTTCTTGGAGATGTTTGAGGAGAGTGCGGACGCGGTTTTGTAGTGCGGTATCGCGATTGCTTCTGACAAGTGGGGTTGCTTGACTGAATGCCTTTTGGTCAAGATCGGCAAAGGCATTGTGGAGATGGTCCAGGGATCCGCAGAGAATACGAACGTAGTCGGGATGATGTAGGTTCGCGGCGAGGGCAGCTTGCGCGGGTTGATCTTCGAGGTCACGACCGAGATGAGCCCGACCGACGCGTCGGCGGAGCTGTTGCTTTTCGTTGCCGAAGAAATGCTCGTCCACGTTGTTTGTTCGTTCGACCACGGCAATCACCGTACCGTCGTTATCGCGGATCACCGGATGCCCAAAGAGTTGAGCCTTGTATTTGTGGAAATACTTGAGAATGATGGCGTGGGGTGTAGTCGGCTTGGCGAGGTTTTCATTGCCGACACGTCTGTGTAGGTCATTGAGATAACGCTCTACCTGCTTTTCGATTTCCTTGAGACGTTGTGCTTCCAACGCGGGCAGACCGACTGGTTGGTAGCGTGTATCTGCCCTGGGCAGCTCGGCATCGGTCAATCGCAAGGTATTACGCGCCTGGGTAAAAACCTGCCATCCTTTCTCCAAGCGTCCAACAGCGTCTTGGAAACGCTTGTCTTTTTCCAGTCGTCGCATGAGACCTCCAAGATGACGCAATGCCCGTTGCTCGACCTGACTTCGAGGTGTGGACACCCAAATATCGGCGCGCTGCATGGCATCTCGACATCGCTGGAAGAACTCGAGGTGCGGCAGACCGAATGGATACATTGCATCCTTTTTACCCTCGCCTTGGATAACCCAGTACACAAGTGCAAGCAGGTCTTCTCTGACGCGACCGGGACCGAAGCGTCCTTTTTTCGGGTCTTTTCCACGGTATAGTTTCAGCTCTTTTAAGAGTTGCCTCAGGTCGGAACGAACGTGGCTTTGCTTGAGGATGTTTCTTAGGAGCGCATAGGGCTTGTCGAAGAGCTTTTCACCAACAACGCCAAGAAAATGATAGTGGCAGACAAAATCCGGGATGCCTCGTTGCCCGAGATGCGCCACAGCGTTTTTGCCAGGCTGTCCCAAGTCCCTGACGGTTGCTATTGGGTCACCGAAAAGCTCTATCGTCCTCTCGACAAAAGGCTTCAAGTGCTCCTCTGACTCGGATTCGATCTTACCTGCACAAAGCACCCATTTTTTGAATCCGTCCATGCAGACAAACAGCCCCCCCTTGCCGTATTCGCTGGTAGCATCGATGTGCAGTGGATAACCGTGCTCTTGCATGACGGCTTTTAGGTAGGGTGAGCGAACCAAATGCAGAACTTCGAGGTAAAGCAAAAAGCGATCGCACAGATTGCTCACAGACCCGGCGCTCAGCTTGAATCCTCGCTTTCGGAAAAGCTCCTCACGAATTTCCTCTCGCTGCTTTCTTCTCAAGTAGCGTGCCAAACCGACATAGACTATGAGATCATAGCCAAACCGCTGACGGGGCCGAACAATTCGAGCCAACGCATCGGATTTTATCACCGGATGAAGCGAGTCCGCGGAACATTTCTTTTGAACCTCCAGAGCCTCGAACAAACCCTCGGCGTATGTGGCTACCGT
>JBQVLY010000170.1:0-2886 GCA_052361065.1 Methanosarcinaceae archaeon | reverse complement strand
TTTCAAATTTTGCAGTTTTTTGTACAGGAAAAAATGATCTGGTAAGAGGTTAAAGTGCTTTCAAATGGTTGACGAAAGAAGTAAAATAACAAAACTTTAGGGAAAATTGGATGCTTAGACCCCTTTATAGGTCAAATGGAGGGTGGTGAATGCCGACTCTCAATCCCCACAGCAAAAACGAACATACAATTATATATATTATACAGGTTACTGCAATGGAATATGAGCACAAAACCCGAATTACTTGCTCCTGCCGGAAATATGGAATCCCTGATAGCAGCCGTAGAAAACGGTGCCGATGCAGTATATTTTGGAGCGGATAGGCTCAGTGCAAGACGATTTGCCGGAAATTTTACACTTAACGGCATTATGGATGCCATTAACTATGCACATCTAAAGGGGGTCAAAGCATACGTAACGGTAAATACCCTGGTAAAAGACAGCGAAATGGAAAATGCTGTCAATCTCCTGTGTCACCTGAATGAGTGCGGTGCCGATGCTGTGATCGTGCAGGATATCGGATTGCTTTCAAAGATAAATGAACTTTCAATTAAACTTCCTGTCCATGCCAGTACCCAGATGACGATACACAACAGTGATGGTGTGAAATTTTTCAATGATCTGGGTGTTAAAAGGGTAGTTCTTGCAAGGGAAATGTCAATTGACGAGATAATTGAGATTAAACATAATCCCGAAATCAACATTGAAATCGAAACTTTCATACACGGTGCATTGTGTATGTCTTATTCAGGGCAGTGCCTCTTTAGTAGTATTATCGGGGGGAGAAGCGGAAACAGGGGGTACTGTGCCCAGCCCTGCCGGAAAAAATACAAACTGTATGCCAACGGGCACACAGTCAAAACGAATGGAGATTACCTGTTAAGTCCAAAAGACCTTAATACAACCTGTATACTTCCACAACTAATTGATGCCAGTATTGATTCTTTTAAGATCGAAGGTCGCATGAAACGACCTGAATATGTTGCAGGTGTTGTCCGGATATATCGCCGCTTGATAGACAGGTATATAGAAGAACCTTCTAAATATTACGTTACAAAAGATGAATCAATGCTCCTTGCACAATTATTTAACCGCGGTTTTACGTCCTCGTATTTTTTGGGAAAGCCTCGCAATGATCTGATGAGCCGCAAGCAACCAAAAAACCGGGGAATATCTATCGGGGTTGTTGTCGGATATGACCAAAAATCAAGGTTCATGCGTATATATCTTACCGGTGAACTCAACACAGGAGATGGTATCGGTGTTGAAGGTGCGGTCGAAACCGGAGAGATCGTATTCCGCATGTATGAAGATAACAGGATAATAAATCACGCTGGTGCAGGTATGGTTATTAAGATTCCGTTTGGAACAAATGTACATAAAGGCATTACCGTGTACAAAACACTGGACAAAGCACTGATGGAATCACTGAAAAAAACATTCACATCCCCTGTTCCTATAAGGAAAATTTTGGTTACCATCACAGCAAAAGCCGTAAAGGGTAAACCATTTGAGCTTGTAATAGAGGATACCGATCTTAACACGGTGCGGCTTGAGTCGGAATATGTGGTTGAGCAGGCGACCAAAAAACCTACAACCATATCTCAAATCAAACAGCAGTTGGTGAAACTCGGGAACACTGTTTTTGATGTATTTTCCATTGATGTGGAACTTGAAGATGACATATTTGTCCCTGTCAGCCTGCTAAATAACATTAGAAAGGACGCCATATCCCGTTTGGATGAAATCAGGACTGCAAAATGGAGACGCAGTTCTAATGACGGGTATACTACTATGTTTTCATTTCCGGAAACGGAAGAAAAATCAATCAAAAAACCTGTACTTACTGTGAGTGTGGGTTCGTTGGAGGATGTGCATAATGCGATTTTTGGTGGTGCAGATGTGATATATTTTGATAATACATGCCGGCTACTTGAAGGTGAAACACATCTTAAAGATGCAACAAGGCATGTGCAAAAGGCAGGACGGCAGATATATTTTGATACGCCGCGGATTGCCAGTGATAGCAAAATGGATATGATCGAAGAAATCTTCCATATGGCAGGAACGCTTGGTGCAGATGGAGTTGTGGTGTCAAATGCGGGTACATTCAAGCGTGCAAAGAAGATGGGGCTTGAGATAATATTAGATAGTTCTTTTAACGTGTTCAACCGGAGTTCATTCGATTTTTGGAATGGACAAGGCGCACGGATGATAGTGCTCTCACCAGAATTGACACTTGATGAGATAGGACAGATCGCTCCATTGGGTGCAACCGAATGTATCGTGCACGGACGGCTGGAACTCATGGAAATGGAACACTGTATGATCGGTGGTCTGTATGAAGGTGCTTGTCCTGCGCCGTGTAAGGATAATGAGTTTGAACTTATGGATGAAAAAAATTATGTATTCCCTCTTAAGATGGATGTTGATTGCAGGATGCATGTCTTAAATTCAAAAATGCTCTGCATGCTTGAAAATGTTCCAAAGATCGTTGAAACCGGTGTTTCAAGTATCAGGATCGATGCAAAGGCAATTGATTGTAAAAATGTTGAAACGGTTGTACAATCATACAGGGATGCGATTGACAGGTGTTTTGGTGCTTGTAAAAAAACGATTGTGACATGCAAAGACCTGACCCGGGAATACACAAAAGGTCATTATTTCAGGGGCGTCCAATGAATGAATGTCTTCTTTTCCGGTTCCGTATGCTGCAGGCGGCAGATGTTTTCTATGAAACGGTCCCATTTTCAATTTATATTTTAACTTGACTTTCAAAGATATAGTGAAAAACAATATCATGCGACCAAATCGCTGTATGGCCTAGCAAAACATAAACCCCTCTTCTATCGATTTGCTTAGTTATCCATAAATTCCCCCAAATTC
>JBQVLY010000169.1:0-2928 GCA_052361065.1 Methanosarcinaceae archaeon | reverse complement strand
TATGGCAGAATTTATTTTCGATTCACATTTTTTAATGAAAGATTCATATTTCCAGTAAATTCCTTCACCTGCATTAACAGCATTATCTTTATCTTTTGTTATAATTCGTTTCTCCCCTGCAACACAACCTACAACTGAATTTTGAAACTCACTTACAATATGGCGAATAGATTGTTTATTTAGCATTGAATTTGCATCAGAAAAAATAACAATAGGAGTTTTTACAAAATTCATTCCCCGGTTAATTGCACCAATTTTCCCTTTACGGTCAGCATTATGATATACTATTATATTATCATATTTATTTAAAGCTTCGGGAGTTCCATCATTTGATCCATCGGTGATCCATATATGATGTAATTTTTCTTTTGGGTAATCTAAAGAAAATGAGTTGTTAACTTTTTTATCAACAAACTCAATCTCGTTGTAAGCTGCCACAAAGAGCGTTACATCGGGCTCATAGGTGCTATTTTGATTTTTCTTATTACTAAGCGTAAATAATTGCACTAATAAACTTACAATGTATATCAGAAAAGGATATCCAATATATGAATATAAAATAATTAGTAAAAGTGTCCAAAATAAGATATACACGATAATTTATGTAATTATAAATGCCTAAAATACTTATAAATGCCTAAAATATAAAATGAACTAAAATATTTACTTAACATTTTAAACAGGGTGTACGACAAATTTTACTTTTTGTGTTTACCTTCGGTGAGGGTTTTGCCGTTTTTTGAGTCTTTGTGGCAAGTTTTTAATAGCCACGAAGGCACTAAAACACAAAAATTTACACAAAGAAAAGTATATCTTATTATTACTCTTTTGGTAACTAATCAGTGTAATCCAAAAATAGACAGATATTAACAATAAAGCTAAGGTTGTTAACAATAATTTGGTTCAATATTTTTGGGAAATTAAAAAACAGACCATTATCAACAAAAAACTGCTGTTGTTCTTGATAAATACTGCTGTATTTATTTGATTTAACGGATTGTTACCAATTTCTTTGTAAAAAAATTAGAAGTTGGATAAAGATAAGATCATATTTGAATTAATACAGAAAGTTGAGCAACTTACAAGAGAAGTTCAATATTTACGCGAACGTTTATCCAAATATGAAACACCAAAGAACAGTAACAATAGTTCTGTACCACCATCAAAAGATGAGAATCGTCCAAAACGAAATCAAAGTTTACGAAAAAAGACAGGAAGAAACCCTGGCGGTCAAAAAGGCAGAAAAGGCAATACGCTGAAAATGGTTGATAATCCTGATATTATAGAGAAACATATACCTGAATATTGTAGTTGTTGTGGAAAAAACATCAAAGATATTCCTTATGAGTTTATTGGGAAACGCCAGGTTATAGATATTCCTGAAATAAAATTTGAAACAACAGAACATCAAATATACAAACGAGTTTGTAGTTGCGGATATACAACAAAAAGCAGTTATCCCACTCAAGCAAATGCACCTGTAAGTTACGGTAATAATATTGAGAGTTTAATAGGATATTTTCATACAAGACAATATGTCCCATTTAAACGTATGCAGGAGATTTTTCATGATGTTTTTCGAGTGCCAATAAGCGAAGGTGGAATTCATTATCTTCTAAACAAACTTGTAAAAAAATCTCAGCCTGCATATGAAATGATAAAAGAAAAATTGCAAAACAATAAGGCTTATGCAATAGGAACAGACGAAACAGGCATGAAAATAAATGGAGATAAGAATTGGGCATGGACTTGGCAAAACAATGAAGCTACTTTTATTACAATATCAGACAACAGAGGTGGTAAAACAATAGATGATACTTTTAAAGGTGGATTTTCAAATTCTGTTTTGGTTCACGATTGTTGGAAAAGTCATTTTAACACGCCTGCTTTGTCGCATCAAATATGTATCGCACATTTACTAAGAGAATTGAATTATTTTTCAGAAAGGTACAAACACAAATGGAGCAGTGTTTTTAAGCTTCTGCTTTTATCAGGCTTAAAACTAAAAAATAAATTAAATGATGTTGATTACTATTATCCAATCCCACAAAGGGAAGTCATACAAAATAGATTGAAAAAATTACTTGATTACCCAATAAATGACAAACACAAAGAGCTTTTTACTTTCCAAAAGAGAATGAAAAAATACGAAGATTATATTTTCACTTTTCTATATCATCCAAAGGTGCCTCCGGATAATAATGCTTCTGAAAGAGCAATAAGAAATATAAAAGTAAAACAAAAAATATCAGGGCAGTTTAAATCTCCAACTGGAGGATACAACTTTGCTGTTCTGCGTTCAGTTACAGATACTGTTCTTAAAAACAATCAAAATCTACTTTATATTATACTTATAATTCTCTGTAGTATCTTCAGTTTCTGTTGAATCTATTTTTTCTTGCAGCTCGCTTTTTTCTTTATCAGTTTGTTCTTTTGGTTCATTCTTACATGAACAGAAACCTATTGTTAAGAAAACGGTAAAGAATAATATTTTTTTCATTGTATTATATATTTTATGTTTAGGTTAATTGTAAATATAAAGTATAAAACTTAAGCAAATCTAAAGTTGCAAAAAGAGCCTGAACTTCAGACTCTTTTAGAACTAAATGTACTTAATAACTACCAACCCAAAAAACCTTTTGCAAAGTAAATAGTTGGATTTTTCAAAATTAAACTCAATTAAAACAAAGCTTTCATATTACTTAACTGCATTTTCATCTTCTTTTTCAGGCTTAGTTTCTTCATCGCTTTCAAGCTCGGTTAAAATGCTATCCATATCGGCTCTTTTTTCTTCAATAATAGCACTGTCACTTTTTTCATCAAGAATGTTTTCTAATTTTTCCTTTGAATCTATTTCTTTAATTTTATCTTTTAACTTGCCATTATTGCAAGAAAGAAAAGCAACAAAAGATAACAGGAATAAAATAC
>JBQVLY010000168.1:0-2945 GCA_052361065.1 Methanosarcinaceae archaeon | reverse complement strand
CCAAATCAACGACGAGCGACAGTATAGTTTTAGACAGCTGGGACATAAACAAAATCATAAAGCGGGAATTGCTGCATAAACCTTAATGTTTTAAAAGTGCTATACTACCAATTCTGTCTATATATTTTAAACGAGAAAAATCTCCATCCGGTCGATTTAACTCGAACTATATAATCCTATAGATTATATACTATGAAAAAAAATGGTGCAGGAAACATTACTGACCTACACGATATTAAGGAACGCCAAAAGAATTTGCAAGTCATTTACAGGCAAATCCTCTTCTGCCTCTCCTCCTACTTCCTCTGCGATTTGCTACTACTTGTACACGATTCACATATCCTGGTCCATCATTGCCTGAGCAATATCCTGCACCTCTTCCTGTACCGGAACCCATTCCCATAGGTCCTGTTCTGTCACCGCCTGGCATAGTTCAATCATCTCCTGTTTAAATATTTTAATTACGTATCATCATTGTTCCACATTCCGGGCATTTGACCTGCGCACACGGTGTACCCGGTTGATGAGTTTGTTCATAATTGCAGTTCGGACATTTGCATTTTCCTTCAGATCCGCCGAATCCACCGCCTCGACCTCCGCCGCTACGCTGTCCTCTTCCACGACCTTGCATGCTTCCACTGCCCTGTCCTATGGGTCCTGTTCCATTCTTACCTGGCATAATATAGTTTCCTCCTTGTATATTAATTTCTTTTCCATTTACCAGAGCATCAGTTATATTACTCAATGCTCTTTGCAACGTCCTTTGAAATGTAGACTGGTGAATATGCATTCTAAGAGCCGCATTACTTTGATTTAACTTTTCAAGATAACATAATCTCAGTGCTTCGAGTTCGTCAATAGTTATGTTGACTTTTTCGATAATGTTTGTTGAAACTCCTGAAGGCATGTAGTGCCTTGTATTGTGCTCAAAGTTCACCATTCGTCTTTTTTTTGGGCGTACCATATTATGCATTATTATGCATAATACTATATAAGGGTTACCTGTTTACAAAAGAATCTTATTATTATCTTCTGGAATTATTCGGAAAAACACGGCGAGCACAGAAGAACACATAGAAAAAAGATGCTTACTCTGTATTCTGCACGCTTTGTGTGTGTAGCAGGCACTTAACTCCGTGAAAGGATAGTATCATTTATGGTTAATTTTCGTTGCTATGATCCATTTATCCAGAATATATCAAAAAAAATGCTGCAAAATGATGATTGAGAGTCAACTCCTATCTTTCCAAATATTGTCATTGGTATGTACGCACAAGCCATAAACATCGATAGGTTTTTATCTAATTCATGTAATGCTATATTGCAAATTTCGATGTTATATCGAATAAAGATAATTACCAAAGGAGGATAAGTAATGGTAGCAAAAATAAATGTAGATGAATGTGTAGGATGCGGAACATGTGTGGATGAATGTCCAACAGGAGCAATCTCAATGAACGATAATGATATCGCTGTTGTAAATGCAGATGAATGCACCGACTGTGGTGCATGTATTGATGCATGCCCAACAGAAGCAATTGTAGTGGAATAAGATTACTTATTCCATTATATTTCTATTTTTTGTGATAAGTATTTTTCTTTTTTGAGGTAGCTATGGTAGAGCTAATAAAGGCAGGTATACTAGGCGCCACTGGTGCGGTTGGACAGCGTTTTGTCCAGGCACTGGCCAATCACCCGTGGTTTGAGATAACATCACTCGCAGCATCACAGCGCAGTGTCGGAAAAACATACGAAAGCGCCGCAAACTGGAGGCTGGATATCCCTCTTCCAAAAAGCGTGGCAGAAATGGATGTTGTTCCTGTAGATCCAACAAAAGTAAATGCTGATGTGGTGTTTTCTGCACTTCCGTCAAGCAATGCTATAACAGTGGAAGCGGATTTTGCAAAAGCAGGGTTTGCAGTAGCAAGCAATGCTGCAGCATATCGAATGGAAGAAGATGTCCCTCTTGTTATTCCGGAAGTAAATGCCGACCACCTGAATATGATTGAGGTGCAGCAGGATAAACGCGGGTGGGATGGTTACATCATAACAAATCCGAACTGTTCGACAATAATGATGGTTATGTCACTCAAACCCCTCATGCAATTCGGGCTTGAGAATGTAACTGTCGCGACCATGCAGGCAATATCAGGTGCGGGCTATGACGGCGTATCTTCGATGGCAATCCTTGATAACATTGTTCCTCACATCGGCGGCGAAGAAGAAAAAATGGAAATAGAACCCCAAAAACTCCTCGGGGATTTCGATGGTGCACAATTTGTAGATGCTGATCTAACAGTAAGCGCATCATGTCACAGAGTGCCGGTAATGGACGGACACACCGAAGCTATCTGGGCTATCATGCAAGATGAACCTACACCCGGAGATGTAAGGAATGCGTTCTTAAAATTTAATCCTGACCTTGGCGGCCTGCCTACAGAGCCGGAAAAGGCGTTAATAGTTCATGATGATCCAAATAGGCCACAACCTCGCCTTGACAGGAATCTGGGCGACGGGATGAGTGTCAGTATCGGGCGAATAAGGGAAGGTATACGATACATAGCAATGGGACACAATACTATTCGTGGTGCAGCAGGTGCGAGTGTACTCAATGCAGAACTCCTGCACAAAATGGGAAAACTGTGAACAAAATGCAGGTGCGGCTACCAGTATGAAATTCACTGCTCTGCTATTTGTTTTACAAATTATGAAACAAATCCCCCATGTGACCGGATTCACTTGAATCAATAATTTCCGAATTATATGCAAAAAACGGCACAGTCCCATAATTCAGTTATGCCGTAAAAAAACAGCAATAATATCACAGCGGATACATATTTATATAAGTCTAAAAGTAGTTATAGTATCTGTGACATTTATGGTGATAATAAACACTACTTTTGGTAATTTTTCCGAAACCCCGATTCTCCAGAAGATTTTTGGTG
>JBQVLY010000167.1:0-2952 GCA_052361065.1 Methanosarcinaceae archaeon | reverse complement strand
ATTTCCAGGGACATTGTTATCACCAATGCTGTTTTGGTGACAAGGTAGGTTAACCTATAGGTCAAATGGGAGTATTTCAATATGTCACATTCTTGCTATAGTAATAAAACCAGTGTGCCCGACACGTACTGTTGACGGGCGTGTGCCACGATCTGAAAATGATATCTCACGTTCAATGCATTCAATTGTAGTCACATCAACAAAACCAACTTCTTCTATTTTCACACGAATTTCTTTTGCCTGCTCAAAAAATGGAGAGTAAGCTACAACAAATCCACCCGGACACAACACATTTTTAACATTCCGTATAACATCCTTCGCATCGATCGTATCAAGAGTCACCACATCGAACTTCTCATCAAGAGTGACAATCCGATCTATAATATTACCGCAGCGTACTTCTACATTATCAAGCCCTGCGCGTTCTATGTTCTTGCGCGCCACCGTAGCAAAATCATCCCTGATCTCATAACTTACAACCCGTTTTGCGATAAAACCAAGATACATAGCAAGAATGCCTGAACCTGTGCCAGCATCAAGCACAAAATCCTGCTTATTCAAACCGGTATATGCAATGATCAAACCGATATCCTTTGGCATCATGGGCGCGCCTGTGCGCCTGGCATACTTGAACATATCAGGCATTCGCGGTTTCCGGATAACAAAAACCTGCCCCATGTGAGACGTTATCGTGTTCCCCACTTCTTTTTGCAACAACTCCCCCACATCTATTATCCCAAAATCAGAATGGAACTTTTCTTCTGATACAGTAATGATGAATTCGCGTAATTTCCCTTTATTTGTAGTCCTGAGCAGAACTGCTTCTCCTAATCTCATCTGTTTCGCACCTGATGTCTTGTTGTCCGGTCATACCTATCAGCTTGCATGGTCACAATATCCCTTGGTATCGAATGTTTATTCATAACAAGATAATCCATGATAGTCGCAAACTCGCGTTGATAAGAATCTTTTAGCGATCTTGCATATTCAACACCATCACTTGTAAGTACGTATTCATACCTCTGCTTAAACCGTTCATTCATTTCATAATACCTTAGATCCTCATCCACAACACCCATAGCAACCAGTATCTGCAGATCCTCAAATACCTTTTCACTATACAAAAACCCATACCTGTCGTGGAAATCGTAATCAAACAGGTTTTTTAATATCTCATTCCTGTTAAATAGTTCCACAGTATTGTATAGCCAGGTGATGTTCCGGATTCGTGGAATCGAAATATATATGTCGTCTTTAATCTCAAAAATGTCATGAATACCATAGAGAAGAAGTATCAATCCCTCAATAGGGAGATACTGTTCACTACGAATGAACCTGATAAGCTTTGGAGAAATATCATCAACAAGTGACCGCATTTTAGATTCCATTTTAGCAGCATCCACCACCATGTCCGGATGTGCGAATGCCGTCAATGACATCTGGCGCGATATTGCACGCACCAGGCCATTAGCAAGTGCGGATTCGTCATAAATAAAGCCTTCATCTTCATTTATGACAATACGAGTGTTCTTCGGAACACCTGATGCTACACTCAGATCTATCAAAACGCCATCAAACTTCTTTTTGAGTTCATTTTCAAACATCTTTCTGGCAACCCCATGACGTGCAATGGTTGAAAGTGCCATTTTTGTGATAGGTGACAGGGTTTTTTGTGTAAAACGAACACGTGGACTATAGATATTTCCATCACGGATATCGCCCATAAACTTTTTCGAATGCACACTGCCATTTGTCTTTATGAAACCAAGCAGGTCATTATCATTATATACTGTAAAAAATTTGATGATAGCAGCAGTAACTGCATCATTGCCACCTGTTTCTTCGACGTTGGACAGTGCATCCTCAAGAGCACACAGCAGCATTACACGTGCAGCCTGTGTTTTTGGATGGTGTATTATCGCAATATAATGGTGGGCACGTGCGATAAGCATGGATTCTGCGGCTGCCAGTGCCATGTCTTCATCGTAAGTGGAACCTTCAAGTGCTCCAAGCACAATGCGCTTGTCTTTGATCGTTAAACTCTGAACTATCTGGTCAACATCGATAAGTCCAAGAGATACGCCTGTATGATAGGAATCACGCAAAAGGAAATCGATCCTGTCTGCGTCTATGTCACCTGAAATGATATGACCAAGATATGGGTGTTCAAGTAAATGTGCGTCCCCTGTTGCCATCTTTGCTATATCATCAAAGAAAATATGCGCATCGATCCCAAACTCCGCTTCAACATGTCGGTGTATGTTTTTCTTGCCAGGGAATTTGTTCTTTATGATGTTCCTTGTAAATGATTCGTGCTTGATTACTTTTTTATCTTCAATAACAGGTTGGAATTTCGTATTTCGCTTTAATACACCTTCAACTGCATGTGATAGTGCAGAATGACCCACATCATGTAATAGTCCTGCAATCCTGACCTTCTGTACCTCATCCGGCTCAAGACCGAGCGCATTTGCAATTATTGATGCAGTATGCATTGTTCCGATGCTGTGCTCAAAACGCGTGTGATTGGCACCGGGGTAAACCACGTCTGCGAGTCCGAGCTGCTGTATTTTGCGCAGTCGCTGGACCTGACGGGTATTTATGAGCATCTGTTCAATTTCACTAAGCATGACCGTTTTGTGAACCGGATCGTGAATTATCATGGGTTTTGGCATTGTAGGGATATAATTGGTAAAGGGTTATATATAACCTATTTTTCTCACATTTGAGAATGTTTCATTGGTGCTCGGTTAAGCCATCCACATATTTGCATGTGGCTGTCTAACTTTATTAACACCGATGCTAGAATGACGCCATCGAATTGCGGACAGGGCTGAATAGTTATTTATATATGATTCAGGAATACATTGTGATATTATAGCCCATCTTCGTCACTATGAAATAAAATCGCTATCGGTAGACCGTGCCATTTTTAAAATCTGTTCTACACCG
>JBQVLY010000166.1:0-3060 GCA_052361065.1 Methanosarcinaceae archaeon | reverse complement strand
TTAAATGGTACTTTTGGTACATCAACTTAACGCAAATATCGCACCATAACATCATAATACTGTAATATCATAGTATCATAACCCACGTTTAACAAAAATAAAGCAAAAAGGGTGTCATAATCAGCATCGTGCGTACCAAATCGATTTTATTTTATACTCATATTTGTAGGTATAACTTCTTCCACCAGTCCTCGGCTTTTATAAATTTCTATCACAGTCTTAGCTGGCAAATCAGGATGGACGCCCGTGCAGGTTGAAGGGAAGAGGGGCGGTAGGAGAACTAAAACAAGTAAACTACCCCTTCGATGCATTCTATGCAGGTGCTTCCTCACCCCTTATCTGCTTATACACACGCTCCAGTAAATTGTGCCCTGCAATTTTTTGGAACTCTTTTTCATTCATATACCTTGCAGTTATCTCCTCGTTCTGATCCATCCGGTCGATAAAAAGCCCTCCAAGAGCCTTTAAAAATACATATCCAAAGTTCTCCATCGTATTAGCCATGGCAGCCTGGCGCAAATTCGTATCCGAAACGGCATCCTCACAAATGGAGTCAAAAAACAACTGGTCAGCAGGTTTGAAATCTGTTCCCAAACGCTCATTGAGAATATCGATTATTTGTGATAACTCGATCTTCTCTTCATGACTTACACCTGTTCCCACTGATGTGGGGCCGTCCAATTCACCGCCTGCTTTCAATTCGATTGCTCCTTCGCTTATCTTCTGGAGCTTGTAATACTCAAGCGCAACTTCATCATCCGGATTATACACGTCGTCAGTTCCGCGTCTTGGAAGTTTGATCAAAAGGAAACGGATATACGAATACAGCTTTTCAAGGTCTGAATCCTGGAAAGGAATTATCTGTGAAAGGAACGCATACAGGTTCCGGTAAGCCACCAGAACTTTACGAAACTCTTCCTGTGTATCCTTTTCAAGTTGTTTGAAACGGGTCACAGCCGGATCGATGCAGGCATTCATCTTAGCATGGTCTGAAGACGTCTGGTTCTTTGCTGGTTTGTAGAACACTTTACTGAACTCTTCGACTTCGGCTTTATAATAGACCTGCTGCGCGTCCAGTCTTGCCTGTAATTCATAAAGCTGGTGTGGTTCTACCCTCTCACCGATATTTGTCTGTTCATAATACGGCTGGAATGAGTCAAGTATCTCCTGGGTATCATTTACGAAATCAAGCACAAACGTATCTTCCTTGCCAAGATGAATACGGTTTAAGCGGGAGAGTGTCTGTACAGCCTGAATGCCTGATAACCGCTTATCGACATACATTGTGTGTAGAAGTGGCTGGTCAAAACCTGTCTGGTATTTTTCAGCTACCAAAAGCACCTGGTATTCATCGCTTGCAAATCTCTCAGGTAGTTCCTTTTCCCGAATTCCATTATTCATGCCGATTTCAGTGTAATCCACATTTGACACATCAGGATCAATTACTTTCCCAGAAAAAGCCACCAGCGTTTTGATGCACGTATAACCTTTAGCAGCGATATATTTGTCAAATTCCTGCTTGTACCTGCCAGCATGAAGCCTTGAAGATGTCACTACCATTGCTTTGGCTCTGCCGCCGATCTTGTGCATGACAAAAGTTTTGAAGTGCTCCACCATTACCTCTGTTTTCTGGGCTATGTTATGTGGATGCAGACTCAGGAATCGTGCAAGTGCACGGGCAGCCTTCTTCTTATCTACTTCCGGGTCTTCGTCAATAGATTTAATGAGACGGTAGTATGTTTTGTAGGTGGTGTAGTGTTTTAACACATCAAGGATGAAATTTTCTTCTATTGCCTGGCGCATACTGTAAAGATGGAATGGCACAGGTTTTCCGTCCCTGCCTTGCGAACCAAAAACTTCCAGTGTCTTGTATTTTGGTGTTGCTGTGAAAGCAAAGAAACTGATGTTTGGCTGCCTGCCGCGTTTTGCCATTGTGCGAAGAATCTCTTCCTCGTAATCAGGAAGGTTATGTTCGCTGGCATATCACTCAGCTTCTTCTTTTATCCGGAAGGCAGCAAGCGTACCTTTCAGGTCTGTTGCACTTTCGCCGCCCTGTGAACTGTGTGCTTCGTCAATGATAACTGCATATTTTCTATCAGGGAAAATGCCGTCTTCATCCAGCAGGTCCGGAGGGATTTCATTTTTCTCACGAAGCTTCTGAATCTGCTCGACGATGAATGAGAATTTTTGCAATGTGCTGATCACGATCGGAGTGCCTTTTGCTAAAGCAAGAACAAGTTGTTTTGTGTCTTCATCTATCCTCCGGACTACTCCCTGTTTATGTTCGAACTGGTAGATGATACCCTGTAACTGCTGGTCGAGTACACGCCTGTCAGGTTATGACGATCACCGAATCAAAGACCTTCTCATCGCGGTCATCGTGAAGGCTTGCAAGCCTGTGAGCAAGCCACGCAATCGAATTACTTTTTCCACTGCCTGCCGAATGTTCCACAAGATAGTTGTTGCCCACGCCCTTTTGTTTTGCATCCGAATCAAGTTTTCGCACAACATCAAGCTGATGATAACGTGGAAATATCATAGTTTCTTTTTTGACCTTCTTGCTGCCGACTTTCTTTTCTTCCACCTGTATGTGGATGAAGCGCGCCAGTATGTCAAGGAAACTGTCACGCTGTAATACCTGTTCCCAGAGATAAGCGGTTTTGTACCCGTCCGGATTTTCAGGATTGCCTGCACCTGTTCCGTCACCCATGTTGAAAGGTAAAAAGCGCGTGTTCCTGCCTGAAAGCCGGGTTGTCATGTAAACTTCGTCAGGGTCAACAGCGAAATGCACGAGTGACCGTTTCTTGAACCTGAATATCAGGTCATTCTGGTCGCGGTCGTTTTTGTACTGATGAATTGCGTTTCGCCATGTCTGTCCTGTCATCGGGTTTTTGAGTTCAGCAGTGGCAACAGGAATCCCGTTTAAGCCCAGTACCACATCTATGGATTTTTCGTGTTTTTCCGAATATTGAAGCTGGCGCGTGATTGTCAACCTGTTTTCTTTATAGAGCCGCTGGGTTTCAGGGTTCATGCTGCTTGCAGGGGCAAAATATGCCACAC
>JBQVLY010000165.1:0-3103 GCA_052361065.1 Methanosarcinaceae archaeon | reverse complement strand
TTATCCTGTCTATTTCATCTTTAATTATTTCAAACTCCTTATGCCAGAGTTGTTGGAGTTCGGTTAACGCTTTTTTCAATCGGGTTTTAGATGTTGCTTTTTTCTTAGCCAATTTTTCAATTTCTTTCAGTTTTGCATTGGTGAGGTCAAGGTCTTTAGTGAATTTCACATAGTCGTCCGGCTGAATATTTGGCAATTTTATTTCGCGTTTTATTTCAGCAAATTTTTCTTTTAATTCCCCATATCTCTTCTGGAATTCATCTTCTATGTGCTGGAAGGTTTTATGTTCTGCAATCAGTCTTTTGCTAATGTCGTCTATTTGACCAAATAGGTTTTGGAAGGATTCAAAGGATTCATATAGCTTTTTGAATAATTGTTGATTCTCTTTGGATTCATATTTGGTAAATGTTTCAAAACTTTCTTTGTATTCTTCTATAAGTTCATCAACGCTTGCCAAAACATTTTCCTCAAACTCCCTCACCCGTTTGATATGGTTAGCATCCTTATTGAACCCAATTTGCTTTTCTAGTTTTTTATCAATTTTATAATCTTTGAATTTCTGCAAGTTGTTCTCTAACTCATCTTTTTTTGCCTCTATATCCGGCTTCATGTCTAAGTTTTTATCAATCTTCTTTATTTCAGAGAGTATGGAATAAATCTCCTGACTTTTGTTATCAATCAATCTTTTTTGTTCTGTAATTCGTTCGCCTATCAGGTTGTTCATGAGGTATTCTGTTGACAGGGAATTACCGATTTTGGAAAGGTCTTTCTGTCCGAAATAAACTGGATTAGCTACGATTGCACTGGCTTTTAAACCGTACTGCATGTCTTCCCCTTTATATATTGTAGTGCTTTCGCCCAATATTTTTTCTGCACGGTATTCATTCCCATGATCGTCCACAATCTCCATCACCACCTTGCCGCCACTTCCAATAGTGCTGTTGACCAGTTTTGTTTTGTATTCCCAATCAAGATTATTCTCTTCCGTAATATTTATATCTAAAAAATATCTAATTGATTCAAGAATGGAAGATTTACCGCTGCCCCTAATTCCAATAAGGTTGTTCATGGAATGATTAAAGTAAATAGTTGTTCCATCTAATTTACCCCCATTAAATGTAACAGACTTGATGTAACCGTTTTTAGTTTCAGGTGGGGCAGGGGCAATCCTGCAATCTTTGTCGAGAAATGCAAATTTCAATGCGTAAAAGTCGAAAGCGCCGAGTTTAAAATATGTCTTTTGTATCCCAGTGCCTATCCCTTCAATTCCTTTATGTGCGTCATCGCTACCCTCAACAAATGCAGGTACGTTTTCCCCCAGTATCTCATCCAGTTTTTTCCTGTTGTCATAGCTTCTTGACTTCTGAAGGGCAAGCACCTTTCGCTGAAACGCATCGCTTTTAATAAATTCCGCAAGGTTACGACCTTGCAATTCTTTGAAGATTCCGTTGCTATCATCCACGTGTGCCATAATAATGAAATAATCCTTTTTGTAGACCTCAAGATGTTCAACTGTTTCTCTCAGCCCAAATTTTGAGTTAGGATATGGCGGTGAATTACAATTGGGCACCCCTGCAAAAGCCGTTGTGATGAAATCTGCTATGTAATTTTGATTTTCAGTGTTGTCGGTCCAGTCATAATTAAACACAATTAGCAAGTGTATCCCCTTAGCACCATCTTTGCAGGAAAACTCTAAGCCGGGCAGCAGGAAAATATCTTCTTTGTTAGCAGCCTTCCGCAACGCTTTGAATTCAGTCCGGTCAAATTTGTTGTGGTTGGTGATTACCCCAACCCGAATATTTTGCGCTTTTAATTGGGTAGTGTATTTGACCACAAATTCGTTGGGATTATCAGTGTATTTGAATTCGCTGTCTGCTTTTGTATGGAGGTGAAAATCTGCCTTGAGCCAGACAGAACCATTTTCAAAGATGCTGTTTGTATTTTCCATTTGTTACACCGCCTTAAACTCTATCCCCGCATCTTTCATCTGCAATGCGCTATTGGTTTTTAATTGGTCGTCGTTGCTAAAAAATCGGTCAAGGGTAATTACTTTGTTAGGATTTTCCGCTATGACTTTTTTGATAAAACTCTCGTTCACCCTTTCCAGCATCAGGGCTATTTCGCCGCCATTCACCAGATAATATCCACCCTTTTCCTCAATCCTCGCAGTCAGCAAAACGCCGGATTTCAGGATCAGTTCGTAGAGGATATTTTCGACAGTGGCGTCTTCGTCCACCGGATCAATGTGCAGTGTAAGTTGAGCAGCAAGTTCTTCTTTCGTTTTCACATCAGAGCGCCATATCTTGAAGTTGGACTTCCGGAGTTTAAAGACTTTGAAACCCAAATCCTGTTTGTCGGCAGTGTCGTTAATATCCAGTTTGGTTTGTGAGTCTGCTTCGATTTTCTTGATCACACGGCGGATGCGCTCCTTGCCGATCTCGGCAATGGTTTTGTAGCCGGATTTAAATGCTTCGGAACTTTCAGCACATTTTTCAGGGAGTTGAACCATGATAAATTTTCGGTTACCACCATCTTCTTTATTGAGGTCAAGGACAGCATGAGCAGTGGTGGCAGAGCCAGCGAAGAAGTCAAGAACAATATCGCTACAATCATGCTGAGCGGAAATAGCAGTCATGCGCTTTACCAATTCAATTGGCTTTGGTGTCTCGAACAAAGACTCACCACCGAGGATATTGAGTAATGCTTTGCTCGTGGAATTTGTTGTTCCCACTTCATCTGCCTTCCATAATGTATGAGGCGTCAAACCTCCCTTCGACTCAGACAGAAATTTTTTAATTCTTGGTACATTATTACCATCTTTCCCAAACCAGATCCGATTATCCCTAATTAACTCAGAAAGTCTTTTTTCAGTTACTCGCCAACAGTTACCAGGTGGTAGGGTTACTTTCCTGCCGCTGGGCGTAATAATATCGTAAAATTGGGATGACGTTCCATGTCCGGCTTGTGCCGTTATAGCTACAGACTGCCAATCGCCCCGTGGATCATTGCCCGGATTCTTATACCTCTTTCGCCCTTCCTCGGTCATAGGAAGTAAACCCCTGCTTGTCTCAAAAAGCTCCTTGCTCCGTGTATAGCAGACAAT
>JBQVLY010000164.1:0-3179 GCA_052361065.1 Methanosarcinaceae archaeon | reverse complement strand
AAAGTGTTCAACTGGTAAAAATCGATAGGAATAGACGTTATGAGGGGTTATTTATGGATGAAAACGGTGAATTTTGGAGTGATACTGGAGAACATGGGTTGTATGGTAACATATCTGATTACTTGTTCGGAAAAGGGGGTTTTATACAACTGGGTCGGTAACTGGGTCGGTAACTGGGTCGGTACTTGGTGCCTATTTAACGTGAACTTAGTGTCAATCTTCATATACGGAACCGCTTCGTGGAATTTATCTAAAGGTGAAAGAGACAATGTGCTCATTCTCCGCCTCCTTCAGTCTCTCTAGCTAAGAAATCCTTGCCTTTAGCCGTCAGGCGGTATTTCTGCTTGCTGCTGCGGGGTTTTTCCGGGATTGTCATTTCAATATATTCGAATTCCAGAAGGTTCTTGATTTGTTTTTTAAGTTCTCCTGATACGGTTTTGTGACCTAATCCAGACGCAAGTTCAGCCTTTCCGGCATCATTTTTCATCAGAAGAATAAGTACTTTAGCCGCAAGCTGTGACTCTAACCGCAACTCGGGCCGTAACTTGGGCCGTAACTCGGGCCGTAACTTAGGCCGCAACTCGGCTTCACCAGTAACCGACTCGGTGGTTTCAACCGCAATGGACTCCGCCAGATATACAGTAAACCTTACCCGCATTCCAATCTCAATAATCTCCGGCTGGGGAAGTCCAAGCTCATCAGCATCCTTCAAAATACGACGGAAACCACTGCCCCACTGCTCGATCAGGTCCAGTTCCCTGAAAACCCTGGCAATAACACGATTTCTGATCCTTGAAACACCCTGTTTCACATCCTCTATGGTCATTCCGGGAAGAAGAATACCAGGATTTTCTATCTCGATCCTGTCATCAAAAAAGGATACTCTGATAGGTGCACCCTTTTGGGAATAATCTGCATGAACAATAGCATTGATAAGAGCCTCACGAAGAATTGTAAGGGGAATACTCCATACATCCTTACGCCGTATCTCTGAAAAATCGGCACCTCTGAATGCATGCTTCTTCAGGAAAAGCATCACAGATTCAACAGAACCCGGAAGGTCTTCGTGGATTTCAGTATGGTCGAAAATATATGCCTTATCATTCCCCATGAACCGCCCGCATTGGATCCACGCATCAGGGAAATGAAAATCTCTCTTCTTTCCAAAGAGAAGCATAGCGCCTGTAGTCGGAACTAATCTACCTTGCTCCCTGGTCAGAAGTTTAAGCGTAATTAATTCCTCTTCGTTTAGCTCCCGAATTCCCTTAAAGCCTTTTTTAGCAGCATCAAGATCAAGGTCACTGGAAGACAGATCAGGCATCGACATCTCATCAAATGAAACACCTGAGACACTTCTCTGAAGCTCGGAGATCAGTTCCCTGTCAGCTTTCCGGTTAGTGGAACCAAGTCTCACATAAACGCCGTCCATAGGTCCTTCTCTCTTGACCCAATGCGGACGTGAGCCACTCGGATAGACCTCAACACCCAGCACGGTCTTACCCTCCACTGTCATCAATTCAACATTTGGAACAAGCCTTGGGGAAATACTGTCAGCAATAAGGCTGCAAAGACGCTCCTCTTCATCAAGTGGACCCTCAACACCCAAAACCTCTCCGGATTCATCCTCCACTCCGATTATTAAACGCCCTCCGGCAGTGTTGGCAAATGCTACAAGCGTTTTGAGTATGTTTTTGGGTGATGAAATGTCGCGCTTGAATTCCAGTATCTTGCCTTCTGGCATGGTGATTATTTGAGTAATCGAATTCGTCATCTATTCCACCTATTTTTGCATATATTCTGTGTATTAAACATTATTAGATTCGATCTCATTAGTTCTTTCACTCATACCTTCTCCACCAATCCCTCAAACTTCGCATAATCAACCTTGACCCCATCATCCGGATCAATCCCAATCATCCGAAGCGACATATTATTCAACACCTCATCATACCTTATAAGCTCTTCAACCTGCTTCCCAAGCCGCCCCTTCTTCGCAGCAGCCTCATCCCCAAGCATCCCGATCCTCGCATCAAGTTTCGCCTCAAACTCAAGCAGATAATCCGTCCTCATCTTAGCCAGCGTTTCCCGATCATACCTGTGCATATACACCAGTGCATTGAACCCCGCCCCTTGCCTGATGTGAAGAGCCGGTAGATGGGTCTTTTTTCATAGTCATCCAGTACTTCGAACTTTTTGAGTATGCTCAGGATTGTCTTTTCTATATTTTGCATGTTTAAACCATATCCTGAAATGGAGCTTCTTTACCACAGTGTTGACATGGTAATGATACTCCATACGTGCATTTATTGCAGTTATCGCAATGCCATTCTCTCCAATCCTTACATTCTCCACATATTTCGCAATGCCATGTATCATCGTCTTGAACTACCTCCCCCCAACAAAAAGAATACCAGTACACAGTACTGCATTCATTGCATTCATAATCATTTAATAAATCTTTTAACTTGACGGACTCACAGCCGCATGGTAATTCATGTTCCTCATTTAATTTTTTCTGTGACAGAGCTTTAACAATATTGATATGTTGAAGAGCACAAGTTGAATAGTTTTCTACATCTATTCCATTAAACGGATTCTGGCAGTCAACGCATCCGCATTTATCATCACATGGTTCATTATTTTTGAAACAGGCACACCGGTTATTTTGACATCCGGATTTACAGTTACAATGATAGTTCTTTTCCATATACACAACTCCTATTCGTTATTTTCAAACTCATCAAGATTAGATAGCAGTCCAGCTTTTCTCAGTTCCAGAGAAGCAATCTGGGTTTTCAATTTCTTCAATTCCTTGTTGGCCTGTGCCAACTCGTTCTTGATTTTTTTCTTCTTAAGATCATTGCTACCGTATTTTTCTATGAATGTTTCCACTTCACTTCGAATTAGTCTATAGTATGGGTTCCCGAACACACTGTTAATGCGGTAATGTAGCTTGCCATCCTCAATGCCTTCAAAAATATCCTCCTGTGTAAGCCCAAATTCTTTTCGGGCGGACTTATCACTAAAAGTAGCACCTTTCTTAAACCAGGTTGAATTTACTTCGTGATCTTCCATTATTGTTCCCTCTTTTTAATTATGATGTAAGTTGACGGGTTCTATCGCTCCCTCAAACTTCGTATGATTTACCACAATTATATTATCAATGGCATGCTTCTTTG
>JBQVLY010000163.1:0-3211 GCA_052361065.1 Methanosarcinaceae archaeon | reverse complement strand
ATGCGTCCGTTCTTTTTCTTGCGTTTTATTACCATGTAGGAGGGATTACCCCTACATAGATATAAAAGTTTCGTTTTGAAATTGGGATGAAATGCAGAGAAAAAATGGGTGCATGATTGCGAAATTGAATTAGTTGAGGAGGTGAGAATGAAGTGTGTAGGGGGGATGAGCGAATCTGTTCAGGTATGGAATGTGCGCGCTCTCGCGCGTGTGGTAGCACCATTTTCATTTCAAATCCGTTAAACCGCAAATGCCACAACAAAACGGTGCAATGGTCAAACAAATACACTTTTTCTTATTAACAATCCATTCAAGAAGTAGACATGCCATGATCGCAGGATGTAACAAAAAAAGAAAACATATAAATCAGTGTGTGCTCAAATTATAAACAGTTCTGCACTCTACAGGCAAGGATATAATTAGTACATTACATCATGCACATAATAAATTCAATTGACAAAAAGAGGATTATCAATGGCATTACCTGACAAATTCAAATGTGTAGTTACAAACTGGGAATACATTTACAGCCTTTGCAGAGATGTTTCAAACGACGTGAAAACTTCGGGCTACGAACCCGATGTTATAATCGCACTTGCACGCGGCGGATGGTTTGCCGGACGTGTCATGTGTGATTTCCTCGGACTTGATGATCTGACAAGTCTTAAGATAGAACACTATATTGGCACGGCAGTCACAGGAGACGAACCCGTGATAAAATATCCGCTTGCGGATACCGCCGTGACAGGTAAGAAAGTACTGATCGTGGATGACATTGCTGACACAGGCAAGAGCATGATCCATGCAAAGGAATATGTACTCAGGCAAGATCCTGTAGAGGTCAGGACAGCAACACTACAGTACCTTTACACATCCGAAATTGATCCCGATTACTGCGGCGAACGTGTGGAGGATTGGGCATGGATAGTATATCCCTGGAACTTTATAGAGGATATGATGGATATCATATCGCGCCTTATGGCAAAAGTGAAAAAGGATGCATGGAATATAGCAGCAATAAAACATGGCTTGTACACATACTACTCGCTTGACCCGGTTTCATTTGAAATTGCACAGCCCGGGCGTATGATGGAAGTGCTTAAAGAGATGGAACGCATTGGTAAAATTACGTCAGTGTTGAAAGACGGCAAAACGTTATGGAAATTGGTATGAAACCCAAGGGGCATCCGGATGAATGAAAATGTGGATATTGCAATAATCGGTGGCAGCGGGATATATGATGTGAGCCTCTTTGATAATGTAAGGGACATCGATGTTGACACACCATTCGGACCGCCATCGGATAGCATCACGATCGGCGAATACGGTGACAAGACAATCTGCTTTTTACCAAGACACGGTGTCGGACACAGGATATGTCCTTCTCACTTAAACTCACGAGCAAATATTTTTGCCCTCAAAAAACTTGGTGTCAAGCGTATAATCGCAGCATCGGCGGTAGGCAGTTTGAAACAAGAGCTTGCGCCTTTGGATATTGTTATACCGGACCAGATATATGATCGTACAAGATCAAGACCAGGCACGTTCTTTGAAGATGGTATCGTTGTACATATGGGCTTTGCGGACCCCTTCTGCCCCACCCTGTCAAAAACGATCCTTGATGTTACAAAAGAAAAGAACTACAATGTTCAAAGTGGTGGCACGTACGTATGCATAGAAGGTCCCCAATTTTCAACCCGTGCGGAATCGCGTGTATACCAGACATTTGGTTTTGACATCATCGGTATGACCGCCATACCCGAAGCAAAACTCGCACGTGAAGCCGAGATGTGTTACTCAATGATCGCTACGGTCACAGATTATGACGTCTGGTCTGAAGAAGATGTGACAATCGGGACAATAATTGAAAATGCTACTATAAACGAAGCAGCGGTCAAAGATATTATTACCGCAACTATCGATAAAGTCTCGACATCACAGGATTGCTTGTGCAAGGATGCACTTGCAGGTGCAATAACAACTGTACATAGTATGATTCCGTATGAGACAAAGCAAAGACTTAAACCCCTTATCGGCAGATATCTGGTTAAGTGACCACAATGTTATCATCGAAGTCGTAAATGTTTAAATAACCACAGTCCGTATTAAAGACCGGTGAATTGATGCCGCACAAATGTACCCGATGCGAGAACGTTTTTGAAGATGGTGCTGCTGTAATATTAGACGGCTGCCCAAACTGCGGCTGGAACAAGTTCCTGTATGTCAGTAACATAGAGCCTGCTCCCTCATCCGGTGATGGGGAATCACAGGATACTGAAGTTACAGGGCAAACAGGCGAAACCAATAAAACCACAGAGGATACATCATCCGAAGACGTGCCTGATGGGAAGTTCATTCAGGAAATTGATGATATTTTGGGTATCGAGCATCAGGAACACAGTGTTGTAGAAGATGATGGCGAGCGTGTAGAATCCGTTCGGATACTTGGTCCCGGGTCATATGAACTTAATCTCGATTCACTTCTTGAACGCAAAGAAATTATAATGGCAATCAAACATGACGGAACGTATGCTGTGGATCTGCCATCTGTGTTCAGGAAGGACAAAAAGGATAAGTGATCTTTATCGTTCTGCCTCGCAACTCTGCTGTAGTTGGGTATGCCGTCCAACGTTTGACTATAAGTATTATGACAATATTTCATAGGTTAATGAAATATCAAAAACCGTTTACTTACATTATTCTATTTGTCCCAGCATTTATCGTATCCGCAATATCATTTTATTTTGGACGTATTCATACTGATGTTGATAGTGCAAGATACATGATTAGTGCCTTAATACAAAGTGAAGCCGCCATACTTGCCATAGTTATTACTTTAAGTTTAATTGCTATACAACAAGCTTCATCATCTTATTCTACAAGAGTTATTGATATATTCATAAAAAGTCCAGATTTTTTGATTCTTATTCTAACTTACATAAGTACAATTATTTTTGGTTCTTGGGTTCTTAAACAAATACCCCATTCGAATTACAATTTATCTCTTGAATTGTACATATGGATTGTATATTTACTTAGTATTTTTGCATTGCTTGCTTTGTGGCTGTATATTGTGAATACTTTTGAAATGTTTAAGCCAACTAAAATAATAGAAATACTGTCTAAAGACATGAACTTTACTAGGATTAATAAGGCGTATCCACTTCAAATCTGAGGGTAACTGACTCCTTTTTGAAATCGAAAACCTGCT
>JBQVLY010000162.1:0-3213 GCA_052361065.1 Methanosarcinaceae archaeon | reverse complement strand
ATTTCACAGTAGGATTACCCCAAATGGAAGGGGTAGCCGTGAGGCAATTTGTGATATAACTTCTTGTCATGGCGCGCGAGAGCGCGGCACGTTCTCACAATTATAAACATGAAATACAAAACGGTTTTTAAGCGGTGTCGTAGTTGCAGATATGAGACCAAAAATCCAATGGAAAAATTTCGATTGGAAAAAGGTCACTAAAAATATTAACAGGCTACAAACCAGAATTACAAAAGCAGTTTTAGAAGGAAAATGGCAATTAAAACAATGAAGCCATTGAATTGTTAACTGCTGCCCGATACAGAATGGGTTATGAAAGGCTTGAGCCTGATGTGATAAAAGTTGCAAGTCCGGTTCTTAGAAGAGGGAATGCGAGTAATCGCTCTTTCTTATTCGGCGAAACTGATGCTCCGTTTTTCTTTTCAGTTTCGGTTAAATAATCCGACACTTGGTAGTTGACACGGCACTAGACTTCTTTCAGGCATGGTATTATTTTGTTAAGCCGCATAAATAACTGAAATTAAAGGTCAATTGTGGGAACAAAAGATGGTTGCAAAGGACACCAGATGTGGCTCAGAAACTTACAGATCATGTATGGACATTGAAAGAATTATTCAAGTTTAGGGTGCCTGTTCAATAACTCGTGGACACGACCTAACATGTTAAGTTGCCGGAAAGTCGCAGGAGCGAGGGTGGTAGTCTTTATTTGCCGGACAATGCTGTAAGAACATTACTACCTTTCTCAGCCTACGTTCAAAAAGAATGTTGAAACACCAATATAAACAGGGGTGCACTTATCCTATGTACGAGAATATTTCAAATTTGTTTTACGGGCTATCATAAATAACTTTTGGAGGGTTCAGCACACAAAGATGGTTTGACCGATTTGCTTATATATGGATATGTAGATTATAAACAGCCATCTAATAGTGAATAATACGATTGTTTAATAGATCAAATCAATTAAAAATTGAACACTGTTTGGATTTGACTTAACTTGACTTGATTTTGTCACATTACAGAACAAATCGATATCAAGAATTTGCTTTATAATAATGTATTAGTAATCCTTAAACCGACATCATTAACAATATTAATTGTCTAATCTGACAAAGCCGTGTTAATTGGATATTACAAATGATGCATTGACATTAACAAAAATTTAATTTATATATATATATATATTACGAACACTGGAGGAATTTATTGGCACGGAAAATACAGAGGAAATTAGATAAATGGAAATCAAAAAAATGGTATGCTGTTGAAATGCCAAAGTTTATGGGCAGTAACCGAATCGGTTTTACACCAACCAGCGATCCCGGAAATTTGATAGGGCGTATTGTTGAGACAACTGTTGGTGAACTCACAAATGATTTCTCAAAACATAACATAAAACTCAAACTTGAGATCAATGACGTTGTGGGTGATACTGCACACACAAGTTTCATAGGTCATGAGATCACAACCGACTATCTTCGTTCAATTGTAAAACGCCAGACATCAAGAATTGATGCAAATCTTGATGTCACTACAAAGGACGGATATAAAATTACAGTGAAACCGTCATGTTTCACAGTGAAAAGAGCACGTACAAGCCAGATTAAAGGCATCAGGGAAGAGATGAACAAAATAGTTATAAAACGTGCATCCGAAGTGAAGTTCGATCAGTTTGTCGAGGAAGCCATCATCGGAAAATTGTCTGCAAATATATACAGGCAAGCAAAACACATATACCCGCTAAGAAGAGTTGAGATTAGAAAGACCAAGATACTTGTAGGACCTGTGTCTGCTTAAATATCTTTTCTTTAATTAACTATTTTAGGGTGGTGATCAACCACCCGTTTTCTACATTTTTCCACCGCAACGCCCTCAAATCTCTCATTCATCATCACAGAGTATTCCATAAACCCCCGGACTAACTTGCATATGTAAGTTGTGAACTCTAATGAAATTATTGTCATGAAATAATCTGTATTTTAGCAAGTACACGATTGTGTTGTGGTGCAGTTGGTTTAACGAATCCGGAATAAAAACGGTGCTACCACACGCTAAATGCAGCGCTGTCCGCCTGCATAAATAGTTATTGACACCGCAAATCCGAATATCGAAACCAATAAAGTCCACCACAATACGAACGAGAAATATTATAAAATTGGATAACCAGTGCTTCTATTAATTTTAAGAGCAGACGCGTGTGCAAGAGCAATTTACCGATGTTTTAAGATGAAATTCAAGCCAATTCCGGTACTATGCAATATACAAGACTAAAACATACAATATCCATAGATTATGGAAATAGTATATCATGAAACTAAAAATGATAAGTTTCTCATCACGCGCAATTGTTGATGATCCGTTCAGCTGGGCGTATGAACTTGAAGACTGTGGTTACACAGGATGGGAGATCGTACAGGAAGGCACCCAGTGCTTGAACCGCGAGACAATTACTCGGGTGCGGGATATCCACGACACCACCGATCTGGAACTTACCCTTCATCTTCCCTTCTCAGACATGAACCTAGCAGGCTTAAACACCGGAATACACAACGAAGTACTGCGTCAGATGCGGGATTATCTAACTCTTGCCTCTGATTTTGTAGAACTTGCAATTGTTCATCCAGGTTACCTCTCACCCCACGGGGCTCAGTTACCGGACCTTGCATGGCAGACCAACATTAAGTCTCTGCAATTGCTTTGTGACTTTGCCACAGATTACGGTATTATGATCACAGTTGAGAACATGCCAGAAGTTCCCGGTATATTCGGGAAATATCCACAGGAAATACTGCGCATGGTTGAAGAAACCAAACGCGATAATGTAGGACTGACCCTTGATCTTGGTCATGCAAATACAATGGGCACAGAGATTATGGATGATTTTTTGAGAATGTACAAAGGCAGGATCTCGCATGTTCATTTGCACGATAATATGGGTAAAAAAGATGAACATCTGCCGCCTGGCAGAGGTAATATTAACTGGAAACACGTGGTAAAAAGTTTATCAGACTATAAAGGCAGGTTCGTAACAGAAGTTAATTGCTTAGAAGAAGGTATGGAAAGTCTTGCATTTTTGAAACGTTTGTGAGATTTAATACCTTACTTTGAAAGATAAATCTATCTGCGAACTGTTAAATTTTTTCATAGTATATAATTTATAACTTTTCACATCCACGTAGCAAATCATATAAACCTCTTCTCAACATTCATCTA
>JBQVLY010000161.1:0-3231 GCA_052361065.1 Methanosarcinaceae archaeon | reverse complement strand
TTTCATATGGTACAGTTCATCGATTTAATGAACTATGACATATCTATTATAGTTATCATTTTTTTATTGCGAAGCTCGGGTTTAATACCCCGCCGCTTGCGGCGTAGTTAAAATTAAGCTACGAATAGGTTCATGGGAGAGCTAATTCGAAAAAGTCATAATGTATCACTATTAATGTACCATTTTGTATGCGTAGCAAAATATAGACGTCTCGTCATAACTGAAGAGGTAGACATGGTTCTTCAAAATACTTGCATAGAAATTTCTAAACGCTATGAAATTCGTTTTCTGGAAATACGTGCAGAAGGGGACATTATGTTGCAAGTTTAATTATGTTGTAAGTTCAGAAGCACTTAGAGGATAGTACCCCGCCTAACCCGCCCAAGGATTGATAAATCCGTATCCCGCCTTTACCCCGCCCATTGAGACTACCATCTCCTGCATAGTGGTGCAAGCGCTATGCTATCAGCGCAAAGTTAACCTCGCCGATTTTTAGCTCTGCCGATTTGACCTTATTCCGTCATTTAATAATCAATTATACAGTTTGCCATAGCTGCAAACCAACACATGCCGCAACATTGCCGGTTCGTTTGAGCAATCATCCCTTTCTTAACAATTTGAATAAATAAAACGTTTCATGCGAAGACCTTTTATCTTTTGGTTAAAAAAAGGGGGGCTTTGTGAAACGAAAATGCAAAAATTGTAATCGTCTGTTTTCCGTAACCGCAAGGCATCCTGACCAAAAATATTGCAGTCGGAAAGAATGCCGGAAGGCACGAAAAATCAAGTGGCAACGCCGGAAATTATTTAGTGACGAGGACTACCGGAAAAATCAGGCCGATTGCCAGGCGCGGTGGCGGGCGAAGAATCCGGGATATTGGAAACGATACAGGGAAAAACATCCGGAATCCGCTCAACAAAACAGGGAGAAACAGAAAGAGCGCAATCGGATCAAAAGGAGCCAGCCTCCCAAGTCCATGTTGCCAACCATTGTAAATATGGACATGAAAAATCAGCAAAGACCTTTGGTATCAGGATACTATGAACTCACTCCTATAGCAGGCCCGTCGTTTGCAAACATGGACGCGATGGTCGTCAGAATTAATAAAATAGCCGATTCTCGGATTTCCCCCCGTTAAATTCCGAAGGACAGCGAAGCGTATTTAACTGGGGGTCTTCCCCGTAGATTGACCGCAAACAGAGCCGTTGGACAATGCTCCTTTGACATTTCACACAAGCCGTCAGCTCCTGACCGTTCAGAATAGCCATCTGCCCGATTTAACATCGTAATCCCTTTTACCAAAAGTGTTGCTTGAACCCCGATGCCCTCATTCCAGTTGGTTTGTATGCCGGAAAACGCCAAGGCTGTTTCCAGGCAATCCGATTGCAAAGATGGACGCGTCAAATGATTGTTTTCTTTTGATATCAAAAGGTTATGCCAACATTTGTGATGATTGCAAAGATGGACGCGTAAATTTTTGATTCCACTGTAACTTCAGTATGTTGTCTCCATTTTTGCGGTGATTGCAAAGAGAGGACTCTATATATTTTCCCCTGCGAATATGCCATTGATAAACCGTTTTGTACACAAATCTCCAGCGCCGCTTTGACGGGCGCTTAATCCCTGCAAAGATCATCCGGATTGAATCCGACAAGGAGGAAACATGAAACGCTTTACCCAAAATGAGTTGTTTGAACTGCGAAATCACATTCCAATTAACGCCTTGATAGAGGAGCGTTTGAAAATGCCGGCCAAGATCAGTGAAGGTCATTTTCGTTTTCTCTGCCCTCTTTGCGGAGAGTTTCAAACAGCCATAAATCCAAAAACCAACCTGGCAAGATGTTTTCGCTGTGAAAAAAACTTCAACACCATTGATTTGGTCATGACATGCGAAAAAACCACTTTTGTCGAAACCGTCAATATTCTTAACGCGTACCGACAAAAGCTTAAACAAAAACATCATCCACGGAAGAGCAATCCACGACGCTTTCAACCTGAGGAAAACAAATGAAATGTCAAAACACGCCAGATCTGCCACAGGCGGTTGACATGGCAAAAAATATCAGTTCGTCCGGTTCATCGAACAATTGCATTCTCCAGTTGGCAAAAGCGGTGGATGACTATTTGGTGTGGATGATAGCTGACGGTTACGCTTCGGGTACCATCATGATTCATGAGCGTCTTTTAAATCATTTTCAAAACTTTATAACTAATCAAAACATCTTGTGGAAACAAGTGTTTACTTATGAGACATTGAGTGGCTTTGAAAAACATTGCAACTTATACTTTGCTGCAAATGTCCTGCGAAGCCTTAGCAGGTATCTTTTTAAGCAAAAATTGATATCTGATCCGATAAAAAAACCACGTGTTCGGCTGCCTGAGATATATGAAGATTATCTGCTTTATTATGAAAAGAACAGACAGGTTCGTCGTTCGGCGCTTGCTCAAACCAGAAATGTTCTATGTGCGCTCAATAATTACCTGACAAAACATAAAATTGACCTTGCCGGCATAAAAATTGAGCAGATAGATGGCTTTTTATCTGAATTTAACGTTCGCCTTATGCCGGCGACCTGTCGATATAACCGCTCTTATCTGCGTGGGTTTTTAAGATATCTCTATTTTCATCGCAATATTCTAAAAAGGGATTTAGCGCCTTTGATTGTTGGCGCTCCTGTGTACACGCAAGCCCAGCCACCGAAGTTTTTACGATCCGATGAAGTAAAAGCGCTGTTTGCAGGGCTGTCCACAGACAGTTGCAAAGAGCTTCGAACTTCAGCCATGGTTCATTTGGGATATACGCTGGGCCTTCGCCCCAAAGAGATCAGTCTGATTCGGCTGGATGATATCTCATTTGTTCAGGGTGAAATAAGTCTTTTCGATCGAAAAAGCGCTAATCCCATCAAACTTCCTTTGCCCGAGATTACAATCAAGGCTATTGCCGCATATATTGTGGGATGCCGGCCTGAAAGTAATCACCGTGCGCTGTTTTTAACCTTTCGTGCTCCGGTAAAACCAGTCAATGCGGCAACAGTCGGTCACGACATCACGGTTGCCATACAAAAGATCAATCCTTTGGCATCAGCCTACTGGCTCAGACATACATACGCTCAGAATTTGCTGGAAAGCGGCGCTTCTATTTTTTTGTTGATCTGCTTTCCTGAGGGAAAGTTTGTCCGGATAAGCCGCCTGTCTTTGTCGTACACATAGCTGTAACTACCGCTTACGGG
>JBQVLY010000160.1:0-3249 GCA_052361065.1 Methanosarcinaceae archaeon | reverse complement strand
ACAAATGTACCGCCATAGATACAAATAAATGGATTTTCGCCATCGACATCCGGTTTTAAGTATGGCTGAATAGTTACGTTAAAACAATGAAGCCATTGAATTGTTAACTGCTGCCCGATACAGAATGGGTTATGAAAGGCTTGAGCCGGATGTGATAAAAGTTGCAAGTCCGGTTCTTAGAAGAGGGAGGGCGAGTAATCGCTCTTTCTTATTCGGCGGTTGCTGCGCGGGGTCTTGCAATATGGGTTGTGCATCGGGATCTTATCGAAACCATCTATGCAAATATAATTATTTAAACGTTCGACAAAATGATCAATCAAATTAGTATTTCCGCTTAATGTATTTACCTTATTTTCAAATAGGAGTACACCAATATGTAATCATGATCGCTACAGGAAGAACATTTGTACAAATACAAAACAAGATCAAACGCAATGAGGCTGTTGTCCTGACAGCAGAGGAGATATGTAACCGTGTACGTGCAGGCGAGTGTATTAATTTTGATGATGTGGATGTGGTGACCGCTGCAACTCGTGGAATCATGAGCGGTACTTATGTTGTCTTTTCATTTCCTGTTGCAGAACCAGGCACATTTATGCGTGCCGAATGCGTTTGGTTAAACGATGTGCCTGCATATGTTGGGCCATGTCCCAACGAGCGCATAGGAGTGCTGGATATAATTGTATATGGCACAGCACACAGCAGATCCGATCCGGAGTATGGCGGAGGTCATCTTTTCAGGGATCTTGTTGAGGGCAAAACGATTCGGGTAGAAGTTGAAATGATTGAAGGGCACAATCTTAAAACCGAAATCACACTCGATGATATGCCACACGCCCGGCTCTTTGCAACAAGACATGCGTTTAAGAACTATCTTGCTTTTGTAAACCCTAAAACAGATGATATTTCCTCCATATTCCATGCTGTAAATTTCAAGGGAAATCTTGTTGAGGCTACTTTCTGCGGATGCGGTGAATTAAACCCGATCAAGAACGATCCCGAACTTAAGACCATTGGGATTGGAACAAGGGTTTTAATTAATGGAGCAGAAGGTTATGTGTCAGGGTCAGGTACACGCAGCAGTCCCGAAAAACCAAACCTTGCCGGCTTTGCAGATATGCATAATATGACGTCAGGATACATGGGCGGTTTTTTGACATCGGCCGGACCTGAGATCATCAACACATGGGCAGTGCCAATTCCGATCTTGAATCAGGGTATACTTGACAATATTACTAAACTTGATGGCGATCTTAAACTCGCTATTGTTGATGTCAATAATCGGCTTGCAATCTGCGATACTACTTACAGCGATGTATGGGGAAGTGCTGATGTCACAGTGACCTACCAGTCTGATGAATGTATAAAATGTAATGTGTGCGAAGTTGAACAGATATGCCCGATGGGTGCTGTGACTCACGATAATAATATGCCAGCCATTCATGATGCAAGTTTATGTTTTAATTGCGGACTTTGCACAACAAAATGTGCAGGCAGTGCGTTTAGCGCAAATCTGGGGACCCTGCACTATTATGATGGCAAAATTAAAAAAGACATTCCGGTTGTAGTTCGCCAGTCCGACCGCGCGCGTGCTGCAGAGGCGGCAGAGGAACTGAAAAGAAAAATAATTTCAGGAGAGTTTGAGATGACAGAGTCGGTTGGGCGTATTATGTTGTGAGAAATGAATAAGGGTTAACCTGGAATATATCAATTATAGAAAATATAATAAGTGAATATCACAAAGTGAGGATTGGGAGTCGGCATTTATGTTCCCTAATTACATCAGTTATCCTGTTCCGGTTTGTATTTCATTTACCTGACCAGCCCCTCATCCTTGAGACTGACATATCGTCCATCCCCTATTATCACGTGGTCCAGTACATCTATCCCAAGGAGTTTCCCTCCTTCTATCAGTTTTTTTGTGACCGCGATGTCCTCTTTGCTTGGTGTCGGGTCGCCGGACGGGTGATTATGCGCCAGGATCACGGATGCGGAGGATTCAAGTAGCGCGGATTTAAAGATCTCACGCGGGTGCACTATATTCGCGTTCAGTGTGCCTATTGAGACCACTTCTTCCCGCAGGATCTGGTTCTTGGTATCCAGATATAGTGCTGTCAGTTTTTCCTTTTTTTGCTCACGCATTTTTGGATATAATATAGAATATACATCGGCAGGCGACTTGATCTTTCGTTTGGGCTCATCGGTAAAAGCTTCAAGTTTTCTTGCAAGTTCGAACATAGCCGTAATCTGGGACGCTTTTGCATCCCCAATCCCGTGTATTTCCATCAATTTTGCAACATTTGCCAGGCTCAACTGCTTTAGGCTGTATTCGGAAAGGATGCGAGTGGACATATTCAATACATTTTCTTTCCTTGACCCTGTTCGCAGGATTATCGCCAGAAGTTCCGCATTTGATAGACTCTCTGCACCGTATTTCATCAGCCTCTCACGTGGGCGTTCTTCGTGCGGCATGTCATGGATCTTTATTTTATATTCATTCATAGCGTGGTGAATTATATACATACTTGATAAAATAATCGATTTATTGAGACTATAGACTTAAACTTGAGTTTCAAAGATAACTGAAAATCGCCATATTCTTATCAAAAAACCCGCATCCTGCGCCTTTGTTATGCATTCGATATCTTAGTCCCTAACTATCCAGTTCATAAATTGAGTTACATTGCACTCGAAATTGAGCAAAAATACTATATAAGCATAGTCCCTATTACTAAACTATTGTATTTTTAGGAAAGAAGAAAATAAAAGGTCATACTTACTGGTATGCCTCCGAACGCGGTCTTGTTGACGGAAAGATCAAACATACCAACAAAAAGAAAATCGAAGAATTGACAGTTGGTGAATATCTTCTGCTAAACATCATTGGAAGGTGTGATGGTGCATTATCCGAAAATGCCATGCAAAAATGGTTTGACAAATCCACGTTAAATATACTGTTGAAGTTCCCCCATAAGCTTACCTGCCAGAATTTTCTAAATCATTACAAGTATGTAGACTATGAAACAAGCCAAAAAATAGAGGATGACCTCTGCAGAGTGCTTATCGAGAAAGGCCTGACTCCACACATACTGTTCCTTGATGAAACTAACTGGTTCACCTACATCGAAAAGGGTGAGGAACTGCCCAAGAAATGTAGCAATAATAAACAATAGGGGATTGAGAGTCGGCAATCACCACCCTCCATTTGACCTATAAAGGGGTCTAAGCATCCAATTTCCCCTAAAGTTT
>JBQVLY010000159.1:0-3273 GCA_052361065.1 Methanosarcinaceae archaeon | reverse complement strand
ATGAAATTGTCCGGTGCAAGTCAAACTATTTTTGATCGGTGGTTTTCCAATACCTGAGTTTAGGAACGTGGACGAAATAACTTCAGCAACTATGCATCACAAATTCAGGCCATATTTGCCCGATCTAAAATCACAAACCTATTGAAATAGCTCGCTATTCCTTCAACTTTTGTGCCTATTTTAAATCGGGCAGATCGAACAAACCTGACCCAAATCTGTGTGCCTACTTGCGGAAGTTAATTCGTCCACGTTCCTACAAACTGATGATTGGCATTGAAAATTCTTCGAGTTTATTAAAATTCACTTTGAACTTTTTGAACTCTGTGTTAAATTCCATTTTTGTTGTTTTAAACAAATTTCTTAAACCTGAATTGAATATTGAATAATATAAACAAAAATGTCATCAAAATGCCCTTTCATTATTTTAGTCATAACTTCTATTCTAAGTTTGGTTTCATGCGAACTGTTTAACCCTGAACTGATTCCTTTTGTGCAGGAAAGCCTGCCTGATAAATTTTCAGAGGTTACGAGCAACGCAGCGCCGGGAAAAAAGTGGTGGGAAACGTTTAATGATTCTGAGCTTAACGCACTTATTGAAGAGGCTTTCTCGAATAACCTGAATTTAAAACAGATCTGGGCAAGACTTAAGCAGGCCAGAGCCAGAGCTGTTCAGGCTGGCGCAGACCGGTATCCGAACCTGACCGGTTCAGCAGAGGCCGCACATTTCAGAAAAAAGAATAGAAATGAATCAGCGCTGACCGGCACATCAGAGGATTATTCTCTTGGACTTTCAAGCAGCTATGAACTGGATCTTTGGGGGCGTGTCCGGGCTGAACAAAAGGCAGCGATTTTTTCGGCTGAAGCCAGCGAACAGGATCTTGATGCCGCGGCTATCACTCTGGCGGCTGAGGTAACCAACCGGTGGCTTCAGATCATTGCCCAGCGGATGCAGAAACATCTCTTAAATGAACAGCTTAAAACCAACCGGATTTTTTTGGAGCTTATCGAACTCAGATTCAGGCATGCCATGGTTTCAGCGTTAGATGTCTATCAGCAACAGCAGGTTATCGACCAGGTCAAAGCGCAAATACCACTAATAGAAGCCCAAGAGAGTAAACTTATGAATGAATTGTCAGTGCTTCTTGGAAAAGCCCCTCGGAGTCCGCTGGTAATTTCAAGGCCTGACTTGCCGAAACTTGCCCATATGCCGTCCACAGGAATACCGGCAAACCTTCTGGAAAACCGCCCGGATATTAAAGCCGCACAATTAAGGCTTCAGTCTGCCGGCTGGAATGTATCAGCCGCACGGGCAGACAGACTTCCGTCTCTTACCCTGTCAGCCAGGGCTATCTTTGAAAATAAGCATCTTGATCTTCTTCTTGACAACTGGTTGCTCAGCCTTGCTGCAAACCTGGTTGTGCCTGTTTTCGATGGAAACCGGCGTGCTGCTGAAGTTGATCGAACCATTGCCTTGAAAAATGAAAACCTTGCAGCCTATCGGCAAACTATCCTGATTGCCATAAGGGAAGTTGAAGATGCGCTCATTACTGAAGTTAGGCAAAAAGAGCACATATCGAAACTGAAACAGGTAATCCGGACAGCCCGCACAGCCTTGACCCAAGCGACTCTTCGCTATCGAAACGGGCTCACAGACTATCTTCCTGTTCTTACTCAACTGTTATCCGTACAAACTCTGGAACGTAATTTTATCACTCAACAGGCGACTCTTTTGACAAACCGCATAAGTTTATACCGCTCGCTTGGTGGTACATGGACTAACAACCTGATTCTTCAGAAGGATTCGAGTTAAAAAACTATGAAGAAAAAATTAAAAGTCATTTTACCCGCAATTATTATTATAGCAGGAATTGCCGCAGCTTTTTATCTGAAAAGCACAGGTCCTGAAATTAAAAGGCAGCCTCCAGTAAAATTGGCTCCTGTTGTCGAGGTGAAACCGTTTTTCCCTGCAAATCACATAGTAATACTGCATGCCATGGGGACAGTAGTACCGGCAAGAGAAATTGACTTGAGATCTCGTGTAACCGGAGAAATCATAGATATTAACCCTGAGTTTATTGAAGGAGGTCTGCTGAAAGCAGGGTCTCTTGTACTTCAGATTGATCCTGAGGATCACAAGCTGGCTTTGATACAAAAAGAAAAAGCCCTGGCCGATGCAAATTATTTCATGAAGCTGGAGCTTGGAAGGCAGGAAGTGGCAAAACGAGAGTGGGAATTGCTGAATGGAGATAAGAATGCCGAGAATGGAGAGGCAGAGCTGGCCCTGCGAAAACCACACCTTGAAAAGGCTGAAGCCGAACTTAATGCCGCCAAAGCCGAACTTAAAAAGGCTCATCTGGATCTTTCGCGCACAAAGATTAAAGCGCCCTTCAACGCTATGGTCAGATCCAGGCTGGTAAACCTCGGATCACAGGTAACTCCGCAGGAACGACTGGCTGAACTGATCGGCACGGATTCCTGCTGGATTCAGACATCAGTACCAGTGGACAGGTTAAGCTGGATCAGGATACCACGAAACCAGGGTGATTCGGCAATTAGAGCTCGTATTATCTATGCCCAGGGCTGTGAACGCACAGGAACCGTCATACGGTTGATGGGAGATCTTTCACCCGAAGGACGCATGGCCAGAGTTCTTATCGAAGTTGAAGATCCTTTTGGGTTAAAAAATTCAAAAAATGACAAGCCGTTGCTTTTGATTGGCGATTATGTGCATGTGGAAATTGACGGCAAAAAACTGGAAAACGTCTATAAAATCCCACGAAAAGCCTTTCGGGATAACTCATATATATGGATCGCCAGCAAAAATTCAACTCTTGAGATTGAGAAAGCACACCCTGTATGGAAAGATGCCGGCGCGGTATTTATTGATAATGGTATTCAACCAGGTGACCGCCTGATCATCTCCGATCTTCCTGCCGCCATAGACGGAATGCCGATACAGGTGGAATAGCCGCAAGTAAAATGAATGTAGATAAAAATACCCATAGCATCAAAAAAGGCCCCATCGCATGGATGGCGGGTCACTCTGTGGCCGCAAATCTTCTCATGCTGATTTTGCTTATCGGCGGGATAATTCTGTCTTACAATATCAAACAGGAAGTGTTTCCATCTTTTGATATGGATATGGTCAGCATTACGGTACCATACCCGGGAGCAAGTCCACAGGAAGTCGAAGAAGGCCTTTTGCTTGCTATCGAAGAAGCGGTTGAGGGTCTTGAGGGGGTGGAAGAAGTCCGATCCACGGCTCGTGAAGGT
>JBQVLY010000158.1:0-3301 GCA_052361065.1 Methanosarcinaceae archaeon | reverse complement strand
CGGGGGTGCGTTGCGCGGAGACGTACGCGTAAGGAAGAAACTGCTGTGGATGACTGGCAAGAAAGAGAATTCCTGTAAGAGTGGGGGTGGGATGCGTCCCTATGTCTGTTTTTGTTTCTCTGATCAGATGCCAGTTTACTAAGAGACGCTCGACCGAAATTCCCGCAATATCAAAGCCCTGCTCCGTAATATCTTTTAGCAGCCTTCCTATCGCTTTATCGTCCAGATCCGCAATATTACTCTGAATTATAGAGGTTCCGTCATAATAAAAGCTCTCGGTGGATTGGAACAGTCGCAAGAGTTCTTCGCGAGACGCCTGCCTGCGTCCTGACGCGGTCCGCACGTAGTACACACCCCGATTCGTTCGATACGGGCGGTGGTCCCCCTTCGGGGATGTTTACGATGACCACGATTCGTCCCTGCTGATCCCTTACAGTCTCCTGAACGATCGTAACAGGAGGCTCGCAATTGTTGAATGCTATGTTGTCTATGAACTGGAGTACATGGTCTGTTTCGTCACCAAGACCTGTTATCTCTCGCTTATCGCGTACCCCAAATATCATCTGCCCCCCGTCCGTATTGGCAAATGCGATGATTGATGCGGCTAAATCGTCGGCATGGGTGAGGTGCTCCATGAACTCGGTGTGGAAGTCTTCGCCTTTTATCCGGCGGGCGGCAAGTTCTGTGGGGTTCATGGTGGGACTCCCCTGACAGGTTATAATCTTTGGATGGGGGTGTGCTAAAGAGTTTTGATGATGAGTGGGTTTTTTTGTCACGTGTCGGATCATCTTGGCTTTTGCGCTATCGCTTCTAATGCATGGATGGTGGTAGCTCTGACTTCTTTGCCGTTCTCGTCGAGCAGCAGCAGTCTCAGCGGTTCAACCGCTCTCGAATCGCCGATTTTACCAAGCGAATCGGCAGCATACCAGCGCACGTCATCATCTTCGTCATTAAGAGCGTTTATCAGTGGTTCAACCGCCCTATGATCACCAATCATGCCAAGTGCTTCGGCAGCATCCATTCGAAAATCCTCATCCTCAAGCATTCTGATCAGTGGTTCAACCGCTCTCGAATCGCCGATTTTACCAAGTAAAGTTATAGCATACCAGCGCACCTCAGCGTCTTCGCCATCAAGTACGTCTATCAGCGGCTCGACCGCGCTTGAATCGCCGATTTCCACAAGTGCTATGGCAGCATCATCACATACGTTCGCAGTCCCGAGCATTTTGATCAGCGGTTCGATTGCCCTATTGTCGCCAATCATACCGAGCGATTCGACAGCTCCCAGACACACCCATACAGCTTCATCCTCAAGTGCTTTAATCAGCGGTTCCACTGCTCTCGCATCCCCGATATCGCCAAGTGCTGTGACAATCCCGGCACGTACGCCCTCCTCGCCGTCTCCAAGCGCGTTTATCAACGGTTCCACCGCTCTAACATCACCGATCTTACCAAGCGCACCAGCCGCCCCCCAACGTACATCAGATTCGGAATCATCCAGCGCGTCTATCAGCGGTTCAACCGCTCTTAAATCACCGATCTCACCAAGTGAATTGGCAGTGTACCAGCGCACGTATTTATCGTCGTCATCGAGTGCTTTAATCAGCGGCTCAACCGATCTTGGATCGCCGATTTCGCCAAGCACTCCAGTGACCCCGCACCGCACCCATGGGTCATCATCCCCGAGCGCGTTTACCAACGGTGTGACTGCTGGCTCACCAATTTCGCCAAGTATGGTGGCAGCAGTTGAATCCGCATCCGCAAGCATGTTCATCAGTGACTCAATAGCAGGCTCACCAATGCTGACGAGCGCTTCAACAGCTCTTTTTTGCACACGCCCATCTTCATCCCCAAGCACTTTGATCAGGGGCGCAATCACTCCCGTGTCATCAATCGTACCAAGCATACCAGCCGCCCACCAGCGCACCCACATATCCTCATCTCGAAGTGCGTGTACCAGTGGATCGATTGCTCTCGGATCACCAATCTTACCGAGTGCTTCGACAGCTCTTCGACGCCCACCCCCGTCTTTATCCCCAAGTGCTTTTATCAGCGGATCGACTGCCGATTCGCCAATCTTGACAAGCGCCTTGACAGCTCTTTGGCGTACGTTCTTATTCTGAGCTCCAAGCGCTTTGATAAGTGGCTCTATCGCTTTAACATCGCCGATCTCACCAAGTCTCCGGATCACACCGCCACGCACCTTCCGACCATCGTCTTCAAGCGATCGGGTCAGCGATTCTATGAGTTCATCCACATTTGTTTGCGTTTCCAATGTATCAGTGCCTGCCATATCTACACTCTCGCGACCACAACTGCTCACATCTGTTCCATCTTTTGAACTCGGGTAGTTAAAAAGATTCGCGCAACCCCATAACAACCGATCCGGACGCTCCACAACCCGGCACACCCACACCCACAATCACACATCCGGATTCGTAACTTCTCTCGCATGTCTCTCAATAACCGCCCGCACAGGCTCCGGGCGGCGTCACCAGATCCGGATCGTGAACATGCGATCAGGTGCAATCGCATCCTCGATTTGCGCCTGTTGCATTGTTCCGTGTCTTGGGGTCCATCTGACAGGAACGCCGAAAGCAATGTGCTGAGGCGCTATAAGCTCTCATAAAAACAAATTTTCTTCTCTGAATCGTCAAAACATACTCTAAATATATCAAATACGCCCGCTCTGCCAAGCAAATTGAATTTTACCGTGAACTCATCAGAGAATAGTACGTTGCATGGAACTTTTATACCACCAACAGAAATTAAAATTTCATTGATATAAGCGCGGATGTGTCCACCTACACCTGCCGGAAATATCAACTTCCCGCTACGATAGTCAAGACCCATGTAATCGGCAATCTCTGCATTGAATATGCTAAATCCAGCACCAGAATCCACGTATGCCCTCGTTAGAAAAGTTTTTCCTTTGGTTTCCAATTCAATCGGTATAATTGGATAGAATTTGCCAGCAATCTCTTCGTAATCAAAGATCAGAGGCAAGAACGTAAACCTCCTCTTCTTCCGGCACCTGAAATACCAGAGCTTTCCTGTCGATCGCTTCAACTGTTTCCATCACGTCTTTCAGGGATTTTCCACTCGCCAGAACCTTTTCATCTGCAACTGCCACCCACGACCCGGAATACTTCTTCAATTTATCCCAACGAATGCTTCCTCTGCTCATATCTTGATGTCTCACCTCCATCATACTTGAACGCTTCTAACCACGCACAAGCAACCACCGGACGCCCGGGAATCCACACATCCGGATTCGGAAGCTTCCTGTGCGTGCGCTCCT
>JBQVLY010000157.1:0-3368 GCA_052361065.1 Methanosarcinaceae archaeon | reverse complement strand
CTCCAGGCTCCCCTTATTTTTCTGTATAGTATTTGTAAACGGAATGTCCCCCCAACAAAGAAACAGTGTATTGGCCTCACCCCTGGTAATTTGCCGCTTGAGTCTTTCTTTGCGGATATCTTTCCAATTGCCGGGCATTTCATCACTATTCATATCCTCTTCAATCTCCCACCAGAGCAGATCAACCTGCTCCGTCGAGATAACAGATGCGTTTGCCCTGTTGGAAAAGACTTCAGAGGGATATTTTAAGAGCGATGAAAACAAACACAATACTACTGCTATTCGGGTAATCATTTTCATTGTTTGCAGATTCGGATACATGCGCATCTTTCACTTCTCTTTCTACTTCACTTCAAAGGTCTCGGTCCGGGGATTTTTTTGCCCGGTAGCAAAAAAAGGAATTGCTAACTGATTGAATTTACACTTGTCGGTGGATTCGCTCCGCTTAATCCACCTTACAAACTTACGTTGGTAGCCGATTGTAATACCATCAGGCCCATGAGGGTATTACAACAGGTGCGGCTATCATGTGAAAATACGGTTAGAAGGTGTATTTGTAGCTGAGCATGATCGCACGCGGTGCACCCCTGAATCCATAGAGAAATTTTTCACCGGTGTAAGAATCAGTTGCTTTCTCGTGACCGAAGGTGACATAGTCTTCATCAAGCAGGTTATCAATCCGCAGAGTCAACATATGAGCCAGGTCAGAACCAAAACGGGAAAAGACGGATAAATCCGTAATCCAGTGCTTACCATAGTAGGTATCATAGGGTTGTCCAAAATAATTCCCGCTGACAACTTCCCCGACATATCTGGTCGTTATGCTGCCACCGAAGCCTTTTGAAGGATGTTCATAACGCACAATACCTTTGTAAAAAGACTCGGGGATTTTTGCCAGCTGGGTATCGCTACCCTTTGCTTTGGCGTCCGTAAACGTAGCGCTGGTGACAAGGCTTACGCCGTAAAAGGGTTTGGTAGACAACTGGAACTCAATATTCTCCAGAGTGACCTCTTTGTCTGTGTTTATAAAAATATTGTTATCGTCCTTACCGATCATGTCTGTGATATTTGTGTGGGAATACCCGACTTCAACGTCAATTATATTTAATGAAGCTCCCAGGCCAAACTCGTAATTGAAGCTTTCTTCAGGTTTTAAATCAGGATTACCTCTACCCCAGTCAAGGTCATCGGTTGCATAGAGTTCCCAGGCATTGGCCAGTCTGAAGTTTGTACTGACTGAGGCTCTCGCATAAAGGGTACTCCAAATAGGAGTACGGGCGCTGGCGTTCCAGACGAACTTATCACTATCACCCGTTTTGTTATATCTCCCTCCAAGAGATAGTCGTAAATCAGGAACAACTGGGAAAGAAGGGCGAACAGCAAAAAACACGGCGTTTACAGATTCATGATCACTGTAGAACTCCATAACCTCGTCAAGTCCATGGTAGTTTTGGTAGTCATAGCCGAAAAGCAACTCGCTTTGACCATGGAAAAACCAACTTCCCATAATGTTAAATCCTATGTCTTCATAGCCCCATTCAGCTTCATTAAAGACAAAGGTGCCGTCCAGTTCTTGCCTGGTGTAATCGGTCCACCACTCATGGTAGTATCCTTTTACATAATAGGAAAAATCATCAGTAACATCATGATCCCATTTGACAATTCCAACGTATTCCGTGCGATCGTTTAACGCCTCGTCTTCATTAACACGCACATAATCCAATTTAGCAGCATTTCGCAGGACTGATGCTTGAACCACTGCCCCTTTGCCCAGGTTTAAATATCGCTGATATTTGGCCATTAAGTTATTTCTGTCGTATCCTCGATCCTTTTTATTGGCGCCATCTATCCGGGCGTAATCTTCATCATTAAAAGGTTGAAACCCATCCCATCCATCGTAGGAACCAAATAAAAGGAAAGCGTTGTCATTGATAGTATCGGTAACCATGCCGTGTGCTTCAGCGGCCTCATAACTGCCGTATCCAACACCAACACTGCCATGACGATTCTGAGTAACTTTTTTGGTGATAATATTGATTACGCCGGTGACACTATCAGTTCCATAAAAGAGCCCTTCCCCGTTTTTCAATATTTCAATCTGTTCAATCATCTGGGGTGAAAGGGTGTCAAGATATCCCCTGCCAAAAAGGCGATTGTTTATTCGGACACCATCTATGAGAAAGACCACCTGTTTGGCATCCCCACCGTTGAGGCTCATCCTCATATAATCCCCGCGTCCGCCCTTGGTAGTGACATAAAGACCCGGAACCAGAGACTCTAGTATCTGGTTCACATCAGTAAAGCCACCTCTGCTGATATCCTCGGAGGTGACGATTTCCACCTTGTGGCCGTAATCCGCAAGCTCGGCTGACAGTCGTTCTTCGATTTTTCTTCCCTTAACCACCATCTCATCCAGTTCTACTTTATTCTTCTCTTCCCCCTGCTTAACCTCCTCTACATTAGACTCCTCCGCGAAACCTATCCGTGGCACACCCATCATTGAAATTAGAACAAACAAGGCAAACACAATTCCAAAGAACCTTTTCATCTTAAACCTCCTTTTTTCACAGTTTACATTCCGGAGATTCGGTGATAATATAAAAATGCCGGTCTAACCGAAGCCCCTATTACATCTGGTTGGCTGGTGGCAGGGTGGAACGGACTTTAGGGGTTCTTCCACCCTGTCTTTTTTGTCAACCCTTCGGTGGAAAGGTAAGCCTACACAAACTAATTCAAGAATAGCTCTTCATATTGAAAAATCTCATCCCGCTTGGGATCAGCAGGGTTCATTAAGAAAAAATCCTCTCCACCAGGATACTCACCAGCTAATGACCTTCGTTTGTTTCTCAAACAATGCAGGCATAACAATATCGGCGCTTCCGATAGTTACTCCATCAATCAGATCCGCTTTTTTTCGTCCATCATATGTCGCCTGCCCAAAGCAAACTATATCTCAAATATAGGCTCAGATCACAAAAGTTGATGGAATAGCGAGCTATTTCAATCTCCCAAAAAAAATCCCCAAACTCAAATCATGAGTTTGGGGATATCCCTTTTTTATCCGCAAAATTTTTAGGATTTGCCCAAAAAAAATTACCTTTTGAGGTGTCGAGGCGCTCGCATGACAAGACGTGAGGAGGGCGAATAGCGAGAGGCTATTTAACCGACGAGCAACGCAGTCATGCGGGGTGGATCGGTGCATCAAAATGTAATTTTTTTTGGACGAGTCCTCAGACAAGTTCAGGATGTTTCAGCTGCATTAGGGTGTGAAAAAGAAATAGACATTCAACGTTACGCATAAAGGGCAATGTCAGGCGGGTATTCGAATTTCGGATTTTCCCGTCCCCCACAGATGGGTGAAATGTATG
>JBQVLY010000156.1:0-3406 GCA_052361065.1 Methanosarcinaceae archaeon | reverse complement strand
TTCAGGCATGGTATAATTTTGTTAAGCCACATAAATCACTACGATTAATGATCAATTGTGGGAACAAAAAATGGTTGTAAAGGACACCAGCTATGGCTCATAAAATTGCAGACCATATTTGGACATTGAAAGAATTATTAACGTTCAGAGTGCATATCCAGTAACTCAGGGACATGACCAGATATCAGTCGTGGTATTAATGATAGAATCGAAAACATTGAAAACAATATAAAAGAGATGACTGAATACATCAATGACGCGGATTTAGCTGGATATCGTATCTACCTAATACACCTTGAGTGTACTTGATACGGTCAAATTATATCAAATACGTGGGGTGTAATAAATGTTCGTTGTATGGTGTGTGCGGTTAGAACAAGGCACGCTGTGGCACTTTATAGAACATATAATGGTAACTGTGGTCTGTGTGCTGCTGTTTTTTTCGATATTTGAGAATGTGCAGGCACCAAATTAAATTATTCAAAGAAGCAAAATTAATGTATAAACGGATCCGGTTCTGACGTGGTAGTAAATATATTACGTGACGACGTCACTGTTATCCCCTTTTCTGAAAAACACAATACAGATTCATTTAATTGTACAAATTATGATTTGAACGATTTTTTAAAAAACGATGCTCTTGAAAATCAGGAACAAATGGTTAGTAGAACATATGTATGCTGTTACGAAAACCAATTTGTAGGATTCTACACATTGACCACCGATATAATTGAAGTCAAATACGTTGAAAAAACACACCGATGGGATGACTATAAGTACAAAAAATATCCAGCCATTAAACTTGCACGGTTGGCGGTCGATTCCAGATTCGAAGGAAACGGTGTAGGAAGACTTCTATTATCTGCTACAGTAAGTATTGCTTTAAATGTATCAAAACAAGTTGGCTGTAGGTACATGGCAGTGGATGCTAAAAAAGATGCAATAGGATTTTATGAAAACATGGGTTCACAATTGTGGAAAAAACCATATCTAAAAACGAACCTTCGCTGTATTTGAGTATACTCCCAACAGTCGGAAATTTTCAGCCCACTGAATCATTTTGATATGTTGGATTAGTATAGTGCGGGAGGTGCGATTCGAACGCACGAACTCCTACGAGACTAGGCCCTCAACCTAGCGCCTTTGGCCTGGCTGGGCAACCCCCGCACAAGGGGAATGTCATATAAAAAGAAATTAAGAATACAGGAGATAAAAATCACCTGTAATTAACTCAAATCGAATTCAATATCTCTCCCATACGGAAGGCTTTATCTTTAATAACGTTCCCTGCATTTAAAATTAACTCACGGGATGTATAGGAACCATCTGATTCAGAATAGAATATGAATGAATTCTCATTTTCTTTAACTGAAATTGAACCTATATCACAAGCATCTTCGCAGAGTTTACAAAGTGAACATTTCAACAAATCCTCTTTTGAAACCATTGCACCTGTTGATTCAATATAAATGATACCACGGGGACATTTATCAGCACAAACACCGCAATTGTCACAACCATTGATCTCGATAATAGGCATATTCTTGTAACCACATGCAACGCCTGCCTGCCATTTTGCATGCTCTTTGCCATATCCCATATGAGCAATTGCCTCAATTACTACCTTATGACCCTCTTTAAGTTCAACAATCGGAATATTCGTATCAGCCGGCTGAACCTTTGGATCAGAAGACACAAGATCACCCGAATAGACCATCTTTGGTCCCTCTACACTCAATGTGAGAGATACCTGACATGCCGGACATATATCCTCACATGAACACTCATTAAGGGGTATGAAATCATCAATATCCGAAGTCAATGGAACCAAACCAAAACGCAATGCCAACTGCTCATCATACAAAACAGATGTGTTATCATAGATATTCACATAATCAATCGCAAGAGTAGGCACATCTGCAAGCATAGCTCTTCGGATTCCATTTGCAAACGCTGATGTAGTATTTGAAAGTATGAACTTTATAGATCTATCAGATAACTCCAGTATGTCAACTTCCATTGTCATATATCCATATCCTTGCCGGTCAAACCTTTCGTCCGCCTTTTGGACGAGTACCATCATGTGGAACAGGCGTAACATCTTCAATTCTACCAATTCTGATACCAGCTCTTGCAAACGCTCTGATAGCAGCCTGTGCACCAGGTCCGGGACTACGTTGTTTATTACCGCCTGGAGCACGTACCCTTATATGTACACCAACAATTCCCTTGTCTTTCAATATACTCGCAAGCTGGGATGCGATCTGCATCGCAGTGTACGGAGAACTCTCATCTCGTGCAGCTTTTACAACCATGCCACCAGAGGATTTTGCGATCGTCTCTGCACCGGTAATATCAGTAATTGTGATAAGGGTATTGTTAAACGATGACTTGATATGGGCAACACCCCACTTTTCGTCTGCCATAATTACTCCTCCTTACTCTTAGTATTTGCCACAGATGAGGCGATCTGTACAGGTCGCTCCGGATGAGACTCTTTTGCAATAGGAGACACACCATAATAATCAATTGACATCTCATCTTTCTTTGTGATCATCATACTTGGCACAGTTGTTTTCCTACCATTTACAGCAATGTGGCCATGTGTAATAAACTGCCTTGCCTGACGTGCTGTTCTTGCCAGCCCCATCCTGTGCACCTGTGTCTGAAGCCTGCGCTCCAGAATTGCATCCGTCTGCAATGCAAGAATATCATCAATATGAGAACCTTCTTTTAGGTAACCATATCGGATTAGTTTAGCAAGGATCTGGTCAGCCTCTGTTTTTAAGTGACCTGTAAGTCCAACATCTGCCGTTACTGCTAAGATCCTTCGTGCATCCGCACGGTATCTTCGCAACAAACTATGTGTTTTCCATAATTCTTTTTTGTTTCTAAGACCGTACTTCTTTACCAGTTCAACCTCAGATGCCATTCTGGCAGCCTGCCACGGGTGTTTTGGTGTATCATAATTTTTCTTCTTTTTACCAGGGTATCCCATATTTCATCACCTGCAATTAACTCTTCTTCCTGCTTACACCAATGGTCGCACCGCGTCGTCCAGTTGATTTTGTTCTCTGGCCCCTTACCTTTAAGCCACGCTCGTGCCTGATTCCACGATACGCTCTGACCTTCTTGAGATTATTAATATCCTCTCTGAATGTCATATCAATGTCCTGGCCCAAGAGATGTTTACTGTCACCTGTAAGTGGATCATTGCGCCTGTTCAGCATCCATTCGGGAACAGATTTTTCAAATGAATCGACTGCAGAATCAAGTTTTGCGACATCTTCATCTGAAAGATATCCGATCAATCCTTTCGGGTCAATGCCTGTACTATCAATAATGATACGTGCAGTACGCCTACCAACACCACGGACACCAGTCAGTGCATATTGCACAGGCTGCT
>JBQVLY010000155.1:0-3467 GCA_052361065.1 Methanosarcinaceae archaeon | reverse complement strand
TGGTAAAAATCGATAGGAATAGACGTTATGAGGGGTTATTTATGGATGAAAACGGTGAATTTTGGTGTGATACTGGAGAACATGGGTTATAACCTCAGCTCTGCTGCTGTTTGGCGTGCCGTCGCAAAGTTTGACTTGAATTTTTTCAAAGTCAAGCGCTTGATCCCAGTGTTAATCGAAAGATATCTATTGAATATTATATTGATAATGATATATACTCCGAGACATACCCATGTGTATACTTATAGGTCCTGGTTATAACTATCTTAATATTTAATAAATAGTGTCACCATTGGAGAAAGAAATACAAAATCCTTATCAGAATGATTGCATATCTATTATTAGATTAAGTGAGGAGATATTATGCTAAAAGATTACATTGACTTTGAATACAAACCAAAAGATACCGATCTTGTTTGTGAATATCATATTGAACCGGCAAAGGGCATAATTTTTGAGGATGCATGTACCCATGTGGCAGGTGAAAGTTCCATAGATACGTGGTCGGATATATCTACGCTCAGTCCACAACTTGCAAATGAACTCAAGCCCCATGTGTATTATGTTAATGAAAAGCGGCAAACGATGAGAGTTGCATATACACAGGACCTGTTCGAGTTCGGGTCTGTATCCCAGATATTGAGTGCAGTGGCAGGTAATATATTCAGCATGAAATTGATTGATAAATTGAGATTTGAGGACATATCCTTTCCAGAAGATATTGTTGCAAAGTACAGGGGTCCTGAATATGGTATTGCTGGTATCAAAAAACTGTTTGGCAATATCGACAGGCCGCTGGTTGGAACAATTGTAAAACCAAAGGTAGGACTATCATCGGAGATGCACTCAGAGGTTGCATATAATGCGTTTGCAGGTGGTTGTGACCTTGTAAAAGATGATGAGAATCTAACTGACCAGAAATTCAACAGGTTCAACACACGTGCTGAACTCACCCTCAAAGGTCAAGAAAAAGCAGAGTCTGAAACGGGCGAAACGAAAATGTACATGTGCAACATAACCGCGCCGACATGTGAAGAGATGATCAAGAGGGCACAGGTTATTAGTGACCTTGGCGGAAAGTATGTGATGATCGATATCATGCCTGTTGGCTGGACTGCCCTGCAATCACTGCGCGAAGCCACGGGGGATATGGGACTTGTAATCCATGCGCACAGGTGCATGCATTCGGCAATCACACGATATCCTCTGCATGGCATTAGTATGCTTGTTATCGCAAAACTTACACGCCTTATCGGGCTTGACCAGCTTCACATCGGAACAGTTGTCGGAAAAATGCACGGCGAGCGGGATGAGGTACTGGCACTTCGGGATGAATGTGTTATGGACATAGTCCCTGCGAATGAAGATATGCATATTCTTGAGCAAGATTGGGGTAAGATAAAACCAGTGTTCCCGGTTGCTTCGGGTGGTCTTGAACCAACCATGATCCCTGAACTGTTGCGGATATTTAGAAACGATGTGATTATGCAGTTTGGTGGAGGTATTCATGCTCATCCGGATGGAACTTATGCAGGTGCAACGGCGTGTCGCCAGGCTGTTGATGCAGCACTTAAGGGCATATCCCTTAGGGAATATGCAAAAACACATGCTGAGATCAAGGCTGCACTTGAGAAATGGGGATAAGTGAATGAAATAGATGCGGACGTTTATAGCCAATGAACAGCACAACCCTGATTTTGAAGATTAGTGAAAGAAATTTTGAGGAAAACATCACTACGGCTGCCCATATTCTCAAACAGGGTGGTACTGTGGCGTTTCCAACCGAGACCGTTTACGGTCTGGGAGCAGATGCGCTTAACCCTGCTGCTGTACGTAAGATATTCAAAGCAAAAGGGCGGCCAGCTGACAATCCCCTGATAGTACATATTGCATCAATGGATACCTTAGACGAAATTGCCAAAAACATTCCGCCTATTGCCTTTGAACTAATGGACATATTCTGGCCAGGTCCACTGACGCTTGTCCTCAAGCGAAAAAATACCGTGCCTGGTGTCACAACAGGTGGACTTGATACCGTTGCTGTGAGGATGCCGGACAATCCTGTCGCACTTGCCCTAATCAGGGAAGCGGGCAAACCATTAGCAGCCCCAAGTGCGAACACATCGGGAAAACCGAGTCCGACAACAGCCGGGCATGTAATGTCCGACCTTGTGGGCAGGATCGATGCTGTGATCGATGGCGGGGTAGTAAAGGTAGGGGTTGAGTCAACGGTACTTGATGTTACATCCGGTATACCGGTGATACTCAGGCCTGGCAGCATAAGTGTAGAAAATTTAAGGAAGCACGTTGGTGAGGTCCTGGTCGGTTATACCGATATGGAAATAAAAGAATGCGAATTGGTGCGATCTCCGGGTATGAAATATACCCACTATTCTCCAAATACCAGAGTCGTACTTGTTGAAGGTGAAAGCGCCGTTGTTTTGGCGAAGATATCCGAACTGATTGACAATTATTCAAAAAAAAACATGTGTGCGGGATTGCTCATTACAGAAGAAACTGCCGAATATGTACATGCGAATACGATGTACTCGCTCGGGAGACGGGATGAACCTGAAGATGCTGCCCGTAATTTGTTTGCAGGGTTGCGCTATCTTGATGGCAGGGATGCTGATATTGATGTTATAATTGTGGACGGCTCGGTTAAACAGGATGGTGTCGGAGCTGCTGTTTTTAACAGGTTGAGAAAGGCTGCGAATGAATTGATTAAAGTTTAAGGGATGTGAAATATTGAAACGGGATAAAAAGGAGAATCTGGCTGCAAAGCAAAGATATACGGTGATTGTCAGGAGAAATCAACAGATAAATAAAGTGAATATTGTTATTCTTGCTGTTGGGCTGCTGCTTACGTTTACTGGTTACAAAGAGATTGGTGGACAGATTATTTTTCTTGGAGTCATGATATTTGCGTATACACTGGGCTCGAATTTTATTGCGAGGGCAGGTATGCGGAACAGGAAATAATGTTAATTTGATTATGTCTTTAACTTGACTTTCAAAGAAACGTAAAATCCCAACAAATCTCCTCTAATAATCGGAAGCAGTAAGCTCACCTTTAAATTTCAAAGTGTATGACCTGACTTTTTAAATGAGAATAGTATAATTATTGCTACTTGTTTTGAAGCAATACTTATACAAATATGCAAGCCTAACTATAAACCATGGTTTCATTGAAACCGTAAACAAACACACCAACAAAAAGAAAACCGAAGGTCTGACAGTTGGTGAATATCTCCTCTTAAACATCATCGGAAGATGCGATGGAGCATTATCAGGTTACAATGTAATATCTTTTTTTGTGGAACATTAATGAATTTAGAACTAGATTTGTCAGAATTTTGTTGTTTGACGTCGAGTAGCCAAGGGTCGTTACCGACCCCCAGCCCTCTAAGAACGGAGCGTGCGACTTTCGCCGCACTCCGCTCAAGCATTTCACAACCCGTATTCCG
>JBQVLY010000154.1:0-3468 GCA_052361065.1 Methanosarcinaceae archaeon | reverse complement strand
CTTAGCACCACCCCCCTTTTGTGTCATTTTCAATTTTTTGAAATGCATAACTGCAAATGTGGTGACATGTATTACACTATACGAAATCACTGCCTATTTTTGATTCCGTGACAAATCATCAAAATAAAAATCGGTCGGATGCTATCGAAAAATAGAATCTCAAAGCACTGGATCTCCTGATTAAAACCAGTGTTTGACACATACGCCATAGAACAATAGGTTCTCAATGGCTGATAATAAACACTATCAAATGCCTAACCAAAAAAAGATATATATACCTTTGTACATTAAGAGGATACTCATATTGCTCTTAAATTATGGGCCCGTGGTCTAGTTGGCTATGACATCGCCTTTACACGGCGAGGATCCTGAGTTCGAGTCTCAGCGGGCCCATCAATTACCAAAATCGCAGATGTTCAATTTATATTAAATTTATACTTATATTTGTATTTATATGTATATTTACAATCGAATTTATATCTTTTAAATTCACATTCATCCGGTCGATTTCTGTTACTGTTTTGTTTGCTGTTTGCTGCTTGCTCACCAATAACATGATCCACCAGTCAAATAGCCAAAAAAATGGGGTTGTTTTAATAATAATGGAAGCAGTAATATCCTTATGTCATACAGTACGCACCATGGTGACAATGATCTTGAATTCGAGGAATATCTTGGCGAGTATGCAAGCGTCAGTTCAATTGTACGTGAAGCGCTGCCATTTGAGATAATAGCAACCATCGGTGGTGTGGTTGCAGGCATAATATTCACAGGTATGACAAAAGAACTTCATCTTATCCCGGGTCTTATTGTAATTGCACCTGCTGTGCTTGGAATGCGTGGCAATATTTCATGCACGCTCGGATCGCGCCTTGGGACTGCTATCCATATGGGTCTTATCACGCGGATCGATAATAATCCCGAACTTATAAATAACGTATCAGGTTCTCTTTTACTCAGTTTCATCCTGTCCATTGTGCTTGGGATACTGGGACACTATGTGACAATTGCACTTGGACTTGATAGTGCAGGTGCACTTATACTTACTTTGATAGCAGTTATTGCAGGCGTGACATCAGGTATTATACTATCCGTAGTTGCCGTACTGCTCGCACTTGGAATGTTCAGGTTCGGGTTCGACCCTGATAATGTAGTCACGCCTGCAATTGCTACTATAGGGGATATTGTTTCAATGTTCATGTTGATGGTCGCTGCAAAGGTGGTGCTCGCCTTATGGCCTATTACACCATAAGAGGAATCGTTGGCAGGGGGTTACCTGTATTACTAATTGCAAGTATAATGGGAATTGCAACAGGCCTGATGCTGAATTCGAGAATTGACAGTCTTACATCCATACCTGTGTTATTAATGATGATACCGGCACAGATCAAGATCGGGGGAGATACAGGTAGTATGCTGGGTGCCCGCTTGTCTTCTGCGTTCCATATGGGTCTTGGAAGCCAGGTACACAAAAATCCGGTTATTCGCAATAGTGTTATAGCAGCACTTATTGTGGGTATTACAGCATCAATTGCACTCAGTGTAATAATATGGATTGTAAGCGTATGGATGAATATAGGAATGGGACTTAGCACGCTTTTTCAAATAAGCATCATAGCAACTTCACTGGAACTGACTGTGGTTTTTTCAGCCACAATCGTAATCGCAATCGTATCGCACAGGTATGGAATCGATCCTGATGACACGGTTATACCGTTAATAGCAACAATTGGTGACCTTGCGGGTGTTTTAGGGATATTTACAGCCCTTTCTATACTGGGAATTATTTAAAAAGAACAATGATATCCGGTGTTTAGTTGAATTAATCATTATATACCATGCAATCATAGTAATGTTAAGTTGGTAAAGATATTATGGGTCTAAAAGAAATAAAGTATAGTTCTCGAAATCTAAAGGATTTGCTTATTGAGATGAAGAACACATCTGAATTGATGGTGGATCTTGCGTATTCTGCAATGGTATACGATGCTGATGATATTGCAGAAGAGGTTCTTCGTCTTGAAGACAAGATGGATACTATTAATTATCACATTAAGATCGCTGCAATGCTAAGCGTGCGCCGTATTGAGGAAGCAGAGGTTATGTCTGGCGTTTTGCAGGTTGCAGCCTCATCTGAGAATATCGCAAATGCTGCGGGAGATATTGCCAAGATCGTATTGAAGGATATGGGTATTCCACTGGAACTTAAAGTCGCACTGCGCGAAGCGGAAGAGACCATTGTACGTGCAACTGTGAATGAGAACTCAAGTATGGTGGGGTGCACGCTTGTTGATATTGAACTCGACAGTGATCCGGGCATGTGGATTATTGCTATACGACGACATGATGATTGGGTATATGACCCACACCATGAAACACGTATCCGACCAAATGATGTGCTTTTTGCACGTGGACATGATGATGGTGTGCCGATTTTTGTTGAGCTTGCAACCAACCAAAAGTACGAGCCAAAAGATATACAGCATGAAAAATCACTAAAAGGCCTTGAAAAGGCAGTCGATATTATAGTAGATATGAAGAATATGGCTGAACTGTCGGTAGGACTGGCATATTCTGCTCTTCTTTTTGATAATGAAGATATTGCACATGAAGTACGGGCACTGGAATCCGAGATGGATTCTATGAAATACGAACTCCAGCACTGGGTTTTGGAAACTGCAAAACATGTTCCTGATGTGGGCCAGTTACGCGGACTGCTACATCTTGCAAATGCATCAGAATTAATTTCAGATGCCGCTTACGATGTTGCAGATACAGTGCTTCGGGATATAGATCTCCATCCTATTATTACAATTGCAGTAAGAGGTTCTGATGAAGTGATAACAAGATTAAAGGTTGATACCTGCTCTCCGATCGTCGGGAGATCGTTTAGTGAACTAAATCTTGAAACCGAGACCGGTGTCCATGTAATGGCAGTAAAGCGCGCTGAGAGGTGGGTTTACGGTCCTGGCTCAAAAACCGTAATACGGGCAGGTGATGTTCTAATTGCGCGCGGGTCACACACTGGAGAAATAGCATTGATGGAAATGTGTGCCTGTCCACTGGCAGATAAATAGGATTTTTTAGTTGTTATGTATCTGGTGCTTCTGGTGGATCTGGTGCAGCAATTTGCCTGTCGGCGATTTCAAGCAGTTTGGGGAAAGTTATGGGGCAAAAGAAGCTTCCGGGAACAAATGAGGGGTTTATTTTTCGGATATAGATTTGATTCGATGTGAGATAGTATCTTCTTCAAATATAAGGGTAACTTACTCAATTTTAGAACCAAATGCTGCTTAGGCACTTGGTTTAGAGTATTTGTTTAGCGATTTTTGACGCCGAAACAATCCTCTTAAGGTTTCGCATTCCCAAACCACTGGTGCGAGCGATGACGCTTTAGCGGCATTTCAACTTATTGAATAAATGTGGGGCAACGCAGCATAGCGTTTTTACGCACCAATGTTATTAAAA
>JBQVLY010000153.1:0-3525 GCA_052361065.1 Methanosarcinaceae archaeon | reverse complement strand
CGAGGTTTAAAATGACAACGGTAACAGCATATATCGAAAAAGATCTGGAAACAGGCTTATATGTGGCAATTGTCCCGGGAATTCCTGGCGCTCATACTCAAGCAGAGACGCTTGATGAACTCCATGAAAACCTCAAAGAGGTACTGGAGATGTGCATTGAAGAAATGGAACCTGAAATCAAACAATATTTGCCTCAATTTGTTGGAATACAGCAGGTTGAGGTGAATTGTTGACGAGACTCAAGATAATTAATGCAAGAAAAATGGAAAAGCTCCTTTTCAAATTAGGTTTCGAGAAGATTCGCCAGAAAGGTAGTCATGCTTTTTACAGGCATCTTGATGGTAGGACTACCACTATCCCGCATCATTCAGGAAGAGATTTGGCGCGTCCATTGATAAAAGAGATTTTAAGGGAGGTCGAACTAAGTGATGGAGAGTATTATGAATATTTGAACAAGTTGTAATCGACCATGCCTTTTTATGCATATTTCTAGTTTTTGCTTCATCTGGATTAGAAAATTTTATACATACAGCCTCGCTGCCTATGTTCAAACTGCGCGCTGTTTAATCATTTTTTTAGACGTAGATTTACACGGATTATGATCCATTATTACATAAATTATATATTTTAACAGCCGTAGCGGAGCCTCACCAATCAGCGCGCGTCCTGTGTTTTGCTCTTAAAATGCTCGCGGATTAGTGAAGATTGGGGCGTGGTTCTTATTTTTCCAGACGCGGATTCGGACTTGCGATGAAATTGAATCATGGGTTCACATGCAGGCGCCATGTGTGTATTAATAGAAATGCGCCGCTGGTTTGGTTACAAGGATGGTGGCGGATGCAATTATACGAAACACTGTGAAGTGGGGTATTTTAAAGCGCCATTGACATAAACCTATAAATCCAATTATGTTCTATGAGAATTAGAAAAAGAAGATTGACTGAAAATTTACGCGAGGAATGCTGATGAAATGCTGTTCAAGCATTTTCATCATGTCTAAAAATTGCAATAGTACAAAACCAAGGAGAAGTGATAATGTCTGCTGAAATTTCCGTCTACGAAAAACAGATATTTCATGAGATCAAAGAGACGCCATACGAATATCTACCGAAACTGCTTCAGATTGTCCGATTGTTCCGTGAGAGCGTGGCGTTAAAGCCTGCCGAGGACAGTTTCCGACAAGGCTGGAAGGAAGAGTGATGGCAGGCGAAACACGACCTGTATCTGAATTGTGGGATGGCATCGATGCCGAGTGAACCAGCCGAACCGGTGCAGGTTGAGTATACCCCGGAATTCAAGCGTAACCTGCGAGCGCTTGCTAAGAAATACCGACATGTTCGTTCTGATGTTCAGCCGGTGATTAACCTACTTCTGGCTGGTGAGGTTGTGGGCGATCAGGTGTCTGGGACGCGTCATACCGTATTCAAGGTACGGGTGCAGAACAGTGATATTCAGAAAGGTAAACGTTCAGGCTATCGTCCTGGTCTATCACCTCAAGACACCAACAAGCATCATTCTTGTAACGATTTATTCAAAGTTGAATCAGACGGATATTTCAGCGGAGAAAATACGGCGCATTCTGATAGAGTTTGATTGACGAACACTTTGCCTAACACTTTTATCTTGTATTGTCTCCATAAAATAAGAGGGGGATGTGGAGCGCATCGCCTTCATTCACCACGAAACTGAATGTTCTCATTGATTTTTGAAGCGCTGGCGTTTCCACGTGCATTTGTGTACATTTACTGATGGAGTGCGCTGTATCGGCGGCGGGCTCAGTGCAGCAAAAATAGGCAATTGGGGCGCGGCTTTCGTGCTCGGTTCGAGTTCGTATCCCGCACCAGTCTCGATGCTTGTGCGAAGACCGCGCGCTGTTTAATCAGTTTTTCAGACGCTGATTTACACGGATTATGAATCACTATTACATAAATTATATATTTTAACAGCCATGGCGGAGCCCCAACAATCCCCGATGCCGCCGCACGCATCGCAGAACACCCACATTTTCATCATTTATTCAGACACAGATTTACACGGATTTACACAGATTTGAACTTGAGAGAGGGAGTGAATTGTAAATTGGCGCGCGTCCTGTGCTTTGCTCTTAAAATGCTCGCGGATTAGTGAAGATAGGGAGCATGGTTCTTATTTCACCAGACACGAATTCGGACTTGTGAGGGAATTGAATAATGGGTTTGCACGCAAGCGGCGTGTGTGTGTTAATGGGGAGACGCCGCCGGTCCGATTACAGGGATGGCAACGGATGTAACCCCGCCAGAAGTGGTGATGCAGAGGGGATTGTTCAGAAGCAATAACTTCAGCTAGTGGCATCATCAACCAATCTTTGCTTAGTTCTTAAGCTTCCGCAGCCTTCAAAGAGATCGGCATATCAAATTTCAGATCTGTCAGGTCCTCAAGTTTGAATTTATCCATCAAATTAAGAATTTCAATCCCCACCAGTCTGCCGCTGGCATCGTAATCCACAATAAGGCCGCTGCCTACTTCTTCACTCTCCACGATGGGGGCATGGCTTATTCTAAAATACAGAGCATCACTTTCAAGATCGATTTTAATTTTCATAATCTGTTCCTCAATCTTCCTATCATAAAACATGGTTATTACCGTATAAGGTTCTTCCTTTCCTCTCACCACCACACGCAATACTTTGTTGCTGGACCGCCTGAAGGCATGCCAGACATCGTCTTCTATTTCTTCCTTCCAGTCGGGGTTTTCGATAACCGAAACAATTTCATCTTTAGTGAAATTTCGTTCTTTCAGCATCGTTTCAGCGTGCTTTGTGAATGTAACTGTGTCCTTTGGTCCCATCTATATCCCTTTACTCAGGATACCCCTTATATCATTTATGATCTCTGCTATCCTCTGTTCTGATCTCTTCAACTGAAGATCTCAGTCCACAACTTTAAAGGGAATTGCATTCTAAAATTTTACGTGCTTGTAGGCTATAAAGACGTTATCTCATAAAAATCCATCACTTTTTAGGAAATATTGTGATCGGGAGCTGGGACGCGCTGCATCCTGATTATAACAACGGGAAGACGTATACTGAATAGGAGGACGCACCTGCAATCGAGGCTGCACTTAAACGGCGGCGGGCTCAGCGCACCAAAAACAGGCAGATGGGGCGAGGCTTTTGCGCTCGCTTCGGGTTCGCACCACACGCAGGCGCTATGTTCGTATTAATAGAGATGCGCCGCTTTTGGCGGAGTTGTAGCACTGGTTTAGTTTACTACATGACCCGCGCATGCTTGACTGTAGTAGTTTTTCAACAAAACAAACCAGAAATTTGGTATGTCTTGCAAGGGTATATTTATTAGAGTTGTCTATCATAAACTAATGAGGGTAAACTCAAATGACTGAATAACTAACGGATGAGGATTTGAAATTTTATACTTATTAAGCAATTTAATACATAACTGATCGAGATTATCGAGGTTTAAAATGACAACGGTAACAGCATATATCGAAAAAGATCTGGAAACAGGCTTATATGTGGCAATTGTCCCG
>JBQVLY010000152.1:0-3570 GCA_052361065.1 Methanosarcinaceae archaeon | reverse complement strand
TGACCCTCACATTCTTCTCCGTAAGCCAGGTTGCCTACAAGGTACAGGCACCCGGTCAGGAGGGTGAATGCTGTGGTGTCACAGGCGTGCTTGATGATAACACGCAGACTTACGTGGTCGGCGGTGAGACTCAGAACGTCTGCACATGCACATCTAGCGGCTCCGAAACTTCAGCAACCCGCGATCTTCCTGATGCGTGCGTCGATGTCGGGGCACAGTTTGATGTGACAGTCGATGTAAGCGACTGCGCGATGGGCCAGTTGACAGAGACACTTTGTGATGGCTGGACGTATGTCGACGGATCGGCAACATCCACAGGTGCTGGCGGCGTGACCGCATCTACCAGCGGCAATGATCTGACCCTCACATTCTTCTCCGTAAGCCAGGTTGCCTACAAGGTACAGGCACCCGGTCAGGAGGGTGAATGCTGTGGTATCACAGGCGTGCTTGATGATAACACGCAGACTTACGTGGTCGGCGGTGAGACTCAGGACGTCTGCACATGCACTGCATGTCCGTGCGACTTCTGCATCGATCTCGATGCAGGGTGGAACTTCGTTTCAGTTCCGAAGATGCTCAGCGGCACGGAGACCGATCCGGTAGACGGCACGGGTATCGATTCAGTCGATATCTTCAACCTGGTAACCGGTGAGACGTGTTTCTACTACGATTGTGTAGCAGACACCTGGCCGAGCAACAATAATGTGGACGTTGTACCGTGTCAGGGTTATAAGGTCTACAAGCTTGCACCAGAGACGATCTGCATGTACTTTGACCCGGGGACCGGATCAACCAATCCACCAGAACAGGATCTCTGCAATGGCTGGAACCTAATCGGTCACATAGACACAACCGAGATGCCTATCGATGATGGTACCTCCGCAGATTTCGGATCGGTCACAACGCTCGAGGGCAATTTTGCACAGATACAGCATCAGACCGAAAGTGGCTGGGAATACTATCCGGTTGATGCCGAATTTACCCACATGATTCCAGGTCATGGCTACTGGATATTGATAACGGAAGACGGCGTCACGATGTACGGCACACTGTGAGATGAGAAAGTGAATAGAGAAAGGATTTTCGTCCTTTCTTTATTTTTCATTTTCAAATTCATCAATGTAATAAAAATGGTTGAATAATGAGGCGATGAATATGAAAGGACGTATGACCAAGACGGGATCAATCAGGTTGCTGATATTACTTTCGGTTATCGTGTTATCTGCATCTCTGGCATCGGCGCTCCAGCCGAATCAGTTCTATGGGCATGTGACGCTCAATGGTTCGGACGCTCCCACTGAAACCGTAATCAGCGCATCCATCGAGGGAGAACCCCGAGGGAGTATTGTGCTTGTGTCTACAGGTGAATACGGTTACGATATGAACTATCTGGACGTCAGTGGCGATGTAGATGACGATGGTAAGATAATCAACTTCACTGTAGGTGGGGTTTACGCGGAAGAGACTGCTGTATGGTCTGCAGATGAACTTCCACCGCAGGTACTCGATCTTTCAGCAGGAGGGGCACCTGGAGATACCACCCCTCCGGATATATCAATTGTTTCACCGTCATCCGGTCCGATTTCTGATACTGAAAGCATAACGGTCAGCGGGACTGCGTCAGATGATGTTGGTCTCGATAGAGTTGAGGTCAAACTTGAATCTGGAGCTTGGATGGTTGCATCAGGAACCGAATCATGGAATATAGATGTGACCCTGAGTCTCGGACAATCTAAGATCTATGCAAAGGCGATCGATACCTCTGAGAACTCTGATACAGACTATATAGAAGTGGAATATAAGATATCATCCGGAGATGACACTCCACCGAACATAACGATCGTTTCGCCATCACAAGGTGATACCTTTGCGACCAAAACCGTAACGGTCAGCGGGACTGCAGCAGACGATGTTGGTCTCGATAGTGTTAAGATCCGGGTCGGGTCTGGAGATTGGATGGTTGCATCAGGAACCGAATCATGGAATACAATCGTAACTCTGATCCAGGGACAACCGAATACCATCGATGCCATAGCAACCGATACATCTGGAAATTCCGGTGAAACATCGGTGACTGTGACTTATAATCCACCTTCTGGAGGGTTTGTACCATCATCGGGAGCAACACCAACCGGGACAGATACGCAGCCAGTATCAGGGAATGTATCATCCGTAACTCCGAAACCGACGGCAACTGGGACGTCAACGCCTGCGACAACTTTGACGAAGGCGGAATCCGGCGCAGAACCAGAAGAGACGAAGGGGCTGCTCCCAGGGTTTGAAGCGATGTTTGCGATTGCAGGATTGCTTACAGTTGCATATATGCTCAGGAGGAGATGATGACTTACAGGAATCTTGAAAATTTCAAGTTTAACGATCAAGTGCGAAAATCATTTGAATAACAACAAAGGAGTTAATATATATGAACAATAGAACTAATATGGGATTGGTCAGGGTGTCAATCATTCTATCGATCCTTCTGGCACTGTCTGGGACGGCATCGGCGCTCCAGCCGAATCAGTTCTATGGGGCTGTGACGCTCAATGGTGCAGACGCTCCCACCGAAACCATAATCAATGCATACATCGGTGAAGAACTCAGAGGTAGTATTATGCTCGTGTCTGCAGGTGAATACGGTTACGATATGAACTATCTGGACGTCAGTGGCGATGCAGGTGACAATGGTACGATAATCAACTTTACGGTATGCGGTGCTGTTGCGAATGAGACTGCTATATGGTATGAGGACGAACCCCCACTGATGCTCAATCTCACTGCAGAGGACTATGAAGCCCCTGCGGTCACGAACGCGACCGCAACCCCCGCATCGATCGTTGCGAATGGGAATGACACGACCCAACTGAACGTGACGGTCATCGATGGGTGCACAGTTGGCAACGTTACCGTGAATCTGTCCGCAATCGGCGGAGATGCAGCGCAGGCGATGGATCGCATCGGTGATACCGATGTGTATTCTGTGATCACGAATGCGACTGAAGGTACTGCGCTCGGGGCGTACTGCCTGCCGGTCAATGCGAGCGATGGGCTCGGGAACTATAACACGAGTGTTTGCATTGCGCTTGAGGTGACGATGCCGGGATTGCCGAAGAATGGTGACATTAATGGCGATGGCACTATCAACACGCTAGATGCGATACATCTTGCAAAGTATTATACTGGTGCAGGCAGTGAAAAGTTCAGAACAATATTTGCCGATGGAGATATCAATAGTGATGGCTCTATCAACACGCTGGATGCGATACATCTTGCAAAGTATTACACTGGTGCAGGCAGCGAAAAGTTCAGAACAATATACCCATAAAGGAGAACTGATAGATGACAAAGAGAAACATGAAGATTGTATTGGCATTGCTATTGCTTTCAGTGTGCACTGTGCATACGGCAATGGCGATGCCGGTATATGTGAACAATACTGGTGGCGATCACGGCACCACTATATATGTGCCGATAAACGTGTCGAACGCACCGGGGCAGGTTGGTGCTATGGATATCTCGTTAACATATAATTCAAATGTGCTCACTGCACTTGGAGTTGTTAATGGGAAGATC
>JBQVLY010000151.1:0-3599 GCA_052361065.1 Methanosarcinaceae archaeon | reverse complement strand
CATGGTTTATATAAATATGTTTTTTCTGTGATAATATGGTGGATTTTTACTGCATAACTGGATTCTGGAATTGTGCCGCATTTTTGTACTTCCCTGTGAATGTAATTGTAGTAGAGTCGTTGTGTAACTCATCCGCATTGATTCCAAACTCTTTGAATACTATATTCGTCTGGAGCGATGCTCGATCTGCATCGAATAAGTTGTCAAGATCTCGTCCGGTTCTATCATCATTCAGATACTTGATTTGGTTGGCTCCTATAGGAAAAATCTGCGGTGTGAATTCGGCGGTCCACTCCCTTGTTTCATATAATGGCTTTCGACCATCGATTATATTTATTATTATTATTATTATTATTATTATGGGGATACATAAAAATATTATCTATAAAAAAAGATCAATTTAGATCATGTAAAAAATATGAATTTGATCTAAAATGAAAATCATAGATATTTATCATGGGAGATGAATACGAAGGTCAAGCATCATATTTTTAACCAATCAAGAAAACAATATAATCATGAGTGATGAAAAAGTATTTGCTTGTTTATGCGGGAACAATATGATGCATTTGATCCTGACCGATTCCGGCGCACTTGAGATTAAGTGCACTGAATGTGGCATAGTCAGAAAGGTTGGAAGAGGGCTTTGTCCGACGAGACTTTTAGAGTGATGTTATCCGTAGTAATCTACGCACTCTGGAGTGTGATGGCTGACAAACAGTAACCTGATAGGTCACTTGCACATTTTTCACACAATATAGCATGTGGCCGAATGTCTGTAAAATTGCGATTTCAAGCGTGGATCATAATCGATGCAGGCGGAGCGTCCCCGAAGCACATTAAAGTTTTCGACAAGGATTTGGATGTATGCTGTTGAACAATAAATATTGCAGGTACTTATAAATAAACCTATGGTGATGACCTTGGGACAAAAATGCCGCCGCATAGCGGTTAGTTTTTGCGATAAAACCTCCAAAAGACGGCAGTTTGTTATACTGGCTTAAATATAACTAAATGAATATAACTAAACAAATAACCTGAATGAATATAACCGAGTGAATACAACTAAATAAACAAATCATGCAAAATCGATTATTTCTATCTTTGTTCCAAAAACGAACGTCAAGTCTGAATTCAACTCTGCCATACATTCTTCAGATTTTGTTCTTAACTTCACTATCTGTGTTCTTTCAGTTTCCAGGTCCTTTTCAGTGGAATCAATCATACTTTTGCAGTCTGAAAGCATTTTTTTAAATTGATTTTTCTCATTATAAACGGTAAGCCTGTTTAATCTCTCCACTGCCTCTTCGAGATACGATGAACAAAAAATCCTTTTGCTGTTAAGTGTTAAAAGAATATCTGAATTCCTCAATATATCTAACTGTTTAATTGTTGTTTTTATTTTTTGTTGTTTAAGGCCCAGAGTACCATCTTCAATACGTATTCTAATATCATCAAGGAATTGGGTAATATCAGTTCCAAGGATCGAAACAGAATCATCCCTCAATGCCATTAGAATCTCCACATTCCCAGGTGACATTTTATGTCTACCGCTTGTATTCTGCTTCTCCATTCTTGAGAGAACTTTTGACAACGGTGTAAACAGTAACCTGACGTTGGAATCGATATCTGACAATCGATCTTTGATGTTTTTCACCTGTTCTTCCAACTCGTGCGCTCTTGAAATCTCTTCACTTTTTTCCATGTTTTCCAATTTCAACTCTATATCGTGCAGTTCATTCATCAATGAATTGTATTTCTTCTCAATATCAAGAATATGCTTGCCTGATTCTTTGATATGCCCCATAGTCTCATTAATGACTCCAATGTCAATGTGCAACCTATCACATGCATCTAATTTATCCTTTCCTCCATGAATGGGATACATAAGTTCATCAAATAATGAATCCAGATGGCTGAGATCATTCATCACATTCCTATATTCTTCAGGAAAAAGTGCTTTTGTGTATTGCTGGCTTCGAATTGTGTTTTCAATAAGCGTTTTTAGGCCGGATTTAGCATAAGTGTGGAATTCAGATGCACTGGAAACCGTTATTTTCTCAGGAATAATTGTTTTATCGATCAGAATATTAAGGTTTTTTACAACATTATCTTTGTTTGAAAGACCAGCTTTAGCTATTTGCTTATATGCAACATTAATGGATGTGGCAGCCTCAAGACATTCTTTGCTTTTGCTAAGTTCTCCAAAAGCAACGTCAATCTCTCCGTACTTTTGCCGGATGTGATTGTGCAGTCCACCAAATTTCTTTTCGGATTCAACTTTTAACCATGCAGGAAGTTCTTCAAACTTCAGTGAAATCGGGACCGATGTTGCCTCTTTTTTTCCAAATATTTTCTCAATAAATCTCAAATATGGTCAGGATAAAAAGGTATTCATATTTTAAAAGGATTTGGAATAAAAAATTGATTGATTGTGTTTTCATCTTTTCATATATATATTTATTTATTTATTTAAATATCTGGAAAATGGAATAGTGTCCTATGTAAATACATAACTTTAAACACTAATATATCAAAATATAAATCCATGTCATACAAAAGAGAAAATGTATTGATCGAAGCATTGCCATATATCAGGGAGTTCCATGATTCTATAATGGTTATTAAAGTAGGGGGCCACGCAATGATCAATCCAAAGATTATGGACAAGATAATCGAGGACATTGTGCTTTTGCGTTATGTTGGCATCCATCCAATTCTTGTACACGGCGGCGGTCCCGAGATCACTGAGAAGATGCAGCGTATGGGAAAGGAACCTGAATTTGTAGGTGGGCTCCGGATTACTGATGATGAGACACTTGAGATTGCACGCATGGTTCTGGTAGGCAACATTAATACAAGGATTGTTTCACTCATCGGGCAGCACGGTGGAAAAGGAATTGGTCTCTCTGGAAAGGATGGAAAGATGATAATTGCCAAAAAAAAACCTGCCCAGCGCGTTGTAATTGAAGGAATTGAGCAGCACGTTGATATCGGATGGGTCGGTGAGACCGAGATAATCAATCCTGAGATCATTGATATTGTCACAAAGAAAGGATACATACCTGTTATTTCCCCGATTGCCATGGATGTAAAAGGAAATGCACTGAATATTAATGCAGACACAGTGGCAGGTGATATCGCCGCAGCAATTCATGCTAAAAAATTGATACTCATGACCGATGTCCCCGGTCTTTTGAGAGATATAAAAGACCCGTCAACACGCATATCAAGGATCAAAGTCGATGATGTGGAAAAACTGATCCATGAAGGTGTGATATCCGGTGGAATGACCCCGAAGATGCGAAGTGCAGCAGCATCCACTATCAATGGGGTTGATCATGTGCATATAATCGATGGCAGTGTACCACATTCAATATTGCTTGAATTGTTCACAGATTCCGGGATCGGAACAATGGTTTATAGTGATTAAGATTAAAAATAGTTTTTAGACGAGAAAATCCTCGCTATGCTCGGATTAACTCGGACTATATAATTCTATAAATTATATACTACTGTATAGATTCCAAAATAATGCAACAATGTTTTCAAATGGAAATACAAAGCGTTCGGGGTATTTTGGCGGAATGGTGGCCGAT
>JBQVLY010000150.1:0-3756 GCA_052361065.1 Methanosarcinaceae archaeon | reverse complement strand
TGTGGTAATATCCTCACCCGAGTGTTACTGGATATTTTTGATCAATTTTTTGTGCCCCAAATTGTGACTGGTCCCAAGTAATTTCATCCCCTGCTTCAGCACTTCCATCCAGATGAAGGATATATCCTTTATTTATCTCGAATAATTTTTTCATCTGTGAACTATGCTTTTTGTGAACAGTATAAAATCGAAGAAGAAATTCTTCAGACAATTTGGATATCTCACCAGTCTATATTTTGATTCCTCTTGCTTCAAGAAGCAACTGGATCTCTTCTCGTTGATAATTGAAAAACCACCGAAGATATCCGATTGCTGTCATTATTTTTGTGTCAAAGGTTCTCCGCGGCAAACAGATTTTATTCAGAAATGAAATGTTTTTGTTGTTGATTAAACCGTGTGTTTTGCAATATTTTTTGTGAATGCTTATTTTTCGTTCGCCAGAGAGTGTTTTTATGTTCCGCGTATAGGTTGTTTGTGCATGTGGTTTGTTTTCGCATTTTAGATATTGTGTTGGGTTTTTGATTTTGAGTTCTTCTTGTAAAACAGGGAGATTGAGTACGTCTTTTTTTCAAAATCGTAGTTAATACCCAGTCGTTTAATATCTTCTTTTTTCACTGGCTGACCCATATTTTCTAACATCTCGAAAAGATCATTTGGTGTAAGTAAGCCTTGCATTAATCGCAAAGAGAGGTATGAGAAATGAGTTGGTTCAATTGGTATGTTTGTGGGATGTTCGGGATCGGTGCCCAATGGTCGAATATAACGCTGAACTACTTTGCCTCCTTCTCGAACAGATTCGACTTCTGCGTAATATGTTCTGATTGTTCCGTCCTTGTTTTTTCTCTTAAATTTGCGTATAAATGACATAATGTAGTAGTGATATGCCTCACTACAATATAACACTATCGGTTTTGGGTTTCATTGTTAAATATGTGCTGAAAAATAAGTCGGATAATGGCGAATTTATGAAATATTATGGGATTATATGGCAAAAATGGATGTTATTTCCAGATGCTAAAATGACGCCATAAACACACTTGCACCTCTTTTTACAATCATTTAAATAATATAGGCTATAAGTATTGTCTCTATGGCAATGTCTAAGAAGGATCTGCAAAGAAAGAGCGCTAAGAAAAAAGCGAAAATTGAAGAACTCGAAAAACTGGTATCATCCGGAAGTAAAGATGCAAAGAAAAAACTTACAAAAGTAAATAAAAAGAAAAAATAATCAATTTTGAATTCTGATTATTTTTTGATACTATTTCTATCGAAACCTTATAATCAATATTTGTTTAATCTGTCTATATTGTGCGGATACACAAATACTAAATACATTCCATCTCCGCCTATATGTCCATTTTTTTTCGATAAAATCGAACTGTCCTATTCAAAATGCCATCTAAAAAACCAAAAACCGGTGCACGAAAAATATTCACCAATCAGGAAAACGCGGTAAAAACACAAAACAGAGGATATACCAAAAAACCTAGCATTCACCCCATTACCTACGAAAATGACTACATATTCTGGTGTCATGAATGCAATATTCCATTGATCGGGCCGCGGTGTTTTACCTGTAACAACAAAGGTATTCAGGTGCACCTTTCACAACCGGCAGATATCCGTTTCTGTTCACAATTTGAACGCATGATACTTGCAAATCAACTGTTATCAGCATACGGCTGCGACCCTATCGGTGATAGGATAGTTCTACTAAACAAGATACCGGGCGATGACAAAACTGATGAGGTTATTGTAGATAACCTGTATTTTGGGGTTTTAAGTTTTGACTTGTACAAAATGGATTATAAATTCGACCTTCTCTCAGAAGGTGCAAAAGTAATTCTCAGCAGCACAGACCAAAAAACCGTTGTAATTGAACGCTCAAAACGACATCTTAGCGGCAAGAACATTTATTTTAATCAAATAAAAAATTACACAGACGATATCAAAAAAGGAGATTCAGTTCTTGTCGTATCAGGAAATAACACTGGTTTTGGTACTGCATACATAAACAGTGCCGATTTCAGTTCCACAGAAGATGCAATCCTGAAGATCAAAAAGATTAACAGCAACCATGCGGCCCTGAGTTCCAGAATACCGAATATGAACGATGTAATAAATGCCAACCTGCCATACATAAGACAACTTGGTAAAAATGCCATGAACACTATAAAAGGCATCGCGAACCAAAAACAACACAAAAAACTGCAGGCACATGTCTCATTCAGCGGTGGTAAAGACAGTCTTGTTGTGCTTGATCTTACACAAAGTGCACTTCAAAAAAGATCCATAAAAACATTTCTTATAAACACAGGTCTTGAATTACCCGAAACTATTAACTTTGCAAGAAATTACTGTGAACAAAATAGCATTGACTTGTATGAAGCCGATGCAGATGAGGCATTCTGGGAGCATCTGGGAAACTTTGGTCCGCCTGCCAAGGATTTCAGGTGGTGCTGCAAGGTTTGCAAACTCGCACCTGCAAGCACAGTTATTGATAAATGTGCAAAAAATGGCGCGTTATGCCTCACAATCGATGGAAAGCGGAAATACGAATCATTTTCCCGCGCCCGTATTGCTGCATCCGAAATGAACCCGTTTGTGCCTGGTCAACTCAATATCTTTCCGATACGTAACTGGAAAGCTATCGAGGTGTGGTTATACATTCACTGGCGCAGGTTAGCGTATAATCCACTCTATGATATGGGATTTGAAAGGGTCGGATGCCATCTGTGTCCTGCAGCATTATCTGCCGAATACAAGAGAGTGGGCGAATTACATCCGGAGATGTACAAACGATGGAATAACTACCTGCTTGAATGGGCGCGCGTTCATGGATTATCTGACGATTTCATAAAACATGGATTCTGGCGCTGGAAAGAACTGCCAAAAAAGATGTTGAAACTTGCAGAGAAACTTGATATTGGAATAATTCCAATCGAAAAGGAAACTGGTGATGCATTCAGCATACATGTGACATCAGGTGCATCACCTTGTAAAGCCGGTGGATTTTTGGTTGAAGGTAACGTATGTGGTGTATCTATAATAGACGCCTTAAATGTAATGAATATAATTGGAAAAAATGTATACTCTGAAGAACTTAGCATGTTGCGGGTAGAAGTTAATAATGGCAGTATCAATATATTCGCAACTGGCAGTATACTGGTAAATGCCAGTACAAAAGACAAAGCTCTTGCATTCTTTAATGATTGTGCGAAACAATTGATGCGGGTGAATAAATGTACAGGATGCGGGATATGTATCAAAGTGTGCCCATTTAATGCCATCAGTATTGACGATAGTGACAACAGCAATGGGAACACCGGGCTGCACATAAACGAATCGTGCACAAGATGCGGGAAATGCACAGACGCATGTGTCGTTATCAAATATTTTGACAAACTCGTGCCTGATTCGGATGTATTGTTATCAAATATTAAAAAATAAGGTAACTGTTCAGCCATACTTAAAACCGGATGAGGATAGCGAAAATCCGCATATTTGTGTACATATTATAACATTTATTAGTTTTTAATACTGAGTTATTGTCCAGCAATTTCCAAATAAATAATTTACCTACCAGACACATTCGCTGAATTTTTTATATCACGTTTGTGTGTGTTTCTGATTTCGAAACAACAAAAAATGGGTAAATCTATTTTTGTGAAATCCCTTAAACACCGATTTTCGCCAGCCGTTTATATTCCACAAAGAAACTACTACTTTTTCATCAAAAAGTATAGTCCACTACCG
>JBQVLY010000149.1:0-3788 GCA_052361065.1 Methanosarcinaceae archaeon | reverse complement strand
AATAGGAAGTGATACCAGGTTGGGTATGCTTGAGAGGCTTGCTGAAGGTGAGTTACACATATCTGGGCTGGCAAAGGAATTAAATATCTCGGTACCGGTTGCTGCCAAGCATGTAAGGATACTGGAAGATGCGGATCTAATTATACGAAAGAAATTCGGTCGAACACATGTTCTAAGCATCAATGGCAATAATATCTATACCGCAATGGACAGTCTCGCACCGACAAAAAGTATCGAGGTGGAAAAAGGGGCGAACCTGCTGGATATATTGAAAAGGGTATCAGCTGTTGAGATTAAAAGAATTGGAGACAGGGATATAGTGGTATCAACAGATGGTGAGGAAGGATTCTATATATATGCAGTAGATGGAAAGATATCTGAAAAAATGGTTCAGGACTGTGTATTTGAGGAAGATGTTACAGTGGAGTGGAAAAAACTGATCCCTGTCACCAAAACGAAATTGTTGATAAATGTCAGGCATTAAAAGGGATAAAATGTATCCTATTCAAATTTGTTGGTAAAAACCAAAGACTTATGAACATGTTATCGAACAATGAGCGCTGATAATGGTGTGATATTTAATTTGGCCGGATTGAAATTTTCCAATTAGGCCGTATTACCGATTTAGCAAATTAAACCGTAAAATAAAAGTTACAAAAAACTGATGCGGATCAGTAGATGTTTGAACGGGGACGACTTTTTTAGTAATCCATGTGCACTAAATTAATGGCGTAAACTTGATTTAATACATCATCAATTATAGATGACAATGAGAAACACGACAATACTGACACTATTATTCCTTGTTTTTGCGATATCTGCGGCAGGATGTATCGATGAACTTGTAGAAGTTGATGACAATCCGCCCGATCCGGATATATCTTCCTATGAATTAGATGTTTTTGTAAACCAGAGCGCAAACTATGATGTTGTTGTGAATACAACCACTTTTTACCTGTCAAAAGATTCAATTGTAAATGTTGTCCATATGCTCGTAAATACTACTGTCATCGACATTGTTCCTTTTGATAATCCGGGTTCGAATCAGGAATCACTCACCAATATTGTTATCATTGCAGATAATGCGAACATTACAAACGCCTCGATTGGGGTATTCAATGGTTATTCACGTTCAAAAAGTGTGACAGATATTGGTTATACTATCTCAAAAGAGGTTATTCGCGGGCAAAAACATAATTACCTGAAATTTAATGAAACTATTACGGGGTTTGTAGCATATACAATGCAAATGCCAGGTAGGCAGGATTTCATGTACATCCCATCATCCCCATCAATTGTACGTTTTGTCCTCCCTGAAAATTATACCACTGGCAACCCCTTTATTGGAATCGCCCGACCGGAACCCGATGAATTATTCATTGATTATGAAGGTCGGGATAATCTCATCTGGTATAACCTTGAAAAGATGCCCAAATCCATGGTGGTTAAATATTACCCTAAATCAGCACCAAAAACGCTGTTGGTCGTTGTTATAATACTTGCATTCGGTGCTGCGATTATTATTGCAGACTATAATCTAATCAGGAAAAATCTGAAAAAGATGCGTGAAAATATTGGAAAAAGTTCAAAGATGGATGAGCGCAAGAAATAGACTTGAAGTGTCCACTTCAAACATCATTTTCTGGTGTTCTGCCATTTTATCTACCTCCCTTTTTTCTTTTTCTATCCCCTTTTCTCCACCCCACCTCCGCAGCATCCACAACCCATATTGCAATACCCTGCGCAGCAATACCGCCGCAGGCGGCGGATCCCAGACATTATAAAATATACAAATACACATCGATCGGACAAAACATGACATTTTTAATAACATTGGTGTGTAAAAACGCTGTGCTGCGTTGCCCCACATTTATTATATAAGTTGAAATGCCGCTAAAGCGTCATCGTTCGCGCCAGTGATTTGGGAATGACCTAGTGTCGTGTCAACTTAATTATAGAACATAATACTTGGACAATTTCTCGTCAGCTTTCTCACGCATAAACTTCCAGTTGATCTTATTCTCACCAGTATTCCGTCTCTTGGTCCATGCTGCAACTTCGTATGCCAATATTTCCATATCTCGGATACGCCTGTCGGTGCACTAGATATCCATCACATTGAACTCGATTTCGGCGGCATTGAGCCAGCTTGCGTGCTTTGACCCAATGGTAAATAAATCAGCCAAAAAAATATCAGGCATGATCACAGATCATGTAATTTTACTTCCCTGATCATCTCTTCAAGTCTATTTCTTGAAACTCCACGCTTTGCTTCTGTGCAGGTTTTGACTTTTTCGATAAGATCGCAAAATTCATCCATCTTAAGCGTGTAGCCCATATCCTTTATGATGCCTTTTAGTGCCTTGGTTCCAGTATGTTTGCCTACAACCAGATTGCGCTGGCCTCCAACTATCTCTGGATTGTAAAGTTCGTATGTACGGGGCTGTTCAAGTATCGCAGCAACATGTATACCGGACTCATGTCGAAAAGCATTTTTGCCCACAATAGCCTTATTAGCAGCGGTGTATACTCTTGAATAATCCACTACCATTTTGGACAGGTTCAGGAGTTTTGAGACATTGTACCTGTCAATATCATATTGTATCCGTAGTGCAATCAGGACTTCTTCCAGTGCAGCGTTGCCGGCTCGTTCCCCGATCCCGTTTACTGTTGTATGAAGTTGTTTTGCACCTGCTTCTGCGGCAGCAAGAGTGTTTGCTGTTGCCATTCCCAGGTCATCGTGGCAGTGTATGCATATCGGAGTGTGAACAACCTTTTTAATCTCACTTACAAGATAGGCCGTAGTGCCTGGATTAAGGATGCCGATTGTATCTGCAATGCTTACGTAGTCCACTTTATACTCTTCTGCCATAACAAATACCTTTTTGAGGGTATCGATACTGGTTCGTGTTGCATCCTCAGCCGCAAATCGCACACCAAGGCCATGGTCTTTTGCATGCTCAATGGCCTCCATTGCGCATACGGTCATTTCCTCGCAGCTTTTGTGATATTTGTACTTGAGGTGCAGATCTGACATTGCTATAAAAATACTTACAAGATCAACATCACAATCAATAGCTGCATCCACATCCCCGATAACAGCGCGTGCAAGACAGCATGTATTTGCATCAAGTCCCATGTTTGCGATCTCTTTGACTATTGATTTTTCTGCATGTGAGACTACAGGAAAACCGGATTCAATTATTTCCACACCAACGTAATCCAGTTCTCTGGCAAGTGCTATCTTTTCGTTCCTGATAAACGCAACACCCGGCGTCTGCTCCCCATCACGCAAAGTAACATCACATATTTCGATGTCGAGTGGTTTTATGTCAAGATAATCCATCAAAGTATTTTTTGAGTATTCCGGCGGATTGGACATGGTAATAGTTTCCTGTCAGATTGATTGATCGGAACATATTTATGAAGTTGTATATTAAGTTTGGGGTACTAATATATAATTTCTTATTATATATATTTATAATATATTTGAAACATGAAACAAATCCATTGATATGGATCAATTGGCAATAACAGATGAATCATTTTGCCTGGCTTTTATTGACAGATTATTTTAAATCACACAAATAGGTAACTGCAAGCAATTTTCAAAAACCTTTGTAATAGATGGATTGGAATACAAGTTTGAGTGCACCCAAAATAACGGACAAGTAGTTAAGCAATTTTTATCTCAGGGATATACATCTTACGTTTAACACCGATTTTCGCCAGCCGTTTATATTCCACAAAGAAACTACTACTTTTACATCAAAAAGTATAGTCCACTA
>JBQVLY010000148.1:0-3820 GCA_052361065.1 Methanosarcinaceae archaeon | reverse complement strand
CCATCGGGATTTTATCGAAACTATCTATACAAATGTGATTTAGATAATCCGAATATGCATTTTACTCTGCTTTTTGAAATGGATATGCCAATCAATCGTAAATTCCCCTAAACATCCCTAAACACCAAAAATCCAATCTCCAAACATACAAATACCTTTAACTCCATCCACTAATCCGAGGGATCGTAATATCAAAACGGCTAATTGATCTGGGTGTCCTGGCGGTTCGCCAGAAGAACGTGCGCGGTACATTCAAACCACACCTTGCGATCAAATTCAGATCTGAATACGGCAACATATGCACATTTTCAGTTGACACGACACGCGTTCCTAATAAATACCAGCAGCCGGATGCATACCTGATAACACATGCTCATTCTGACCACCACGGGAAATCGGCAATGCTCTCAAAGCGTGCGGTCTGTTCAGACAAGACTGCAATCGCACTTTCGATACGGCACGACCGTAAATATATCGGATCAACTATGAGCATGGATGAATCGATAGATATCAATGGAGTAACAGTCAGGATATTCCCAACAGAACACACGGTGGGCTCCACCGCGTTCTATTGGGAGAACGAAGTCGGCACGCGAATTCTTGTCACAGGTGATGTAAAAGACGCATCGAAATTGCCAAAATGCGACGTTCTCATAACAGAAGCAAATTATGGAGACCATGCAGACTCCGCATGTCACTTTGAGGATGACATAACAGGATTTAACAATGCAATGGAAGCCGATTCCAGCATCGCCTTTGGTGCGTATGCATTTGGTAAGGCGCAGCGTGCAGTCGAACTTATCCGCGATTTCGGATATGACGGCGCCATCGAGATGGAAAGCAAAAGTCTTGCACTCACACAGTGCCTGCTCGATAACTGCGGAGAACTTGTGGGTCTTGGTCAATACGGCGGCGAGAGTATGAGTGTAGTACCTCCATGGGACCTTGGAAAATTGCCGAATGGAATTTCAAAATACGTGCTCACAGGCAGGTCTGATTACTACTATCCCACAATAAACATAAGCGACCACCTTGATGCAGCAGGGCTTGTAAAAATGGTCGAAGACATTAATCCCGAAGTTGCAATAATCTATCACCCCAACGGAGACCGTCCCGCAAAATTTGCGGAACATCTCAACTCCATAGGGATCGAATCTATTTCCATTGACAACATCAAAAACGTTTTGAGCAATGAGTTTATTTAGGATTGTAATCTTCTATTGCCAAAAAAGACCGTAAATACTTGTAGTAGTTATAGTAGACTAAATTAAATAGTTAATACCTGCACGATCTATTAAATCCAAAATTCAGGGGATCATACCGTTGAGTAAGCAATACAGCAAATCCAAAAAAGGCAAATGGAAAAAAACCGCAGATGTTGCCGATGCTGACGAACGAGGTAAGGACAAGGACAACGCTAGTGTGGATGCCAGTGCGAAAGCCAGTGTGGACGTTAATGCTAAGGATAAAGATAAAGGTAAATCTGCAAAAGGCATAATCACAGTCAGAAAAAAAACTCCTGAAGAGCGAAAGCAAAACTACATAACAGGTATAATCAAAACAGTAGTCGCATCAATACTGGGAATTGTTGCAGGTTTTATCGCATTTAACCAGTTCGGGACAGCCGAAGATACAAAATGGTATGCGATACTCACGATTATTGCCGTAATTGCATATTATGTGCAAAGGATCATTTTTCCGGCAATTAAGATCGACACTAAAGAGTTCGGGTTCAAGAGCTGGTTCTATGTTGAATTTCTGGTGATAGACTTTTGCTTAGTTACATGGATACTGCTTTTGAACTGACCTTTGTTGATTATTCTTCAGGAATATACAATGCGAATAGCGATATTGAACAAAGACCGCTGCCAACCAAGACGGTGCAGCCATGAGTGCGAGAAATACTGCCCACGGGTTCGAACAGGCGATGAGACCATTGTATTTGGGGATGACGGCAAGGCAGTGATATCGGAAGAGTTGTGTGTCGGTTGTGGAATATGTATTAACAAATGTCCTTTTGATGCCATAATGATAATCGGTCTCCCCGAAGTCCTTACAGAGCCTACACACAGGTACGGGACAAATGGTTTTGCCCTGTTCGGACTCCCAATACCGCATGTCGGAAAGGTAACAGGTATACTAGGACCCAACGGCATAGGAAAAAGTACGGCTATACAGATACTTTCAGGCACACTTATCCCAAACTTTGGTGAGGAAAAAGGTAACTGGGACAGTGTTTTAGAATACTATGCAGGGTCTGCCCTCTATGATTATTTCAGAGATGTTGTTGACGGTAAAATGGTCGTTTCCCAGAAACCCCAGTATATCGACATGATCCCAAAGGCGTTTCAGGGGAAGACGAGTAACCTGCTTGAAAAGACCAATGACCGCGGGGTCCTTGATGAACTGGTTGAGCGGTTTGACCTTACGCATATAATCGATCGCAACATCGATGAACTCAGTGGTGGTGAACTTCAAAGAGTGGCTCTTGCTGCCTGTATGGCAAAAGACGCAGACTTCTATTTCTTTGACGAGATTAGTCCGTACCTGGATATTTACCAGCGTATCAATTCTGCAAAACTTATTCAGGAAATTGCAAGGGAAAAGGCGGTTCTGGTTGTCGAGCACGATCTTGCCATCCTTGATATGCTTGCAGACACTGTGCACGTGGCATACGGCCAACCCGGCGGGTACGGTGTAATGACTCATCCAAAGGGTGTGCGAATCGGGATCAACCAATACCTAAAAGGCTATCTGCCGGAGGAGAACGTGCGTATCCGTCCTGAGGCGATCAAATTCGAGATACACCCACCAAGAACCGCAACCGATATTGCAAATATTGTGGAATACGGCGATTTTTCAAAGAAATACGGCGATGGTTTTTCACTTTCAACAACCGGAGGTTCATTGAAAGAAGGGGAAGTTCTTGGCATCGTAGGACCTAACGGGATCGGGAAATCCACATTTTTAAAGATACTTGCAGGTGAGGTAAAAGCCGATAAGGGTGAGATCAATATTGACATAAAGATCGCATACAAGCCGCAGTATCTCAAAGCCGATCTGCCTGTGCGCGTGCAGGATTACTTGCGAGGTGTAACACGCAGGTTCGATACAAGTTACTATCAGGCTGAGATCGCAAAGCCATTGCAGCTTGAGATGTTATACGATATGATAATTACCGACCTGAGCGGAGGGGAACTTCAAAGAGTGGCAATTGCAGGTTGTCTTAGCCAGGAAGCCGATCTTTATATTCTTGATGAGCCAAGTGCACATCTTGATGTTGAGCAGCGGTCACTTGCCACAAAAGCCATCAAGCGCTTTGCAGAGAACAGTAAAAAAACAGCCATGGTCGTAGATCATGACATATACATGATCGATATGCTAAGCGAGCGCTTGATCGTGTTCGAAGGCGAACCCGCAGTATATGGTGAAGCACATGAGCCTATGGGTATGCAGGATGGTATGAACAGTTTTTTGGCAAACCTTGGGATTACGTTCCGCAGGGATGAAGAAACAACTCGTCCGAGGGTGAATAAAGTAGGTTCAAGACTTGACAGGGAACAAAAAACGAAAGGCGAGTACTATTATTATAATATTGATGAATAAGTGGTCCTTTTATATTAATTTCAAATATGATGGTAAATTGTTTTATCGTCATACATAAAATATAACTTTCTGGTCTTTGCATGCCGGTTTTGATAAAATATCGATACACAGCCCAAATAGCCATATCCTATATGACAGCGCTGAATAAGGAAGAGCGGGTAATCGCTCTTCTTTATTCGTATTTGTATAGATGGGTTCGAGAAAACCATGATGC
>JBQVLY010000147.1:0-3828 GCA_052361065.1 Methanosarcinaceae archaeon | reverse complement strand
AATATTCATAACGTATCACAGAAGATGCGTTAATGGATCTTATGTTAAAAGACTGTACGATGTATTGACCCCTTCCACTTAACAAAGCAATGTCTTTGGGAGTAGATAATTTCAACACTTTTAATACTTTCATAGATGGTGTCCAAACAGTCATTGCCATTATAGACACTGATATTGAATCAATTGGGGAATTCAAAGGGTTTTTGAATACGACAACACCGAAAGGTGCAGAACTGGATGGGATTAGTGTTGATGAATACACGAACACTGTTCCACCAATTGAAAGATGTATGCAGGGGTTTCAGATGAAACATTGGGATAAAAGTATACCGATTTTGCTAAAAATGCTTGGTAAACAGGATCAAATCATTATCACAATAAAAGACGAAGGAGACAAAACAAGGGACGCAATTTCAGATCATATGTCACAGGATGTTATAGAACTTAGAAATGAGATAAGTCGTATAAAAACTACAATGGCAAAAATTGCTAGCAAAGTGGGTATTGCAGTTTAGTTATACACCGATTTTCGCCAGACGTTTATGTTCCATCAATAACTCTCACCGTTTTGACATCAAACCCTGGCAAAAGCATACCAGATAACATAACTTAGGACACCACCTATAATTCATGTGACCATGTATTCGTTCTTTTCAGTCTGTCCCAAAAGTCCAAAAGATGAAAAATTTTGACCTTGGTTCTTGATTAAGGCTAAATTAAACTCTATTTTTATGGGAATTTTTAGTTTTGGGACAACCTGTTTTGGATATTTCACATTAATCTACGGTAACCAAATGTCAATTGATGCTGTTTTAAATGGTTACTAACAATACTGGTAATGCTAATAATAATAATAATAATAATAATAAAATAGTAATAATGCTGTAACCCGACGCACTAACTCCGATGTATCATCCTATTGGTAATCACCGCTGTCCACACCAGTTTCCCTCGTGTCAGGCTTTGTCGCATTATTGTTTATACCGTGTTGAGGTTGTCTATACAGTCACAGAAAGGCTTGTGCCACATCTCGTGCAAGGACCTTACAACACGCTAACCACACATATACTGGCATTCAAATATAAATATATCGCATCAAAAAATATAATCAAAATCAAAACCATATCTGCTCTAAATCAGTACTTATATCAAGTATTATGACAATTATTTTGTGATGTCATCATCATGTGAACAAATAATATCCGGAACAATAATTATTGGCACGGAATTCGAACATGTTGAAGGTTATATTTGTGTAAGGAACGGAATAATTACAGAGATAGGTGAGGAATCATCAAACACAGGAACCATTATCGCACCGTGTTTTGTGAATTCCCACACCCATGTCGGCGATTCTATATGCAAAGATCCTTCACTTGGTAAATGTGACAGGTTCAGGCTAATACGTGACCTTGATCTACTTGTCCGCCCGCCGGATGGTCTCAAACATCAAATATTACGCAGTACTCCTTATCGTACGCTTGTGGAAAGTATGAAGGGTACGATTTTGGATATGATTACAACTGGTACGTGTGCATTTGCAGATTTCAGGGAAGGCGGGGTGGTCGGAGTGTTGGCATTAAAAGAAGCAATTGGGGATCTTGATGTGGAATCCCTTATATTTGGAAGACCTGACAGGCCTGATGCCCAAATCAAGGATGTGCTTTTTGAAGTTGACAGGGTGCTTAGGAATGCGGATGGACTTGGTATTAGCGGGGTCAATGACATGGACTCCGGAATGGTTCGTACATTGGTCGAATATGCAAGAGAACAGAAACGTTTGTTTGCTATTCATGCTGGCGAAAAAGACCGCACTGATATTGAAGAAGTACTGTCACTGGAACCAGATATGATAATCCACATGACACATGCTAATAAGAATGATATTTCAATGACTGCTGATTTGGATGTTCCAGTTGTCATTTGCCCACGCTCGAATCTCACAACAGGGGTTGGAATATCGCCGCTTTGTGATATGCTTGAAGCCGGGATAAAAGTTGGAGTTGGAACCGACAATGTTATGCTTAATTCTGCGAATATGTTTGCGGAGATGGAAATCTTGTCAAAGGTATTTGGGATTGATGATAGACAAGTATTTATGATGTGCACGCTTTATGGAAGCCAAATATTGGGGCTTGATGGACTTGGTTCTATCGAAAAGGGAAATAAGGCACATCTTATGATATTAAATGGCAATTCAAATAATCTTTCAAATATTCAGGATCCGCTAAGTGGGATTGTGAGGCGGGCAAGACCTGATGATATTTTATCTATAATACATACATAAGTTCAAATTTTAAATCGAAATTTCAAATTTAAATCCAGGATAACGGAGATAGAAATATGAGCAGTGAATTATACAGGAAAATTTTGATTGCAACTGATGGGTCAGAACCAAACAAAAAGGCAATTTCATACGGCATTGAACTTGCAAAACTGAGCGGTGCAAAAGCATATGTTGTTTATGTAGTGGATACAGCGACATTTGCTTCTATTCCGATGGATTCAGGATGGGAAGTTATGTATGAACTTCTGCAAAAAGAAGGCAAAGAGGCCATGCAACATATAATTGATGATGCAAAAGTATCAGGTGTTGAAATAGAGTCATCACTACTTGAAGGTCATCCAAGTCAGGAGATTATCGAATTTTCACAGGATAATGACATTGATATAATTGTATTGGGCACGCTTGGTAAAAGCGGACTGGATCGCTTCTTGCTTGGCAGTGTTGCAGAGAAAGTCACACGCAATTCAAGAATACCTGTATTAGTGGTCCGTGGAAATCCAAATGAAAAATAATCTTTGATCTGCGAGGTTAAAAAAACATGCCTAAAAACACAATTATTGAACAGATCATGGTCAGGGATGTCGCATGTGCAACCCTCCCCGGTTCAAGAGATGAAGTTCTCAAGATATTAAAAGATAAGCACATTTCCGGTGTTCCGGTGTTAAAAGATAACAAGGTTGTTGGTCTTGTAACCCGCACCAATTTACTTAGAAAACCTGAAGAAGAGCAACTTGCATTGCTCATGGCACGGAATCCGATTACAATTGCACCTGATGCAGATATTACTGATGCGGCAGGTTTACTCATTGATAACAAGATACGAAGGTTGCCTGTGATAGATGGTGATAATCTTGTAGGACTTGTAACGATTTCTGACATAATTGGGTCAATGGCTGACTTGAATATCACAGAGCCTATAGGACAATACCTGAACAATGGTGTTGTACCTGTCTGGTATGAAACACCCCTTCCTGTTGTGGCAAGGGTTATGGAACTTGCACATGTCAAAGCTTCTCCGGTCCTTGATTCTAATCTGGAACTTGTGGGAATCATATCTGACCGGGATATCATCAGTTCAAGTATCATTGAGGATACGGTGGAGATGTCTGATATGTCCGCAGGTACTGATGATGATGCATGGACATGGGAATCCATGAGAGATACGATGAGCATTTACTATAGTGTTTCAAGGATAAAAGTTCCAAATGTAATTGCAAAGGATGTTATGATTAAGAATCCAATCACCGCTGCATCAATTTCAGGAGTTAGTGATTGTGCACGCAAGATGAAGCGCAATAAGATAGATCAGATGCCTGTCGTTAATTCGAACCATAGGTTAATGGGAATTCTTCGGGATAGCGATTTGTTGAAGACACTTTTAAAATATTAAAATGATTAACTCTTTATGCAGAAATTCTCTTTGTGAAATATTGTAGTTTACATATATGAAATATATAACTAGTGTATCGATTCCAAAATAATGCAACAATGTTTTCAAATGGAAATACAAAGCGTTCGGGGTATTTTGGCGGAATGGTGGC
>JBQVLY010000146.1:0-3838 GCA_052361065.1 Methanosarcinaceae archaeon | reverse complement strand
ATGAGGAGGAAGATTAATGAATGTGATGAATTACGGCAAGTGTGGAGACCTATGGGTCAAATGGGAGTATAGTAAATTTCTCTTTGATATGTTTGGATAATTCTTTATATCTGGTATTGATGCGACGTATAAAATCATGAAACATCGTAACATCTGAAGTGTTGCCCGAATAAATATTCGCAAAAAGAGGCACTTGCTGTCGGTTTACTCCAAGAATAAGATTTGCCTGAGGCAAGTTCTTTCTCTCATTTTTACTACTGTATCCAATACGGACTAGTCCGGTTTCTTTATCTTTCCAGATTTTTATTCGAGTTGCGTCAATTATTAGATATTCTAGGTCAAGGGAGTAATTTTTCACGGCATTTTTTGTTATATCGTAGACAAGGTCCCCTATGCCATCATATATTTTATCCATAAAACGATATACTTCTCCCAAGTATTTTAGATCGGTGGAATCTTTAAGAATGGAGTGCTCCAGTCGTACATTGATCAGTTTACGCTTACTCTCTGCAAAGAGAGTTCTGAGGATGACTATGTTTTTTAGCACTTCCGCAACTCGTTCATCTGCAGTATATTTTTCGAATACTTTACTCATGTTGACTGAGTTTGCGATTTTTTCCAGAATGACTTCACCACTATAGCTGACTTCTTTTTCGTCAATGAGTGATTTGATTTGTAGATCACTCATAATTTTCACAGCTTGTTCAAGTGATCCGAGGTAAATGTACGTTGATCGTACAGTTTTTCCAACTCTTTGATTTTTCTTGAGCGATACGTAACTCTTAGTTTTTCTTTTGTCTGTGTGGAGATTCCAACTCATTCTCTATTAGTTGGTATATAAATATATATAGTTTTCTACTTTGATTGATATCTATTTTGTATAATAAAAAGTATACCTACATATCTCAAATCCAAAAAACATTCCATAGTGAAAACACAATCATTAGAGGAGTTGATTTTGCTTGACAGGCGAAACTCCGTCGGAAAATATGTAAAAAGTTGGAAAATCAGAGCGTCAGATTACGATTTGAGAAATGTGCGTGTTGTTAAAGATGAGATACAACGTGAAAATCCTCGCTATGCTCGAATCAACTCGCACGATATAATTCGATAAATTATATACAAGAAGATAATGCTCAATTAATTCGCATTAACTTCATGCACACAATTCTATATATTATACTATTAAATATGGATTATCCATTCACGCGACATACAATGCACACAGACAAGCTCCCCGCTTTTCGATATCCTTGTCGCGGTGTGAACATGGGCATATTAGTGCTTTATCCTTTTCCTTGTCATTAATCGTAGCTCTACATCCACAGTATGGTTCACCCTTTTCACGTTTGTTGTTCGAGATAGCCTTAATCGCGGTTACAACAATATCATAATCCGGATTCAATTTGAATCCACTTTCCTTTGCATTTATCTTTGCCGATTCATATATTTCTGATTCAATGTCTTTTGAAAATTCCACATATATCTCTCCTTTATTGTGTATTGGTTATTTAATATAAGAATCATTTTCCCTTTGTTAATTCTGCCATCTTTGCAAGTCTGCCCCCCATCTCGCGGCACGATCCCAAAGCATTCTCATCAGGTATAAACTTTACCTGCAATCCCGGTTCCATAACTTCAAAGCCCGCAGCAGCCAGTTCTTTTTCAACTGCTTTTACAGCCCCGCCGCCCCAGCCAAATGAACCGAACGCAACCGCTTTTTTGTTTTTTGGTCGCAATCCCTTTAGATATGTTAAAAATCCGGCAACCGAAGGATAAATACCATTATTGAGCGTAGGTGAGCCAACAGCGATCACCGGTGCTTCCAGCACCTCTTTTATAATCATACTCCAGTCGTTCTTCTGCAGGCTTAAAAGTTTTACATCCACACCAGTAGCAATTATACCATTTACCATTTCTTTTGCCATCCGTTCAGTGCTATTCCACATTGTGTCATAGATTATTAGCACCTTTGATACAGTCTTAGCATTTGCCCACCGCTCATAAGCAGTAATTACCTTATCCGGGTCTTTTCGCCATATCATACCATGGCATGGCGCGATCATATCGATCCTAATACCAAGCTCCCCCACCGTATCCAGATACTTGAGTACCTGTGAGCCGAACGGCATCAGGATATTGGCATAATATTCAGCAGCATCTTCCATAACATCACCAACCTCATCATTAAACCGATGGGAAGATGCTATGTGCTGTCCAAAAGCATCATTTGAAAGAAGTATATTATCCTCTTTGATGAATGTATGCATACTATCAGGCCAGTGCAGCATTGTAGTTTCAATGAACATTAATGTTCTGGTGCCAAGGTTTAACTCACTGCCTGTTTCAACAATATCAAAATTCCAGTTCTGACATCCGGCACCATGGTAGTGATTACACAACCCATCCCTGCCGCGCTTTGTGGCAATGATCTTAGCATCAGGGATTAATTCCATAATCGCAGGCAAAGAGCCTGAATGATCCATTTCCACATGGTTCGATATCACATAATCGATTCTTGAAGGGTCGATTATTTTTTGGATCTGCTTGATCATCTCTCCTGCAAAATGCGATTTTACAGTATCCACAAGTGCTATTTTCTCATCAACAATCAGGTATGCATTGTAAGTGGTTCCCTTTGGAATCACATAACCATGAAAATCACGGATGTTCCAGTCAATAACACCTACCCAGTACACGCCTTTAGCCAATCTTACCGGACTATCTTTTTTTGTCACTACCCATACCTCCCAATAAATTTAATAAAATCTATGTCTGCATCCTGAATTGCGTAGAATCTTCAAGGAAATCATCTATCAGTTCATAATGGCCTCTCTCAAAAGATGCGAGTTCATCAAAAAAATCACGTTGGATTTTGTTGTCGGCACGTTTTGAAAGTTCGGTATAGAAATATTCACTTTTTCGTTCAAGACGAAGCGCTGCTAGAAGCACACCAACCTCACCCATACAGTCACCCGTAAACTCCATGGAAAACGAAGGTCTGAAATCCGGCGTTTTGGATTTGATGTCGGATATCAGATTCTCCGGATATTTTCCCTTATCCGTATTCTTAAGATATTTTTTCAGGTAACCAGCATGATTTGCCTCTTCTACTGCCAGGTAATTATACAATTCAACCGCTTCTGCGCTTTTTGTTTTTGATGCTTTTTCAATATAGAACTCTCTTCCCTGCTCTTCCATGGAGATTGCCATCCCAAGCATATCGTCAAACATTTCAAATTCTTCAAGAATACCGGATATCTCTTTTAGTACATCTCTCATATATAATCCCTGTTTGTCCTGCTTATCCTTTATTATGAATATATGTTAATTCCTGCAAAAATTTGAAATTTGAAATTTCCGTTCATTCCCGTAACCAGCATAGTAGTCAACAACTGCACTGATACAAGTCAAAAAACCCATATCTACAACCCGGCTAACATCAACGTTCAAAACAAGTCCGGGTATGATCACAACTATCCTATCAACGGTTCCTTTTTTTATCTCCATGATATGCCTTACAATTTATGGAATGTTTTCGAATTTCAGCCACATATTAATTGATCGTTTTCCTTTAATCCAATATCCTCATTTTTGGACATGAGCAATGTTTAAAATGCTTAATAAGTGATTCAACTTGATACTTAAATATCTTTCCACAGCAGATCTCATAGTAATATTTAAAAGCGTTATTCGACCTATTATCTATTACATGTCCAATCCCGCTTTGCCATAAACGAGATAACGATTCATGGATTTAGAACCCATCTTCGTCACTATGAAATAAAATCGCTATCGGTAGACCGTGCCATTTTTAAAATCTGTTCTACACCGCCTT
>JBQVLY010000145.1:0-3876 GCA_052361065.1 Methanosarcinaceae archaeon | reverse complement strand
GGGGGGTCGTGAGATACAATAACTAGATGAATGTTGAGAAGAGGTTTATATGATTTGCTACGTGGATGTGAAAAGTTATAAATTATATGCTATAAAAAAGGACGATTGCAAAGCAATGGATTGCAGATTGAGTAATTTTGTCCCAGGGCCCAAAAACGCCACCTAAATCAATCAAACTGCCATAAGTATTTACCCATTATCAAGTTAGCGTTCAATACGTTTTTTGCAGCACACCAATTTCATTCGCAAGAGTCCTGATTCGATCAATACTTTTCTTACTCACGCAACAGGATTGCATTCTTGAAATATATTCATCCACGCTTATTTGTTTTGTCCCCCGCATAAGATTATCACAGTGCGCAACGATCTTTTCCTCGATGGTAAATGGAATATAATTGTCATCAGGAAGTCCCGATTATTTTGCCTCAACCTTTGAGAGTCCTCCACCAATGTGACATTTTATAATTCGGACAATACGTGCATCAAGACCAAGTTCTTCCGCCATTTTTGCACCCACAACCGCATGGTCAATCGCATGTGTACGAGCACGTCCAAGATCATGCAGTACACTTGCAACCCCCACTAATTCAATGTCAACATTTTTTCCTGATTCTAATAACTCCTGTGCTGTCTTGATAGACAAAAAAGACACTGCAAGGCAGTGATCAATTACATTTTGGGCACAGCCACAATCATATAAGATATTTACGGCATTATCGAATGAAATCATGTGAATCGATTATGAGGCATATGCCTGTTGCCTATTTTGTACTTATAGCCTCAATACGCTTTTTCAAAGCCTTTGTAAAATCCGTGTTATCCTGAAATGTCAGATCCTCTCCACATATCTGACAAAGGAATTCGCTTTCTGCCGCATCTTTGAAAAACATCCTGACACATCTGTCAGGACAGACATAAAACACGTTATCCTCTTCAAAATCAAGACGTAATTTAAGATTACGGGTCAACTTTTTTTTCTCTTTCGCCAGTTGCGGCTCAATATCTGTCATATCCAGTTGCCACAGATACGTAAGCCAGCCACTGCTGGAATCACGTTCCCGTTTACATGTTGCAAGTTTGTTCTCAGACAATGTGAATAGGGTCCGCCTTACAACATTTAACAGAACTTCACTTGCTTCTGCTATTTGTTCATCCGTCACCTCGCCTTCAGGCATCCGCTCGATCATAATCAATCCATCATTGTCTACAAGTCGTGTAAGGTATCCCCGTACAACTTGATCATTTAAATCAATCAAGAATATTCACCTCGTAAGTCACATAATGTAATGTATTGTAATATTAATTTATGGTTACTTATTTGTTATCAAACTGCGCTTTCATTAATAATTTTATAAACAGCACACACACTTTTTTTGATATTTACCATAACGCCATATCGTGTCGTTTCTGTATGCAGGATCGACGTCACAGGTTCATTTACATCCGCCAGATAACCGGAATTTGGAATGTCAGTAACAGGTTCGTTTCGTAACTCATCGATTGTCATCTCATCTATCAACAAACGTTTTTTGGCATACACAATTGCCCGTGCTGCATACTGCTTTGTCTCAGGTCTCGTTTGCAATTCAGGTAAAAGATCACCTGTAAATGCCTTTACGTGTGCATCAAACAAATTAATACCGGTTGCAAGTTCAATAGTATCCATACTACCCTGAAACCTTGCATTGACCTCTATCACAACAGGACCGGTATCCGTGAGTATAAAATCAACGCCGTTCGAACCGACCAGGCCAAGTTTTAAAATCAGATCTTCTGCCATGTCGCACATCTTTTCAGCATAAGGCGTCTCATACGGTGTGATATTACCACAGTATGCAAAAGGTAGTCCGGTGAGCCATGATATTCCGATCATCTGCTCATTAACAGCAACTGCAACTGCACTTCCCTTTTTTGATATCACCGAGACACTAACAGGCACACCTGATACAAATTCCTGGATTAGCATATCATCCGCACTGATATCCATTCCCATATTTGATATCCCATCAAGATATGAATTCAGTTCACCCACATCAAAAGCCACCTTGTTAAATCTCCCACCGCCTGCACATTTTGGTTTTACCATGAGCGGGTACCTGATATGCCCAATATCACTCAGATCATAAGTATGTGGGTGCGGCATATTCATTGAAACGAGTTTTTTTGCAAATTTTTCCTTGTCGGAAACTTCCTGCATGATACGCGTGGAATTATTTAATATGGGGTATGAAAGACTGGTCAGATCCATCATTTCAAAACCGGAACCAAGAACAATGGCATCAAAATCCACTCCCAGGCTATCCATAAGTTCAGTTATTTTCTCGCGGCTGATGGTCTTAATATCTACATTTTTATCAAGATCAAACGCTCTTGACCCGGAGGAACATTCTACAAGGTCTAAATCAGTGAATGCATCAATAGAGTAAACATTATATCCGGCACGCCTGGCAGAACAAACGATATTTCGTGTGCTGTATCCGATAATTAAAACGTCTTTCATGTATTTCATTTTCCTGCACAATTGTTTTTCATGCGTGTTCACCGGGTAAGGCGAACAGACCGTAATCTGTTTTGATGACCGGTATCTCGCTGCCGGCTTGTGCTGTGAATGCGACGGGTTTTTTGATCGTGACCGTTTTATATGTGTCAGGATCAAGCACCATTATAGCATCATCTTCAAGCGCTACTAGGACTGTCATGACTGCATCGCCCTTGCTGGTAATACGAGTGGCACCCTTTATTTCGTTTGCTGTTGCAGTGAATCTGGAACCGGTTGAAAGGTCAATACCGATTATTCGTTTGCCTGAACTTTTAATCATAATGATCTTGTCCTTGAGATGGATAATATCATCTTTCATAAATTCAGGCAAACGCATTGAAAATGTGATTCGATAGATGTTTTTGCCATCTTTTTGTCCGAACAGGGTTGGGGACTCGGAAAAGCTTCCACCCATTTCCATGATTATCGCACGGCAGATGTGCCTGCCGGAATTGTTTGATCCTATGTACAGATCAACTCCGTCTTTAAGGTCAAGTGAATCTGTTATGAATGCAAGTCTGTCGCTTTTTTCCTGCATCTTGCGCACAACATTGTTCGCGATGTCGATACATCTCTTTTTTTCATCATCATTTGGCACCCTGTTTGTTGCACGTATTTGCACGATCCCTTCAAAGTATCCACCAGATATCCGGCTGCACATATCACATGCTTCGCGAACGATCCGAACTTCGGTATTGAGTTCCTGATGCACAGGTTCACCCTTGACAGTTGCATCAATTTCCACACGCACGCGGTACATGTATGGTGTGAGTTTACGCGGTTCGACATATATGTTTATGTTTTCCGCAAGTATATGAACGGATAAGGCATCTTCTACATCTTGTATTACAATGTCTTCTGCATTGCCAGCGTTTAACCACTTACCCCGATTAAAACGTGCACCGCATCTTGTGCATGTTTTTGCATGAAGCACGAGAGGTAGTTCTGCAAGTCGGATATTTTCAAAAAAGCAGTCTTTGCAGACGTTATCATAGAGATTTTCAGTCTCTTTTCCGCATTTCGGACATAGTGTGAAGTTCATCAAGTGTCATTGTAGAAGTTGCTAGATATTTGTTTCGCTTAGGAAGCATGCGGGATTCTATTTTCGAATTCAATTTCTGATGTTATGCAGAATACATGATTTGTAGGTGATTAGGTAGTTTTGATGCCGGATCAATACGCCGTAGGCGGCGCACCCTGCCATCACCAATGAAATTTTCGTGTTTTTGCATAAAATGGATAAAGTGAATTATCTTATAGCCCATCTTCGTCACTATGAAATAAAATCGCTATCGGTAGACCGTGCCATTTTTAAAATCTGTTCTACACCGCCTTGA
>JBQVLY010000144.1:0-3888 GCA_052361065.1 Methanosarcinaceae archaeon | reverse complement strand
GGGGAGGGATTGTGTTGCCTTCTCTCATTCCTTCTCAGGCAAAAGGTGAACAAGGCCGGACCGGTCAAACAAATGTTGAACTGACCGGCGAAAAGCTGGCACAGCTTGTTTATGATCGTAATATTGGTGATGATTCTTATGCTCATTCGGTTATGGGATTGATCAGCCGGCGCGGGAAAAAACGGATACGCCACTTTATTGCGTACCGAAAAGATGACGGTAAGCTTTCCAAGCAACTTATACGATTTACCTCACCTGCTGATATAGAAGGGACTGGCTTTCTCTCTTTTGAAAGAGAGGATGAAGCAACTGAGCAATTTTTATACCTGCCTGCCTTACGCCGGACACGAAGAATTGTCTCTTCTCAAAAAGACCACCGTTTTGTAAATACAGATTTTACATACGAAGATATAGAGCGCAGGAGGGTAGCGGATTATACTCACATGATATCCGGTGAAGAAAAGAAACAGGGGAGAGATTGCCGGATACTTGAGAGCAGGCCCAAGGCAAAAGCCCAATCGCAGTATTCACTGATAAAGAGCTGGGTTGCCAAAGAGATATACGTTCCTCTATTTGTGGAATACTACAGCAAGAAAGAAAAACTGATCAAGCAGTATCACGTTGCGAAACTGGAAAAGATTCAAGAAATCTGGACGGAAATCGAAGTTGTTATGATTGATCTGGATAGAGAACATCAAACGCTCATCAAGGTCAAAGATATAAAGTACAACTCGAATCTGCCGGACGATACCTTTACGCTGAGAAATCTGGAAGTGTGGTGAAACAAAATTCAGGGTTTTAGTGTCCGCAGATTACACGGAATTGGTTTATAATAATCTGCGAGAACCAGCGTAATCTGTGGATGGGATCGGTGAATTAATGAATTCAAGGATTGTCGATTGTCGATTGAAAATAGTTTTCAGAGCTTCGTACTTTTGCGGCCGATTATTACTTTGTTTCCACTTTTTCCTTTCTATTTTTTTTATGCCAAAAATTGACGCAGATGTTTTTCTGACCACATTGATTCTGTCCCCCTGCCCGGTGTACGCCCAAGATACCTTATATACAATTCATGTTAGTTCGTATAAAATCCGGGAAAATGCTGTCGAAAAGGTATTTATCCTTGAAAAATCTGGTTTTGAGGCTTTTTACAGGTATGAACATGTAAAGGGCAAAGCAATGTGGTACAGGGTTTATATAGGCAGGTTTGGTTCCGGAAACAAAGCAAAAGAAATGGCCGAGGAATTGAGGCAGAGAAAAATAATATCATACTATGATATAACAGATGTAAGGTATGATATACATGATTCGGATGATAAGAACGTTTTATCAGATCAATCTGGCGGGGAAAAGGCTGATCTTGCCGGTGAACCCCTTGACTTCGATTTTGATATGCTTTTAGAGGAGACGGAACCTGAAGGGCGGATTGCCGAACAGAGGCTATTCGATTTTGGAGGATTTATCCAGGCAACCGGAGCCCTGGACATGGAAGATGACAAGGCCGGTGAGCACACCCGGATGGTGCGCAATACGATGCGGCTGGAGGGAAAGTGGAATTCGGTTCAGGAAACAACCCGTCTCTCTCATGATTCCGGCAGCAATTTTCATTCGCTGGCATCCGTAGAGCTGGACTATCTTTGGTTTGGGCATAACCGTTCGTCAGAGGATTGCGACATCAGGCTCTTTGAAGGTTATTTTTACTGGTCGAACAAACGCGTAAGGCCAAAGTTTAGATCAACCCCAATCCAATACGGTATTAGACGATATCTTTCATGGTTAAACGGTCCGGTAGATATCAGTGTGGGCAGGCAAATCGTCCGGTGGGGCAAGACCGATCAGATTAGTCCGGTGGACAATCTTAACCCACAGGATTTACGTGAATTTATTATCCCTGATTTTGAAGATCGAAAAATTCCAAACTGGATGGTTAGAGGCAGACTTTTTTCTGATTTCTTGACCCTTGAAGGGGTGTATGTACCATTTTTTGAACCTTCTCGTATTGATTACTTTGGAACAGATTGGGCTATATTCCAACACATGAATCGGATAGGTGTTCATGAAGAAGAACCTGCCCGCAATTTTAAAAACGGTGAGGGTGGAATCCGTGTGACAAAAAGCGTTGCCGGCTGGGATTTGGGGGGCAGTTACCTTTATGCATGGGAAGACCTTCCTTATTTTAAAAGTTTTCCTATAGATGGAGGCGATGTTCAGGTTACATACAAACGGTCAAATATTTTTGGTTTTGAATTTGAAACAACTGTCAGAGAGATAGGTCTGCGTGGAGAGGCGGCCTATTTTGATCAGCAGTCTTTCCTGACTGAGAACTTTACATCACTGACAAAACCTGTTTTACATTACGTCATTGGTGCGGATTATTTGAGCTCTGACGGGTGGTATATTAACTTGCAGTTTTCAGAGCAGAGGATATATGCGTATCAGGAGGACATCTTGTTCTTTCGAAAATCAAACACCGCGGTAAGCGGTGAAGTCAGCAAGGAATTCCGGAGGGGCCATTTCAAAGCATTGCTCCGTTACAATTACGGCCTGAGCGACAAGAGCTATTACCTCAATCCTAAAATAATCTGCACATACTTTACAGACCTTGATATGACTCTTGGGGTCAATATATTTGGTGGTGATAGTGATACGCTATTGGGACTGCATGATAAAGACGACCAGATTTTTTTGAGTATTAAATATCACATTTGATAGGCTGGCTCATAGCTGATTGCTCATAGTCCGTGCGACTTTTCGACCACAAAAGCACATATAATTTTTTGTGTTCTTCGCTCTCTTCGTGGTGAAAAAACACGATAAAAAAAGGAGGAATGATATGGCACTAAAAATAACCATCGAAGTTTGGCGTAAAGGAAAATGGTTTGTCGCAAAATGTCCTGAATTTGATTTTGCTTCTCAAGGTAAGACGCATGATGAAGCAAAAAAAAATCTTTTAGAAGTTATTCAAATTCAATTTGAAGAGATGCATGAAATGGAGACATTGGATGAATATTTAGATGAATGCGGGTATAAAAAGAAAGATAAGGTTTATATCCCCTCAACAGAAATGATTAGTTTTGAGAAACATGCATTAGAGGTTGCATAATGCCCAAGCTAACCCCAACAGATTGGAAAACCCAACTGAAAATTTTCCAGGCTTATGGATGCAAATACAAACGTAAAAAAGGGTCTCACCATATATTGACCTGTCCAAATGCCAAAAGAGCTGTTGTTATACCTGAATATGACGAAATTGATATTGATATTATTAGAATCAATATGCGAACCGTTGGTATGTCAAGGGAAGATTATTTTAACATTATTAAACAGATTTGAGATGAAAAAATATTCAATATTGTAACTCAAATTTTTGTAAAAACACATTCCTAATGTAGATTATTTTACTCTGAACAATCAGCAATTCTAATTTTGAAAAATTACATTCCCATAGCCCACTTTGAAGGGGGCTACGGGAATGTAACGCATAATTGTAAAAGAAAAAATGCCATAATTTGAATTACTGCTGAACAATGATCCTGATCATCTTGTATATCCTGTCAAAAAATTATTGGAATTTAAAATGGACAAAACCTCTCTTTTAAATAAATTGAAAGAATTTGGACTGAACACCAGGGAAGAATACATGGCCGAAGCTTTCTCGCGTAATATCGGCATTCTGACACAGACAGAACAAGACAAGCTTGCCGATGCTAAAGTGGCAATCCCAGGCATGGGAGGTGTAGGCGGTGTTCATCTTATTACCATGACGCGAAGCGGTGTGGGTAAATTTCACATTGCTGATCTTGATACTTATGAACCTGTTAACATTAATCGGCAGTTCGGCGCCCGGGTTCCGGATTTTGGAAGATCAAAGATAGAGGTGATGAAGGA
>JBQVLY010000143.1:0-3892 GCA_052361065.1 Methanosarcinaceae archaeon | reverse complement strand
TTGAGCGGAGTGCGGCGAAAGTCGCACGCTCCGTTCTTAGAGGGCTTGGGGTCGGTAACGACTCCCGGCTACTCGACAGACTTGCCAACGGTGTTTCATTGTATGAACGGAGGCAAACTTATTAATTTAAGATGCTCAACGACGCTAAAAAAGCGAGAGACTTACAGACGCTTAATGCGTTAATGGGCTGCAAACCAGAATGAAAAAATTGAAACACATAAATTCTTAAAATCAATAACTTTATACATGCGCAGGCAGTCTGTTAAATTGACCATTCAATAAGTGCTAATATAAAATATAATTAAATTATGTGTGATCTACCATGAGTAAAAAATTCGACTACGCTGAACTTGGGCTGAAATGCGGACTTGAAATTCACCAGCAATTGGATTCAAAAGAGAAGATGTTCTGCAGATGTCCAACAAAGATACGCAATACTGATGAGTCGAACTTTGAATTCTTCAGGTACCTGCGCCCGACAGCAAGCGAAATGGGTGAGACAGACCGTGCGGCACTGGAGCAGACAAAAGTAAAACGCAAATATGTTTATAAGGCATATGATACAACCTGCCTTGTTGAAAATGATGATGAACCGCCGCGCGAGTTGAACAAGGAAGCCCTTAATATTGCACTCTCAATAGCAAAACTATTGAACATGCATCCTGTTGACCAAATTCATATGATGCGAAAGATCGTGGTTGACGGGTCCAACACATCCGGATTCCAAAGAACTGCATTCATTGCCAATGGCGGCTATCTTGAGACATCAAAAGGTACTGTTGGTGTGGATGTCCTGTGTCTTGAAGAAGAGGCTGCCCAGAAGATCGAGGAAATCGGGGATTCAATATTTTATTCACTTGACCGGCTTGGAATCCCGCTTGTTGAGATCGGGACTGCACCGGATATTGTTTCTCCTGCACATGCAAAAGAGACTGCAAAGCATATAGGGATGCTTTTGCGTTCAACAGGAAAGGTTAAACGTGGGCTGGGTACCATCAGGCAGGATGTAAATATTTCCATAGCAAAAGGTGCCCGTGTTGAAGTTAAAGGTGTACAAGCTCTTGACCTGATTATGACCATTGTTGAAAACGAGGTTGAGCGGCAGGCAAATCTCCTTAAGATCCGGGATGAACTTGTTAAAGCGGATGCATCAGTATGCGATGAGATATTCGATGTCACAAATGTTTTTGGGAACACACAATCAAAAGTCATTAAAAAAGCACTCAAGAATGGCAAGGTGTTTGCAGTGCTTCTTTCCGGATTTGAAGGACTTGTTGGCAGAGAAATTCAGTCTGGACGTCGGCTTGGAACAGAATTTTCAGATCGTGCAAAAACATCAGGTGTTGGCGGCATATTCCATACTGATGAACTGCCGGATTACGGAATAACTAAAGAGGAAGTTGACTCTCTCCGTAATGCAGTCGGTGCGCAGGATGGCGATGCGGTTGTTATGGTTGCTGACAGGGAAGAACGTGCGCGTAGTGCGATGGAGGCTGTCATTATACGTGCAAAGGAATCACTTGAAATTGTGCCTGAGGAAACGCGCCGCGCACTTCCTGATGGTAACACTGCATATATGCGCCCGCTTCCCGGTGCTGCAAGAATGTATCCTGAAACAGATGTACCTCAGGTTGAAATGTCTGCTGAGTACTTTGGATCTATCGAGTTGCCAGAACTTTTGACAAAACGGGCAAAGCGGTTTACAACGGAGTTTGGTTTAAACAATGAATTCGCAAATAAGATAGTCTATTCAAAAGACCTGAAATTATTTGAGGAACTTGTCGCACGCTATGCAGATGATCCGAATATAAGTGCTACCCTGATAGTTCGTACATTGACCGGCACAGTTCCTGAACTAAAACGCGATGGTGTGCCAGTTGAGTATATAATGCGTAAACATTTCATCCATACATTCGATCTGGTTTCCTGTGGTAGTGTGGCAAAAGAAGGAATTGGTAAGTTATTGCGAACATTTGCAGACGATCCGTCTATGAATGCAGAAGATGCTGTTTCCAGCCTGGGACTTGGTGGGATCGATACTGCACGGATCGAGGAGTTCATAGAGGGTGTTATCAAAGACCGGCAGGACTTTGTCAGGGAAAAAGGCATGGCTGCAGTTGGGCCTTTGATGGGTGTTGTCATGGGCGAGTTTCGAGGTAAAGTTGATGGTAAAGTATTGAGTGAAGTCTTAAATAGAAAGATTAATGAATTTATTGTAGTACATAAAGTATAACTTTTTGTACTCCAGGTAAATCCGACTGCAGGGAGCATTTTCTTGTAGTATATGATCTGTAGGATTATGTAGTTCGAGTTAAATCGACCGGATGGAGATTTTTCTCGTAGTATATATCCAGTTGGATTATTATTCCAAGTAAATCCGGACGTAGCGAGGATATTTTCGATACATACTGATAATGTAATATAATTGCAATATTTAAGGAAATGATGTCATGTCAAAAAAAGTAGTGTTGGCTTATTCAGGTGGATTGGACACATCCATATGCATTCCAATCCTTAAGGAGGAATACGACTGTGATGAAGTTATTACAGTTGTGGTAGATGTGGGACAACCACGTGAGGATGTTGCTAAAGCAGAAGAGAAGGCAAGGAAAATCAGTGATATGCACTATACTCTTGATGTTCGGGATGAATTTGTGAAGGATTATATTTTCCCGCTTATAAAGGCAAACGGGGATTATGAAGGATATGTGCTGGGTACATCCATTGCGCGTCCGTTGATTGCCAAAAAAGTTGTAGAGATCGCAGAAAAAGAAGGTGCAAGTGCACTTGCACATGGCTGTACTGGAAAAGGCAATGATCAACTTCGTTTTGAGGCAGTGTTCAGACTTACGGATATGGATGTTTTCGCACCCATGCGGGATATGAATTTGACTCGCGAGTGGGAGATCGAATATGCCAGGGATCATGATATACCGGTTTCTGTGACAATTGACAAACCATGGAGTGTGGATGAGAACATCTGGAGCCGGAGTATTGAAGGCGGTAAACTGGAAGATCCCGGGTATATTCCTCCTGAAGAGATATATGAATGGACAGTATCACCAGAGAGTGCACCAGATGCACAGACATTGGTGCTCGGGTTTGAAAATGGGGTCCCGGTGTCAATTGATGGCAAAAAACTTGATGGGGTCGAGTTGATCGAAAAATTAAATACGATCGTAGGTTCTCACGGGGTCGGGCGTACGGATATGATTGAAGATCGCGTGCTTGGATTAAAGGCGCGCGAAAATTATGAGCATCCTGCAGCAACAGTTCTACTGGCTGCTCACAGGGACCTGGAAAAACTTGTACTCACCCGCGCCGAACTTAAGTTTAAGGCAATGGTTGATGCGCAGTGGTCAGAACTTGCATATTATGGGCTTGTGGACGAGCCTCTATATGCTGACCTCAATGTGTTCATTGACAAAACACAAGAGCGTGTAACCGGTACAGTGACTATTAAATTGTACAAAGGCAGCATGAGCATACTTGCGCGCACATCACCATATGCCCTGTATTCTGAGGAACTTGTATCATTTGATAGTGCATCCGTTGACCAAAAAGATGCCGAAGGGTTCGCTAAGTATTATGGATTTCAGGCACGGATGTACAGGCGTTTTGTTGAAAAAAAGTGAGGAATATTATCATATATATAATACACAAAACGTATTTGTACAGATGGTTTCGATAAAATCTCAATGCACAGCCTGAAAATTCCCATGCATATTCCCTATTTACCGAATATGCTGTTTGTGACTAAAATGTGATGATTTCAACATCTGTTGAGCGGCATAATGTCGTTAGCAGTTTGTCCAAAAAATAAAATTCCCATATAAATGGAGTTAAATTTATCCTTTAAATCAAGAACCAAGGTCAAAAATCATCATCTTTT
>JBQVLY010000142.1:0-3910 GCA_052361065.1 Methanosarcinaceae archaeon | reverse complement strand
TATCAAGTTCAAGATTTGTGTTATGCATATATTTTACATAATGCACACTTAATGCAAGGCGAAATCTCGATATGTAATATCAAAAAAATTCGGTTGGAGACAAAACGTGAATTGCTGATGATCTGGCAGTGATTGCTTTTAAATATGAGTTGATAGGTTAGTGGCATCTTCACATGATTTTGTACAATGTGGTGTTGTAGCAAAAGGTATTAGTTACTGAATGAGGATATTTTTGATTTAAATTGATATGATATTGGTAACTATCCAGATATCCTTAAAACCGGATGTCGATGGCAATAATTCGCTTATTTGTACATGTGGTGATACATTTTTTGTTTTCAATTTACCATTGGGCCAAGATGGGAGCGGATTTCAAAAGTCAATATTGACAAACTGCGATCGCACCTGTTTCTACCTCAAAATCGACTGAATGTTTTCTGTTCATTCATGGTTGTAGCGCATATACATATTATCCTTTTCTTATTGGATTGTGGAACAATTTTGTGGCACTGAGTAAGCTTTTCAAGCTAAAAATTGACAGGGAAATTTGCGAAGTTGCAAGCCTAACTTGACGCCATGGATAAAAAGTATCTTAAAATGGGAGTTATTTATCTACAATGAAAACAAAATATGAGAAATATGATTGGGCGATTCAAGCACTCTGACAATATATTCTATGGCGAAGTAAACGCCACCGTCATCACTGCCAGAGGTAAATATGAGGGTAAAACATTTGAACTATCCGAACTCGAAGTGCTACCGCCGACAGACCCATCCAAAATAATATGTGTCGGGCTCAATTATCGTGACCATGCGAAAGAATTGAATATGGTGATCCCAAAAGAGCCAATCATATTCATAAAACCGCCTTCGGCAGTGATTGGCCATGGTGACAAGATAATTTATCCGGAAACAAGCAAACAGGTCGATTTCGAAGCAGAACTTGCAGTAGTAATAGGAAAAAGATGCCGTAATATCAAGGCCAACCATGCAAATGATGTTATTGCGGGTTATACATGTTTCAATGACGTTACTGCACGTGATTTTCAGCGGCAGGACGGGCAATGGACGCGTGCCAAAAGTTTTGACACGTTTGCACCCGTAGGACCATTCATTGCTTCACCGGAGGATTTCGACCCTGAAAATACATCCATCAAAAGCCGTATCAACGGGGAACTGCGGCAGGATTCAAATACATCGAACCTGATATTCGACATACCAGCTCTTATTGAGTTCATATCAGGGATCATGACACTTGAAATCGGAGATATTATCGCAACAGGTACGCCGGTAGGTGTTGGTGAACTGCATCGCGGGGATATTGTTGAGATCGAGATTGAAGGCATAGGGGTTCTGGGAAACGAGGTTTTATAGATGCTATTTGACCAGATCAACAGGGAACTTGAACTTACACATAGACATCTGATAGTCCTGAAAAAAGTCATGGAAAGCGGCCCTATCGGCATCTTGAAACTCGCGGAAGAGACAGAAATGCCTACGCATAAAGTGAGATACTCACTTCGCGTACTTGAGCAGGAGCACTTGATCAAACCCTCTGCAAATGGCGCAATCGCAGGTGAGCAAGTGAAAGAAATCATTTCCGATTTTGAAGTTGGACTGGAGGACATAATCCACAAAGCAGAATGCATACGTAATATTGGGAAATTAGTCTGACTGTCAACTTCTGATAAAGTGTTGGATATGCAAATGATAACATCATATTAAATATTGGAGAATATTGCGATATTGGAGAATTCTTATGACATTAAATGACGATGATATAAAAACGATCGAGAAATATGCATTGCAAAATGCCGTGAAATACGGCAAGCCTCCGCAGATCGGGGCAGTTATGGGACGTGTAATGGGGGAATGCTCCCATCTTCGCCCGATGGCAAAGGAGGTTGCCCCCGTGATTGGGGAGATACTTGGCGAAGTTGCAAAAGGGAACGCAGATTCATGGCGAGAGCGACTTGAAACAATTGCGCCTGAACTGATAAAGGAATTAAGTGTTAAAAAAGAGCCGGATAAAGGATTGAAGCCACTTGATGTCACAGAAGGCGAAAAAGTGGTTATGCGTTTTGCACCAAACCCAAACGGACCCCCGACAATCGGCAGCGCCAGAGGTATTGTAGTTAATTCGGAATACGTAAAAAGGTATGATGGAAACTTTATCATACGTTTTGACGATACCGACCCGCAGACCAAACGTCCCATGCTTGAGGCATATGACTGGTACATCGAAGACTGCACATGGCTTGGTGCCGCACCTGACAGGGTGGTACTCGCATCCGACAGAATGCAGATGTATTATTATTATGCAGAAAAACTGATCGGAATGGGACAGGCATATGTCTGTTTCTGTGAGGGCGGGGAATTCAAGAAATATAAGGATGCAAAGGAGATGTGTCCGCACAGGAACGAGAGTGTTGAGGATAATCTTAAACACTGGAAAAAGATGGTCGCCGGCGATTATGAGGGAAAAGTAGCAGTACTTCGCATAAAGACCGATATCAAGCACAAGGATCCGGCAATTCGTGATTTTGGTGCTTTTCGGATCATTAAGGTGCCGCATCCACGTACGGAGATTGGTGACAAATACGTAGTCTGGCCGCTTCTTGATTTTGAGGGTGCCATCGAAGACCACGAACTCGGCATGACACATATCATCAGGGGCAAGGACCTGATGGACAGCGAAAAACGACAGGGTTACATTTACAAATATTTTGGCTGGGATTATCCGAAGACCACGCACTGGGGCCGCATAAAGATCCACGAATTCGGTAAGTTCAGCACAAGCGGGCTTCGCCATGCTATTGAAAATGGAGAATATTCAGGCTGGGATGACCCACGTCTTCCAACACTGCGTGCTCTAAGGCGAAGGGGGATCAAACCGGAAGCCATATGCAAGTTCATGATCGAAATGGGAGTTGGTGAGACCGATGTGAGTATCAGTCTCGATACCCTGTATGCAGAGAACAGGAAAATGATCGACCCGATTGCAAACCGGTATTTCTTTGTCTGGGATCCGGTGGAGATTGAGATCCAGGGCACCAAACCGCGAACAGCAACACCGCCGCTTCATCCTACGGAGGACAGGGGACACCGCACTATCGAGGTGGACACTAAGATGTATGTTTGCAGCGAAGATGCAGGGAAACTCGAAATCGGAGACAAGATTCGATTGAAAGACCTGTACAACATTGAGATAACGTCCCTTGCTCCGCTTCAGGCGAAGCACACTGGCGATTCAATGGAAGCGGTCAATAAAGGAGAAAAACGCATCCGAATCATCCACTGGGCACCAGTCGATGGTATATCCGTAAAAGTACTGGCACCGCATGGCGAGTTTAAGGGGATCGGTGAGAAGCAGATCGCAAATGAACTTGACAATATAGTACAATTTGAAAGGTTTGGATTTTGCAGGATCGATTCAGTCGATCATGAGATTATTGCGTATTTTGCGCATAAATGATGGGAAATTGATTCAAACAGGCTGTCCCACAAGTCAAAGCATGTGTGCAAATCATACACATTTTGTCCCATGTGGGCAAAAAACATATTGTTTTTACTAGTCATTGCCGTATTTGGACAAGATCTTGTCAATTTGTATAATGGAAATTCGTTTTGGGACAGCCTGCAAACCTCATTTTCCTCTCCCGTGCAGTATTTTCCTTTGTTAGCCTTTCCTGGTCAATGAGATAATCGAGTACTTCCATAACTGTTTTCCCATCCTTTGTAGCAATCTCAAGATAATTGTCCACAGTACTCTCAATCGTATCCAGCTTTAAATATTGCAGATTTGTATGCAACCGCTCATAAACAAAATTGCTGTATCCACTTCAAATCTGAGGGTAACTGACTCCTTTTTGAAATCGAAAACCTGCTAAGGCAATTGATTTAGATAATC
>JBQVLY010000141.1:0-3921 GCA_052361065.1 Methanosarcinaceae archaeon | reverse complement strand
GGCAAAACGTGTTCCAGTTGTTATTGTCCTAAAATATGTGCTTAACAGTAATGGTTGGTTTGAATTGGGGGATCGTGGGATACAATAACTAGATGAATGTTGAGAAGAGGTTTATATGATTTGCTACGTGGATGTGAAAAGTTATAAATTATATACTACAAGAAAGACGAGTTTCATGGAGAGTGGAACTATACAATCGGTCCGCGTGACAATTGAGTTGACACCTTAATTTAATTACGACTCCTTGGTAAGTATAAGGCGCACTTAACTTGCCTTTGGGCGAGTTCTTTGGGATTCGATTTGCTCTTGCGAAACATTCGAACCCTGCGTGACATTCTTCTGGTTATAGTTATAATTCTCCAGATTATATATTTCCAAAATTATAAGTCCCCAACCTGTGTATTCCAATATTACTTCCAACGACTCTTGTGACGCATCTAGATTGGAATATTTAGGCGCGAACCTAAACCCACCTGTCTCATCTTGACAGTCTCTCAGCCACTTTAAAAGCCCCTCAGTATTTTCCGGTTCTGCACTCGTTTTTTCTAATGAAACAACAGACAGGTATGTGGAATAGATATCTGAATTGTTGCTGGAAATTTCACCTCTTCTGAATATGAATCCTCCATCATTAGTTTGACCTCCTTTTATCCACGATATGCAACCCTTTTTATCCAGTGGATGAGCGTCAAATCCGCTTAGAATATTCACAACTAAAAATGTTGTGTAGGTATCTGAATTTTCAAAACCAAAACCACCATCATTATTCTGAATGCCATGGAGTTTGGAAACTAATGTTTCTTCATCGTTAAACTCAACATCCAGGATATTTGCCACCTTTGTAAGGTAATAAAGTTCTCGCAAATCTATTGCTTCTATTGGTTTGATAGAACAGTCCTCAAATTCTGTTTTAATCCACGTTTTGATTTGAAATTCAGACGAGGGGGTTTGGTTGATTAATGTATACGTCATTAGTAAATAATAAACATGATCTGCTCTTTTTGGATCTTTTTTCCACTTATTTTCAATATATATGATTAGTTTTTCCTTATCAAAAGGTTCTAAACCCAACAATTTTAACGATGACACTGCTGTGTATGTATTCGCAAGTGAAGATATTAGACGGTAAGCTGGCCGAAAGCCACCGCTTGACAACTCATGACTACATACAAATTCACATACGTTGTTATTTAGTTTTAATCCAATATTCGAAGCAATTTTGATAGCTAAATACGTCCCCTGCGATTCCCCATACTCTCCTAAGAAAGCATTAAAACCGCCATCGTCCAATTGATTTTCTTTTAGATAGGTTCCAACATCAGACCTAATCTTTGGAGTTATATCATCAGTTATCACCAATAACCCTGTGAATAAATTCAGGGTGAAGAGATTTACTTGATTTTCGGATAATGAACCTAATTGTTTCTCCAAATCTTTTTTCTGACCATCTACCAAGTCTACGCGGTTTCCATATTCCTGCGAAGTTGAGATGTTAATCCCATAAAGTTCTAATGCTGATATCGACATATGCATATCGCTAAAAGAATTGATCAGGTTCTTATTCTCCTCAGATTTCATCGATTTGCCAATTAGCCATTCTTTTGTTAAGGGAAGATCACTCATGTCTGCACCGAGACTGCTTAATATATTAACAGCTCTAAACGTATCAAGAAGTGTCCCCTTATCTCCGTTTCTATCAGCGAAGGACCCATCTGGCATTTGTAATTCCATCACTTTAGATATCAGTCTGGATCTGTTGATTGGTTTAGCATCGAGAAACTCTAAGCTCATAGTCAGAAAATAGATATCTCTCATAGTAGTGTCATTAGTTTGTTTGAATATCTCTTGCTCTTTTGATAAAAGCCAACCTATCGTAGCCTTTTTATGTTTAGGGTCTTCATCCAAAAGCTTAAATGACTCTAGGAAATAATATGTTGAGTACAAAGTAGGCTTTTCTGGCGGGAAATCCGAGTAACCTCCATCAACACCACGGGAGCCATGTATTCTATCAATTGTATTTAGAGTCCATAATTCATTAAAGTTGTCTATTTGTTGAGATTCATGATGGTAAGGCAACTTGTTGAAAGTGCATCCGCTTGTAACCAAGACCATCATAATAACAACGAAAGTACATACTTTTCCAAGCATTTCCTATATCCACCAATTGTAAGTATATATATTATTATAAAAAATAAAAAAAGGGAATGTCGATGCTTGACAACCCCTCAGTCCAGGTCTACGTGAGTATGGAGCGTATGATCCTCGTTGTCGAATCTAAATGTTTCGCTATCGTTTTGATCTTCGACTACCAAAGCGATGCCCGTTGCCTCAAAATTTTCGTAGTAATGTGCAACCCACCATTCATCATACCACGTTCCCGAATATGTAGTTGTATTCCCAGATATGCTGAATCCTGCTCCAATGGGGATATTGAGACTCACGGTTACCCCTCTTATGACAATCTCGGAATTCAGTTGTAATCTATCGGCATAAACGGGGTTTGAGCCCCACCAATAACTTTTGGTATGACCGTCTCCAGTAAATTTGTTTCCCGACCAATGCCTTATACCATGGAAATACGTTTCTCCTTCAATGTAGGATCCAAGAACATCTTTGGTTGCGATGTCGGTTCCGCTTTCCTCATAATCTCGAGCGTCAAACCCCTCTCTTTATTCTCTTGCCATTTCTTCATAGGCTCCCATTCAGCAACAAATGCTTTTTTATCAGATACATGACCCCCACATACAAACGTATAGGGGTCAACCTGACGTACATTATTCGCCAATTCTTCTGGCATCTCTGCTCCACTAAATGGGCCTACTTCTTCACTTACTGGCTGTGCACCAACCGTTGGTACAATCATCGTTGCTATGAGCAGCGCAGCAAGCAACCCTGTGGCTGCTATTCCAATTCCTTTTATGTTGTTTTCCTCCTTATAGATTATATTCTATCCCCCAGAAAGCATGACCAAAACTTCAAGTAACAATAAGGTTAAATTTGAGAATACTTTCAGGCGTCTTTTGGGTTCAACCATTCTTTTGTAAGTTCAGTTGGACCCCGCGTAACATACTTCTGTGTAATATATTATTATATAATAATTAATTTGTATATAATCTTTGCTACGTTTGATCGGCACAGTCCCATAATTCTGTTATGCCGTAAAAAAACAGCAATAATATCACAGCGGATACATATTTATATAAGTCTAAAAGTAGTTACAGTATATGTGACATTTATGGTGATAATAAACACTACTTTTGGTAATTTTTCCGAAACCCCGATTCTCCAGAAGATTTTTGGTGAATTTGGCAATGAATATGAATATACTGAAAACTATATTTTTCGCAAGAAAAACCCACCTCAATGCCCTATATGTGCTCGTAAAATGGTGCACAATGGCTTCAACAGTTATACCAAAAAGGGTATGGGCAGGATTAAAATCGGTAAATATATCTGTAAACCATGTAATGAAAATCTCGAAGAAGATCGAAGTGTTTGGGAGCAGCTCAAAATCTTATTTACCGATTTGCTGGGAGATTTATATCAGATGCTTAGATTAAATCATGTTGCCTATGATGTGATTTCTAGGCTAATGCGTCTTATTTTCCCACAATCCAAAAGTACAATTTTCAGGGAATTTAATCGTGCTATGGAAAACACCGAAATTCCCCCTTTAGAGAATGTTTTGATAGTCCACTACGATGAACAGTTTCCAAAGAAAGGACGCACTCAAAAATACCGCCTTACACTATTGGATGCTAATACCAAAAGACCAGTAGCAGATGAACTGTTTGATAAAAAAGATCCTGAAACAATAAAGCAATTTTTAGTGGCGAACTTAGATATGCTGCGTACTTCGTACGCCAGCAGCCTCGATGTAATCGAGGCACATCAAAACCTATATTCATCATAACAGATTTT
>JBQVLY010000140.1:0-3942 GCA_052361065.1 Methanosarcinaceae archaeon | reverse complement strand
CTTAAGGCATTTGTTGACATGGTTGCAAATGCCTTAAGCCAGGTCATAATGCCTGTGTACTCAACCTTTATAGAGGATTTGAGATCCTCCTTAACAAATTTATCAATATCAGCCATAAAGCTGCGCACCTCTTTGCTTCCAAGACTCTGGGTGCGCACATTGAGCCGTGCGATGTTATAGTTGAAGCTCACCTGCTTATCCAGTTCCTTGCCCCCTGATGTCTCATAGAGAAAAAGCTGTTCTGTGGCCTGGACGCTGGTTTCCGGCAGTGCGTAATATTCCGGACGGTTTTCATGCATTGCCCGGTTCATCTTCTTTAAGAAATCAATAATGCTCGTGGTCTTCATGGTCAACGGGTGGCTATCAATATGGTACTGTAATTGTTCGAGCCCTTTCAGAAAAATGATGTCTTTAACCCCGTCTTTCCTGCCTGTATCAAGCATTATCTCGATTGCCATTGATCCTCCCATCTTTGAATCAATATAGTCGTATGCCTGGCGCAGGGGAAGATCAGTACTGAGCCCTTTCATGCTATTGGTCTCCACCTCGATCCGGGAATAGCCGTAGACGGAAAGAAGCGTTAACCCGATAAAGATTCCTATAATAGCCTTGGGGTATCTCGTATTTATTTGAAATACTTTATCAAGTATTCTATCGAAGAGATCATACCGCTCATGAACTTTTTTGCCCGCTTCAGATTTTTTCTTTTCCTTCCCAAAGGAGAAAATAATCGGCACGATAATAAAAGACAGCACAAAGGCCATGATAACACCAACGGCGGCGTATACGCCCATCTCTCGGACAGGTCTGACAACAGTGGCAAGAAAAGAGGTAAAACCGGCAGCCGTGGTAAGACTTGTCAAGAGGCATGGAACTCCAACCATGGTGAAGGCTTTTACAATTGCCTCTTTGCGGCCAAGGCCATGATCCATCTGGTCCTGAGTCTCTGTGACAATGTGCATTGAATCGCCGATTCCCACACATATCAACAGTACCGGCAGCAGTATTACCATCATGTTCAATGTCCAGCCGATAATGCCAACCAATCCCAGGGTCCAGAATATGCTCAGGACAACTACTAATAAAGGCGCAATCACTCCGCGAACCCCGCGGGCCACCCAGAGAAGTATAAGTAGATTCAGCGCCAGGCACAGAAGTCCGAACGTTGAGGACTCTTTACCGGACAGCTTATCATACTCACAATCATAGATTGGGCCTCCGGCTGTGTAGAGCTCCATGTTTCCGTACTCCGGCTTTGCCAGTATCTCCAAAACCTTCTGCCCTACCTGGTGACGCACATCTGCCTTCTTTTTTTGCTCTTCAGGATACAGCTCAAATGTCATGGCAATGGCCGCTGTTTTACCATCCTTTGAAATCAGATTGTCAATATAGAGCGGCTCGGCCATGACTCTCTCTTTTATCCGTTTAATCTCCTCAGCAGTCTCCGGGATTTTCTCTATCAGGTCAGAAATCTTGATTCCACCTTCTACGCCCTCCACATACTCCACATTGCCGAGAAACTTCACGTCATCCACGTATGGGACATTCGTTTCAAGATCCTCGGCCAGCTTGCCAATCAGTTTGATCATTTCCGGCTTAAAGAAATTCTCAGTTTCAAAGAGGATATAGACAAAATCGTCACTGCCAAAGGTTTCCTTGAACTTATTAAAGGTGATCAGGTTTGGATCGCCCTCTAAGAACATCGATTCTATAGAACTGTCAAACTTTAGCTCCCGCATCTTATAGAATGAAAATGCTGTCAAAAGCAGCAACAGCGCTACAAGTAGCCAGCGGTATTTGAGAATGAAGTTGGCCAACTTTGCAAAAAAATCCTTCGAACTGTTGTTATTTTTTGTCATGAGAGATGCCTATTGCCATATCAGAGTTCATAGAGTCATTAGAACATAGGGCAGTCTATTTCATGCGCTTTAGTATTGCTGTGGCATTTAACAGATCTACCCCTTTGGCATTCACTATACTGCCCGTCCAAATGATAGTGTCATGATCAAAAACAACGAACCTAAATGGACGAGTTACCGGCTCTGTTATACCCAATTCGATGATTCCCTCGGGCATTTCGGGTTTCCCCCCATAGCCCAAATTGAATAGATCATAATAGTCAATTTTAGGTTCTTTGCCTGGCTCAATTTCTGTCTTTGCAATCTTTTTTCTTTTTGCATCCCACCAGAATTTCCCGGTTTCTGTATCAAATTTATCACCTTTGTGTCCAGGTACAGGTAAAGCCCCATGTTCAGCTGAGTTAAAGGTGATGGAGGTAGGACCAGTTTTCGTAAAGGTTACTATACCAATTTTATGAAACATCTTGCCCATGGCATTGATCCTGGCATTTATTGTCCAGGTTCCTGCAAAGGCCTGGAATAATGCCTCCGGGTTGAGAGTTTCCTTTTTTTCGGTAGCCTGGGCATGCCCTGTCATTCCTGTGATTATCATAATAGCGATAAAGGCAAAAAATGAGCCCCATTTTTTCATACCATTTTTCATAGCTTTCTCCTTTTTTGTGCGAGCCCTTAGTTTAATTGCTCATCAATTGTTTTAAAGGTTAGACCCTGCAGCTAAAATCTGCCTGTCAGGGTAATCCCAAAGGTCTGTGGATCACCTGCACGGCCCATATACATGCCGCCCATGTCAAATGCCCTCGTGACGTATTCTTCATCAAGGAGATTCTTTGTCCAGAGATAGATTTCGAAATGTTCCTGCTCGTAACCAATACGGGCGTTTACCAGTTCATATGCGTTCTCTTTTACGGTATTGGCCAGGTCATAGTAAGAATCTCCAACACCCAAAAGGTCTATCCGACCAAAAAAACCACTCACATGCCGATACTGGGCAGCCAGGTTATAGGTATATTCAGGCACAAACATGTTTTTTTTGCCGCTGTAATCCACATCCCCTGTTTTCTGTCCGTATGTCGGAGATGTTTGGTCTAAATCAAATATGGAATCTTTATAGTCATCGAATTCCACGTTCGTATAACCAAAGCCTGCTGAGAAGTCCAAACCCGTAGCCGGTCTGGCCTTCAGCTCCACCTCAAAGCCTTTACTGGTGGATTCTGCCGCGTTCTTTACCGCAAAATTTGCAGGACCTAATTGTTGCAGAACCTGCTGATCCTGCCAGTCAATATAAAATGCCGTCAGGTTGAAAATCAGACGCCTATCCAGCCAGGCAGATTTGATGCCAACCTCATAGCTCCAGGAGTATTCCGGGTCATAGGAAGTACCTGCAACAACAGAGCTTAATGTGTTAAAACCGCCGCTGGTATATCCTCTGGCAACGCTGGCATATGGCATCAAATGTGGCGTCAAGCGGTAATCTACGGAAAACTTTGGCAGCCATGCATCATAATCTTCATCTGCCTTTACTGAGCTTGGTAACATTCCAAACATGGAGAGGTCCTGGTCAAAATGCTCATCAAATTCAAAATCCTTTGTTTCGTGGTCGTAACGGAGCCCGGCGGTCAGGCCCAGCTTTTCAAAAAGGGTATAGGTTGCCTGACCAAAAACGGCGTAGCCCTGTGCATCAGTGACACTGTCTTGATAATCCTTGAATGGAGGCAGGCCCCATGCCGGATACCCCTGGCGGTAGTCATAGGTATATTCACTATCACGTTCTTCATCGAAAAAATAAGTTCCTGCCAGCCACTTCAGGGGAGCAGAACCCTTGGCCGATGCCAGGCGGATTTCCTGGCTAAAGGTGTCGTCCTCATAGAAGAATTGTGCCCTCATAAAATCAGCAGGACTAAAATCGAGATCTACCCTCTCATCGCTTTCCCAATCCCTTAGTGAGGTAATAGAGGTAAGCGTAAACCATTCGTGATCATATACCAACCTCATCGCCTGGCCGTTGCCGTCCTGGTCAGCAGATCCTTCAAAATGGAGGTTTACGTCATGGGGATTGCGCCGCACCTCCTCCAGCAGGGCAAAG
>JBQVLY010000139.1:0-3956 GCA_052361065.1 Methanosarcinaceae archaeon | reverse complement strand
GTATAGTTTTAGACAGCTGGGGCATAAACAAAATCATAAAGCGGGAATTGCTGCTATGTCAATAGCGGTAAAGAAACACCTAATTGTGGCATGGAGTGCACCCTTTCAAGCTATGACCCAATTACTGTAAATATATTCGGGATTTGAATTTGCACTCACTAACCGGATTCCAACACGATACCGTTCTCCCATCGGTGCTTTTAGATTCGATACAGTATAAGTTATACTCTCATCAACACCTATACTTGAAATTGTATCGCTTTTAGTCTGATCCCATACCATTCCATCATCTGTCGTTTCAAGAGATGTATATATAATCACGTCTTCTGCACTTGCAGAACCTACATTTTCAAGTTTAATATTTAGATCAACGTATGTGTGGTAGTAATCGCTCTTACTACTTCCGGTAAACTCCATTCTTAAATCCGGATATCCGTCATAGATTGGAGTAATCAGCACCTTTGCTTCAATGTATTCATCGGGAATTGCACCGACGTCCCAACCTGAATCTGTTGTTTCAAGGTAGTAATATTTTGTCCCCTCGTATTCATAATAGATTCCATATATGTTTTCATTACCTTTCACACCTACTGCCATATGCCCGGGCAATTCAATAAGCGCGACGCCATAACCCATATCATATAAGATCGCTGCGAGTAAAATTGATGAATCTTCGCAATCTCCTCCACCATGATATAGAGTCTCAAATGGATATCTTGGATATTCGTCGTATCCGGCGGAAGCGCTGTCACTTATGTATGGCAGTGCTTGAACAAAACCCATAGCAATATGTGGGATTTCATTACTGCCATAGCCTCCGATATTTGCCAGATTGGTCAATTGAGTAGTGATTTGTGATATCAATTCATCATCATATGGGTCTGTTACAAAATGATCAAAATCCCGGTATCTGCTTCTTTGAGAGTATGCCTCATAAGCATCCTTATTGTAGTCGAATTCAATCCAAAATTCCTGATTGTCGTATTCCCATGTGTAATTTGCTGTAATAGTATCTCTGTTTAGTTTGAACTTCACTTCACTTTCAATTTTCTCAATTGGTATTACTTCAAGTAAAATTTCCGGTCTTATTATGTATGTCAACTCAACAACAAAGCTGTTGTCGTATATTTTATCCACGTGGATGGAGTAAACGACGTTTTGGTCGTTTTGGTCTTTTACGTTATATGTTTGATCAAGAGAAATGGTTTGTGTAAAGTATTCTTTACCATCTTTTCTAAAAGAGATCCATATCCATTCTTCTTTCCTGTTAATATCTAAAACCTTTGCAGAATACCCATTATCCAGATTAAGAATTGCTGTTTTTTTAAGTGTCGCATTGTATATTTCAATGTTCAATTCAGAAGAATCGGCATTTGAACCACTATCGTTTGATGTGCTATTTGAACCCCTATAATCTGATGTGTTCTTTGAAACCCTGTCAACTGAATAATCACCGTTTGTTACACATCCCAATGATGTAAAAATAAATACTAAAATAAAGGAGCATAAGAACAATTTTTGTTTTTTCATATAACACATGAAATGGTTCTTACTTGATAATATAGTAGCATTGAACATAAAATGATAGTTTTCAAAATAATAATTTGTATCCGGGGATACTGAAGAGATACAAACGTTGATATAAAAAGTCCACAAAAGATGTATAAAGAACTGTGAAACGGTATAATTGGTAAATTATCTCTAAAAGAAAGTGGTGAAGATTCTGTAACGTTGACACAAGTTCAATCACAGCAGAAAAAGATTTTGAAATCATTTCAGATCGGAGTTATTATCTAAAAAATATTTAAATACAACTAGTATTAATCATTAAAGTATGAAATGTAGACCAATAATCGGGTGAAATCGCAAAGGCGCTAGGGCGTAGAATATTGAATTTGATTTTCAAGCGGAAAACCTGGGTTATATGACAAATTGATAGTAATTTATGAACGCACCATATAATAGTAAAACATCATGAAAAACAGCAGTATGAAGAATACAACAAATTCGACTCCAAACATTATAAGTCGGGAATTATATATATTATCATTATCCAGATTTTTCGAGGATATGGGTACAGGGATGCTAGTAACTCTTATACCCCTATATGTAGCTGATCTTAATACATCAATCTTTCCTGACATGCCGCTTATTCTTAAAGCTGGTCTAGTGATGACTGTTTTCGGTTTATTTAATGCGATTGCACAGCCCATCATGGGATATTTGTCAAATAGACTTGATAGGAGAAAACCTTTCATCATATTCGGATTAGTAGGTTATACTGTTTTTTCATTTATGCACACACAAATCACAAGTTACGAACAGTTACTTGTCCTTAGGATCATGCAGGGAATAACTGTCGGTGCAACCATTCCTGCGATTATCACAATGGTAATACACCTATCCACTCCGTCAACACGTGGGAAAGCTGTTGGCACATATTCTACTATCAGAGGCTTAGGCTTTGGTTTGGGTCCGATTGTTGGCGGTGCGGTTGCAACATATTACAGTTTTAATACCGCCTTTTACCTGTGCGCTACATTTGGTCTTGTGAGTTTCATATTAGTAAACCTGTTTGTAAAAGAGACACACAGCGCCTGTATTGAGAATGTAGTCGATAAAGATATGAACAACGGACAAAATTCAATTATTATTCTGGCAGGTGCTATGTTCATGATGATGGTCGGCATCATGATGATTGTCGCACTTCTACCTGAATATGAGATTCGGCTAGGAGCATCGGAGTTTTCATTAGGGGTTGCATTATCCGCATATATGATTGCACGTTTGGTATTTCAAAGACCAATCGGAGTGTTTTCAGACAGGTTTGGCAGGAAAAAATTGATCGTAGGGGGTCTGGTATTAAGTGCCCCCCTTATGATCGGTACCGGTTATGTGACAAGTGTCGAGCAGTTGATACTATTTCGTGCATTGCAGGGATTCACGATAGCAGCTATCGACACTCCTGCAATTGCGCTTGCGGGAGATCTTGCTAATGGGTCAATGGTCAGTTCAAAACTTAGCATGATAACTACTGCTTATGCAGGTGGAATGGCAATTGGCCCCATATTCGGTGGGTTGCTTGCAGGATATGTCACTTTTGAGACGCCATTTTATGTGTGTGCTGCTTTGATGATAGTTGCTGCTGTTATTGTATGGAAAAATGTGGATGAGCCAATGCAGCGCAGGGATGTTGTGGATTATAAGTGCAATGAGCTTGGATGATCAACGGTGCTGTTCAAGGGCATCCATAAGTTCGCTTACATCGGTTGCGAGCACATCCACTGATACTTCAATCATGAGATTTACAGTGCCTTCCGAGCCAAGTGTCCTGAAATCGGTTTTGAGCCCAAGTACTAATTTTTTAGTAGCAAACGCATAACCAAGTTCCCACGCTGTGCCGGAATCAACATCACTGCCTCCGTCAAGAACTGCTACGATGATGTCAGAATTGTCAATCGCTTTTAGGTTTTGTTGGAAAATATAATTCTGTTTTTCTTTATGCCGCATATCTGTGGTATCGTTGGAATCTTCCTGTGGCAGGAATACAGAGAAACCGCTTTTAACTATCATATTGCAAAGTTTGCGGTTAAATTCCTGTTCAGCCATCGAAAATAGGGGTGCTGCGAGGTAAATTGTTTTTGTTGCGGTCATTTTTTCACACCTGTTTTATTCTAACAATATGTAACTATTCAGCCATTCTATAAACCGATTACTCTCCAACAACATTGAAACGAAAAATCAATATACAATGACCTTCTCATAAATAGTATTCAAAACTAATCAAATTTTCTATTAATCTGAGGGGATTGACATGGAACGCGAAGAAATTCTTGCAATTTATGAAGCTGGTCCGGATATGAATATAAACGCATGCAGTAAAGACATCACTTTTTTATGTTTTCGTAAAGATTATATGCAATAATTGAGTAATAAAGAGAATAATTCCAATTATT
>JBQVLY010000138.1:0-3974 GCA_052361065.1 Methanosarcinaceae archaeon | reverse complement strand
ATCATTTTGTGATAGAACCGATGTAGCAAAGTAAACCGGTAAATAAAAGTTACAAAAAACTGATGCGGGTTAGTATACATAGTTTTCATTTGTGAGTTACTGTATTCAATTTTCGATTTTTGGACAGTTAAATATGATATAAAATACCGTATTGATATATCTATCCGGATTTTATTATGAGCGAGAGATTCTAAAAGATTCCGTTGCAAACATTTACGTGGAAACCATTGGAAATCTTGCAGATTCACTCCATCTGGCAACAAGAATAATTACAAGAGCAGAATGCCTTATATCATCATCTAAACCCGCTACCATTTGAGTACAGTCTTGATCACAAAACTAAAAAATGTATCACTATAGACACAAATAAGCGGATTTTTGCCATCGTTATCCGGTCTTAAGGATGGCTAAATAGTTAACACAATTTTAAATTCGAAGGTCGGGAAAGAAACATCCTCTCACTATATCCTATCACACAAGTTCGCGAGTGATATGTGGTACACACCTATTTATGTGTCTGAAACGTATACTAATTCGTGTATTAAAAGGATGAGAGGGTAACAGGTTCTTTGACGGAACATATCCCAAACATAGTGTTTGTTCTCCCTCTCTGCCTACTTTTATAGCAGGCTACAAGATATATTTTTTTGTTACTTTTGCATAATGGATATATAAGAACACAGAGGAATATATTGGCAAGTTTCTCAAAGAATACAATAGAAGATATTGGAAACAATACCCATAATTTTGACCGGATATGGACATTACTCCGGGCTGAATACCCGGATGCATCCCCGGAACTGCATTTCAACAACCCCTTGCAACTTCTAGTCGCAACCATACTCTCGGCGCAATGTACTGATGCACAGGTCAATAAGGTAACTGGTATACTGTTCAATAAATACAAAAGCGTTGATGATTTTGCAAATGCGGATATCCATGAACTTGAAAAGGATATCTATTCCACGGGTTTTTACAGAAATAAGGCAAAAAACATAAAGAACAGCGCCCGGATTATCATCTCTGATTTCAATTCACAGATACCGAATACAATGGAAGAGATACTCACGCTCCCCGGAGTTGCCAGAAAAACCGCAAATATCGTGTTGGCAAGGGGACACGGCGTTATTGTGGGGATTGCTGTTGATACCCATGTAAAAAGGTTATCTTACCGACTAGGTTTTTCCGGGCACACCGATCCTGTTAAGATTGAAAAAGATTTAATGAATATTATCAGAAAGAAAGACTGGGAAGCCCTGTCCATGACATTGATACTTCATGGGCGCAGGGTGTGTGTGGCACGGAAACCGAAGTGTGGGGCGTGTATTGTGAATACATTGTGCCCATCAAGGTATGACAATGAACAATAGACAACATGGAGACACATTGAAAGAAGATACGCTCGGATCTGGTAACGGTTTGAGAAAACGAATATATTCGATAATGTTTGAATCTGACACGCCTGCCGGCAAATTTTTTGATGAGGCATTGATCGTCAGTATCATATTTAGCGTAATTGTTGTGATGCTTGATAGTGTAAGCGCTGTAAATACGTCACATGGAGACCTGCTTCATTCGCTTGAATGGATGTTTACGATACTGTTCACGATTGAATATTTCTTGCGCCTATTTTCAATTGGGCGTCCGTTCAGGTATGCTACCAGTTTTTATGGGGTCGTTGACCTTCTAGCGATAATACCGACCTATATCAGCCTGTTACTGCCAGGAAGCCAGTATCTGATTGTTATTAGAGTATTGCGTTTGCTTCGTGTATTTCGTATACTCAAGCTCGTCAAATATCTTAGCGAAGCGGACATGCTAATAAAGGCTTTTCGTGCCAGCCAACAGAAAATAATAATATTTATTTTTGCTGTTGTGAACCTGGTGATCATACTTGGTTCTGCTATGTATGTCATAGAGGGGGCAGAGAATGGGTTTACAAGTATTCCATTGAGTATATACTGGGCAGTAATAACGCTTACGACCGTTGGCTATGGAAAGATAGTTCCACAAACACCTGTCGGGCAGGGGCTGGCTATGTGTATCATGATAATTGGATATGGCATAATAGCAGTACCTACAGGGATCGTAACTGCCGAGATAACTTATGCTTCAAAGGAAAAACAGACAAGCAGGGTATGCCCGGAGTGCAGTGCGGAAGGACATGATGCGAATGCGGAGTTTTGCAAGATGTGTGGGGCAGAATTGTGAATGTAGGTGCACTGTTTATGCGCTATTGGATGGACTGTATGCCCATATATTTGTGTTTTTATAAATATTCAGCCATACATAAACGTCATAATTAAAACCATGATGTATGCCTTGTACACATTCCCTTTTTTCCATTTCATATTTTTTTCTACCAAGTACATTTATATAGAAGTGCCTGCATTTAGATTGATCATAGTGTACTCAGACTATGCACTATTAACAAAAATAACAATTGAATTCTAGATTGGATATAAGATTAATATGTATCGACTTCAAATCCAAGGGTAACGGACTCCATTTTGAAATCGAAAGATGCTTCGGCATTTGATTTAAATAATCCGATTATACATTTTACCATGCTTTTTGAAGTGGCTACATCAATATCATTATTTAATACGATAATAAGGAGGTTATAATTTGGCAGGACAAATGGCTGGACAGCCAATCTTTATCATGGCAGAAGGAAGCCAGCGAACACACGGCAGGGATGCCCAGAGTAATAATATCTTAGCAGCAAAAGCAGTTTCAAGCGCAGTACGTACAACACTTGGTCCAAAAGGTATGGACAAGATGCTCGTTGATTCAATGGGGGATGTTGTGATCACAAACGATGGTGCGACTATTCTTAAAGAGATGGATATTGAACATCCGGCTGCAAAAATGATCGTAGAGGTTTCAAAAACACAGGATGACGAAGTTGGGGATGGTACCACAACCGCAGCTGTCCTTGCAGGTGAACTTCTGGCAATGGCCGAAGAACTCATTGAAAAAGGTGTACATCCGACAATCATCGCCGCAGGTTACAGGAATGCAGCTAAAAAATCCGCCGAGATACTTGATACGATAACGATCAAAGTTTCTGCTGATGACATTGAAACGCTTAAAAAGATCGCAGCGACAGCAGTCACAGGAAAAGGTGCAGAAGCATACAAGGAAAGCCTGTCAAAACTTGCTGTGGATGCAGTCAAGGCAGTAGCCGAAAAGACGGATTCCGGCATGACCGTTGATGTGGATGACATAAAGATTGAGAAACAGACTGGTGGCAGCATACAGGATTCAAAGTTGGTAAACGGTGTCGTGATAGATAAAGAACGTATGCATCCAAACATGCCGGATTCTGTGGAAAACACGAAGGTACTGCTACTCAGCACCCCAATTGAACTCAAGAAAACAGAGACTAATGCTGAGATCAAGATCACATCACCTGACCAGATGCAGATGTTCCTTGACCAGGAAGAAAAAATGCTTAAGGATATCGTTAACAAAGTTATAAACAGCGGTGCAAATGCAGTATTCTGTCAGAAAGGCATTGATGATCTTGCACAGCATTATCTTTCAAAAGCCGGTATCTATGCCTTAAGAAGGGTCAAAAAGAGCGATATGGAGAAACTCTCCAGGGCAACAGGTGCAAACATTATCCAGAACATTGATGAGATCACTGAATCTGACCTTGGTTTTGCAGGACTTGTAGAAGAGAATGACATAAACGGTCCTAAAATGACATTTGTCACCAAATGCCAGACCCAAAAAGCCATATCAATAATCCTACGCGGCGGCACTGATCAAATTGTTGCAGGACTTGAGCGCGCACTTCACGATGCTCTTAGGGTTGTAGGTGTTGCTTTAGAAGACGAGAAGATCGTTGTCGGTGGCGGTTCATCTGAAATAGAACTTGCACTCCGACTCAGGGAATATGCTGCAACTCTTAAAGGTCGGGAGCAGCTTGCTGTAAGTAAGTTCGCAGAAGCGCTTGAGATTATTCC
>JBQVLY010000137.1:0-3983 GCA_052361065.1 Methanosarcinaceae archaeon | reverse complement strand
GAAAATAACGGACTGGTGTGGGGTCAATGCTCAGCCGTAGCTACATTAAATTTGCACCCGAAGGGTGCTTTCTTGTTTCAAATGATTGGGCACAAGAAAAACCAACCTGATATTTCGATATCGGTCTCCGTTTTTAAAAAGGGATTAATAGTTACAGTTTTATATTATATCACAATATGAACAATCATACTGATTGCATGGAGTTTAAAATATATGAGTTCGGAAAAGCCACCTGAAAAACTAACTATTTCAAGTTACATGCCAATTGTGGCAATGGCAGGGATTATAATTGTCGTGCAAATTTTTGCAATTCTTTTGGCTGCACCAATGCAAGCGGAAGACATGGTCGTTTTTGAAGACCCCACAGCAACTACGAATTCGCTATACTACATAGGCCTTATTTTCATCTTTACGTTCATGCTGCTTGTTGCTATCAAAAAGAACATGAAATGGATAATTCAGCTCGTAATCTTATTGGCTGTCGCATCAACTCTTTATTATGTACTTTATGCACTTTTTTCACTCACATCGGTATCACCGATCACAAACAGTGTGGTATCTATCCTGCTTTCCATTGGTAGTACCGTGGTCCTGTACAAATTTCCCGAATGGTATGTCATCAATAGTATCGGGCTCATGGTAGGCGCAGGTGCTGCTGCTATTTTTGGAATATCACTTGCAGTCATACCAACCATTGTACTTTTGGTATCGCTGGCAATCTACGATGTTATATCAGTGTATAAGACAAAGCACATGATCACACTGGCAGACGGCGTGATGGAACTTAAACTTCCGATACTATTCGTCATACCCAAACATCCCGGATATTCTTTCAGGACAGAAAAGTTTGACAAACAAGGCGAAAAAGAAGCGTTTTTCATGGGACTGGGTGATGCAGTGATGCCGACTATACTCGTGGTATCCGCATATACATTCATAGAACACGCAGGACTTATATCATATCCGGCACTTGGCGCAATGATCGGGACAATTGTCGGATTCTTTGCACTTGGCATTTTAGTCATGAAAGGGAAACCACAGGCGGGTTTACCATTTTTGAACAGCGGCGTGATATTGGGATATATTGCAGGGTGCTTGTTATCAGGTTCACCGCTTTACTGATAACCGGAATTTGGTCGAAAAGGTAATTATACATTAGTTCAATCATAATTTCATGCAAAAACGCATCGCTGTAATATTCGACAGTGCCGGCACGCTACTGCACATGTACCGTGTGGCAAAGGATCCGGTCACAGGTCGTATGTTCAATAATATTGAAAGTACTGCACTTGTTGCAAAAAAACCACATCAAGCACTCGTTATTCTTCACACTGAACCGGAAACGATCATAAGGCAGTATCCTGCAATATCTTTGATCAAGTTCATCAATGACAATGATATCTCGATAGACATAAGTTGCTCAAGCAGTCCTTTTACAGTACATATGGCATTCAATATCATTAAAAATAGCAAAGTTATGATGAGTGATTTCCATGATGTGCTCAATTGTGTCACTGATCAATGTCCAAATGTATTTTATCTTGCAGTAGGCATTATCGTTGATTCACAGAATGATTCGGCATCATATGTATTGAGCACGGGCGGACGGATTTTTCAGCACACTCCCCTGACTATGAAAACACTTGATAAAATGGGAATTGATACATACATCGCGTCAGGGGACAGCATGCGTAATTTGCGGCAACTTGCAAAAGTTGTAAAAATTCCTATTGAAAGGGTATTTGATATCGCAACAACACAGGACAAAGAGCGTATTGTTCTTGAAATGAAGGAAAAATATGATGTCGTGGTGATGGTAGGGGATGGCATAAACGACATACTTGCATTAAGAGCAGCAGATGTGGGAATTATGACTACTCAGCAGGGGGATGTGCGACCGCAAAAACTTAAGAATGCGGCAGATATTATAATCAAAGACATTGCAGAAGTTATTGGTATAATTGGTAATTTATAGTAATCTCAACATTATTATATTACGTCTATTGCACTTGATTTTGGAAGTTCACAGTGCGTAAATAATGCGTCATGTTTATGTAGTGCTTTCTATATTGTAATTATAGTTCATATCAATTTTATAATTGGTAATGTTCAAACATAAAACATATGATGTAATCAAACATTGAGTTTTGCACATGTTTTACAAAACCTTTAAGTAATTTAAACTGACTTAAACTAAATAATTATTTAATTAAAACATTACACCATCCAATTTTGTCGGAGGAAATCATAATGGCATTGTTCATAGAGATTAAAAACCTGCATCTTGAATACGAAGGAGTCAAGGTACTGAACAACATTAATCTTAATATTAATGAAGGAGAAGTCGTTGGTATATTGGGTCGAAGTGGATCTGGCAAGACCGTTCTTATGCACGTTTTGCGAGGAGTTGAAGAATATAATAGTATCAGTGGAGAAGTAATCTACCATCTGGCTCGTTGTGACAAATGTGGCTACATAGAACCTCCAAGCAAAACAGGTCAGAAATGCCCAATATGTGATGACGAAACTATGCAGGCACATGAGATTGATTTTGTCAAACTTCATGCACATGACCCACAAAGAAAAGAGACCACAAAAAGAATTGCGATCATGCTTCAGCGCACATTTGCATTATATGGTGATGAGCGGGTTATTGTTAATGTTATGAACTCCTTCACAGAGATCGGACACTCAAATGTTGATGCATTGTCAAAAGCAGTAGATCTTATTGATAAAGTGCAGATGTCCCATCGTATGATGCACATAGCACGCGACCTTAGTGGTGGTGAAAAACAAAGAGTTGTTCTTGCAAGACAACTTGTGAGAAATCCGATGCTACTTCTTGCGGATGAACCTACAGGTACTCTTGATCCGAAAACTGCTGAGATCGTTCATGATGTCATCATGAATGCTGTGAAGGAATATAATATGACAATGGTAATCACATCCCATTGGTCCGAGGTCATAGAACAGCTGGCAGACAAGGCAATCTTCCTTGAAGACGGTGAGATTGTCAGTGAAGGTGATGCGGTAAAAGTTTCTGAAGTGTTTATGAAACATGTCGATACGATTGAAAAACATGATGATATTGTAGTTGGTGAACCTATCATAAAAGTGAAGGATCTTGTCAAAAAATACATTTCAGTTGACAGGGGTGTTGTACGCGCAGTAGACGGTATATCATTTGATGTGAAAGAAGGGGAGATATTCGGTCTTGTAGGTGTAAGTGGTGCGGGAAAGACCACCACCTCCGAGATATTAATGGGTGTAATACAACCAACAAGCGGTAGCGTTGAAGTAAGGATTGGCGATGAATGGGTTGACATGACCATTCCGGGTCCTGATAAAAGGGGGCGTGCTACCAAGTACATGGGAATCCTTCATCAGGAGTACGGTTTATATCCACACAGGACAATTATTGATAATTTAACAGAATCAATTGGTCTTGATCTTCCTTATGAACTTGGGGTCCGAAAAGCCTTAGCGACACTTCAAACAGCAGGTTTTACAGAGAACAAGGCAAAATCGATTTTATCTAAAATGGCAGATGAGTTAAGTGAAGGAGAACGGCACAGGGTTGCACTGACCCAAATTCTCATTAAAGAACCGAAGATAATCATTATGGATGAACCTACAGGTACGATGGACCCTATCACAAAAATAGAGGTCACAAAGTCAATCCTCAAGGCACGTGATGAAATGGGTGAGACTTTTGTGATCGTATCACATGATATGGACTTTGTACTTGAAGTATGTGACCGTATAGCTCTTATGAGAGCAGCAAAAATTGTAGATATCGGCCCCCCTGAAATAGTCTTATCCGAACTTTCTAAAGAAGAACGGATCGAGGCCGAGGAAAAATCATGAGATTTATCAGGATATCTCCAAGATTGAATTGATAAATACACAGCAATTCCCGCTTTATGATTTTGTTTATGTCCCAGCTGTCTAAAACTATACTGTCGCTCGTCGTTGATTTGGCT
>JBQVLY010000136.1:0-3993 GCA_052361065.1 Methanosarcinaceae archaeon | reverse complement strand
GAAAATAACGGACTGGTGTGGGGTCAATGCTCAGCCGTAGCTACATTAAATTTGCACCCGAAGGGTGCTTTCTTGTTGCATTGATTTTTAAATTGCATTGATTTTTAAATTAAGACATTGGATAACAAAGTATCTCAAAACTAAATTGTCAGGACACTAGAGCAAAACACCAACATCATTTAAGTATACGTAAATCATAGATGATGCAATGAGCAAGACCAGCGGATACTTTAAATATTTCACAAAGGAAGAATGCTACCCGAACCAGGAAGAGGCGATGGACAAGATCCACGCGGCACTGCTCCGGAAAAACATCGTGCTGTTTGAAGGAGCATGCGGTACCGGCAAGACTCTTAGTGCACTTGCACCGGCACTGCATGTGGGAAAACAGTTGAAAAAGACCGTTGTAATCGCTACCAATGTCCACCAGCAGATGGTACAGTTCGTAAATGAAGCCCGTGATATCAAAAAGAACAATGATATAAAAGTTTCTGTTGTGAAAGGCAAAAGTGCAATGTGTCTTCATGGGATCGATTATGAGGAATGCAGTCTTAAACGCGAGAACACGTTTGAACTAATAGAGATCGAACGTGAGATCCATCTCAAAAAGCAGGAACGCAGATCTGCTAATGAGAACTACAAAAAAACACGTGACCCGTCACTAATCGCACTTCTAAACGATCTGGCAAGTGAGATGAATGTCGCGCAGGAAAAACTAAAGGGTATACGTGATAGGGCATGTAATGATCTTTATGAAGTCCTGCGCTCGGACAGCGAAACATTTCGTAACTGGTTGTTTGCAGATGTTCGCTCTCCCGAAGAAATCAATGATTATGCATTTGATCAGGGAATGTGCGGTTACGAGTTGCTGAAACGTGAGCTCAAACACGCAGACCTTGTGATATGTAATTACCATCATGTCCTAAACGCTGATATCTTCTCCACGTTCCTTGGATGGCTTGACAGGGACCCCCAGGATGTGATATTGATACTGGACGAGGCACACAATATCGAATCAGCCGCACGTTCACATTCATCAATCACAATTACTGAACACACGGTCGAAAAAGCCATAGCGGAACTTGAGGCGAACATCGATGAAATGCCTGATGGTGGTGTGCATAATCTCTTTAGTATATTGTTGAACGTAATGCGGGATACGTACAACTCAAGATTCAAATTTGGTGAACGTGAGCGTGTCGGAACAAGATGGTATGACATACGGATCAGTGACCCGTACGATCGTAATGATGTTGTCCACGCGCTGTTTTTTCGTCAGGCAAAGAAGAGAGGATTTGGCGGTGAAAAAGAGATACAGGAACTTTTGACCAGTGCGAGTGAGTTTGGGGCAAAACTTGATGAGATATATCACGAGCAGTACAAAAAAGGACTGAGTAAGATATTAAGGCACTCACATATCTGTTCTGCCGCCGATTTCCTTTCATCATACCTTGTGCTTTCCAATAATCTCAACTACTACCCGATACTCAATGTAAGGCGGGATAGCAATAATGAGGTATACGGCAGGGTCGAACTGTTTACCTGTATTCCTAAAAATGTCACTGAGCCGTTATTTGATTCCGTATTCTCGGCAATCCTGATGTCTGCGACCTTGCGACCGTTTGATATGATTAAAACCACGCTTGGAATTACACGGGATACATGTGAGATAGCATATGGCACATCATTTCCCATGGAAAAGCGGCTTACAATCGCAGCAGCCATCCCGCCGCTATTTGCAAAAAACCGTGACGATCCGCAAACAAAAGAAGCCATAGAGCAGGTACTGTTTGATTCCATAGAGCAGTCAAACGGAAATATAATCATATTCTTTCAGAGTTCATTTGAAGCAAGGCGATATTTCACTAAACTTGAAAATGCATTTGATGTTCCCGTATTCCTTGACGAACTGGGTGTGTCGGCACAGGAGGTCAGGGAAGAGTTTTTCAGGATCGGAGAAGGCGGCGGCAAAGCTGTTCTGATTTCATATATCTGGGGTACTTTGAGCGAGGGTGTAGATTACCGTGACGGGCGCGGACGAACTGTTATCATCGTAGGCGTCGGTTATCCCGCACTCAATGACAGGATGAATGCGGTGGAATCAGCCTATGACCACGTGTTCGGATACGGTGCAGGGTGGGACTATGCAATACAGATACCAACCATACGTAAGATCAGGCAGGCGATGGGTAGGGTAGTACGTTCGCCTGACGATTATGGGGTAAGAATACTTCTTGATGGTCGGTTCCTGACAGATTCAAAAAAGAGATTCGGGAAGTTTTCGGTGTTTGGGGTATTTCCCGATGATGAGCGGACAGAGTTTGTTGATGTGGAGGCTGGTAAGGTGAAGTATTCGCTGATGAATTTTTTTATGGATAACTCTTGATGTGTGTTCCCGGCGTGTACCTGAAACTGCCTGCTTCATATGAATTTTATTTACCTGTATTTGTATAGATGGTTTTGATTAAATCTCGATGCACAGCTTATACTGCAATACCCCGCGCAGCAATACCGCCGCAGGCGGCGGATTCCAAACATTATAAAATATACACACACACACACCGGTCGGACAAAACGTAATATTTTTAATAACATTGGTGCGTAAAAACACTATGCTGCGTTGCCCATATTTATTCTATAAGTTGAAATGCCGCGAAAACGTCATCGTTCGCGCCAGTGGTTTGGGAATGTACCGCCTCTAAAGAATTGCTTCGGCGTCAAAAATCGCTAAACAAATGTGTTTACATTAATCAGGTATTCACTTCGAATCAGAGGGTTATTGATTATGTTTTGAAATAAAAAGCCGCTCAGGCATCTGGTTTAGATAATCCGAATATGCATTTTTCCATGCTTTTTGGAGTGAATACTATGTTTTGTCCATATGGGATGAATTATTTATGACTTGTGCATATGCTTTGACTTATGAGACTGCCTGTTCTACTCATTTTTACATTAGCATTATTTTCATAAAGACATTGCAAATTTGTAAATGACCTATTAAGTTCATCTTCAGCCGAAAGAGGGACGTGATACGCGATGCAGATGACTTCTGCGATATGGCTATGATTCCCAAGTGTTATCCATAAGATATCATACGAATATATCGATTTTCGTATAATTCTTAAGATTTATTTATCAATTTTACATCTTTCCGCACCATACCATTATATATTCGCAATACATAACATTATTTTATAGTTGATCAAAACCAATTGATCAACGAAATGGTGGATTATTGAATTCAGTATTGAATTAATAAAATTATGGAGAAAAAAAATCATGAAACAACACTTTGCATCTGTGGCTATGGTGTCGTTAATGTTACTGATATTCCTGGTCCTCGCCTGTACAGGATCAGCAGCAGCATCAACCTGCACGGCCTGTCACAGTTCTGTCACACCTGAGATCATCGATGATTTCATGAGCGGAGCGATGAGCAGTACAATAGATTGTTCGAACTGTCATGGATCAGCACACAACTCGGCTGATACCGTAGATCAAGTGAAGATGCCAACTCACGATACATGCAGTGCGTGCCACGCAGAACAGGGTGGTCAGTACATGGACGGGAAGCACAGCATCGCGTGGGCTGCGATGTTTGCGATGCCAACGACAGCCGATCAGCCAAAGGAATTAATGGAAGGCCAGAAGGGCTGCGGAGGATGTCACAAGATCGGAGCTATAAATGAGACCGGCTGGGATGAATATCATTATGGCGTGGTGGGCTGCGATAATTGCCATACAAGGCACAGTTTCTCAGTAGAGGAAGCAAGAAGACCGGAAGCATGCATGACATGTCACCAGGGCTTCGACCATGCCCAGTGGGAGATGTATTCGACTTCAAAACATGGTGTTATCTATCTGATAGAGGGCGACGATTGGGACTGGAACGCACCACTAAGCGAGGCGAAAGAGAGTTACACCAGTCCAACGTGCCAGATGTGTCATATGAGTGGTGGAGACCACAATGTCATAACTTCATGGGGATTCCTT
>JBQVLY010000135.1:0-4053 GCA_052361065.1 Methanosarcinaceae archaeon | reverse complement strand
ATTTTGATTTTAACAGCTTTTACCAATCCAATTTAAACATTCCGTTATTTTTTATTGTAATAGAAGGTAGATCTACATCCTTTCCACATTTTTTACAGTGGATGGGTGAGGGTAAATGAATTTTCATTTGATTTTTACCCTGTTCAAGGCGTACGTCGCTATAGGGTATTTTTATTTTATACCCGCAATTAGGACAAAAACGCTTTATTTTCCTTTTTAAAAACATATTTAACCGCTATCTTCCAGCCATTGTAATTGTTTGGATGGAATTTTGTCATTTACAGATATACCAATCTTTTTAAGAAAATAATAATCAGGCTCAAAACACTCAAATATTGAAACCATTTCAATTAAACATTTTTCACATATCAAAGGGTCTTTACCGGTATACTCTTTTATCCTGTCTCTCCAAGATTTCTGTTCAGATACGTTTTCATCTTGAGATGCTTGACCAATAAAACCTCTTGCTAATGTCAACATTTCCCCTCTTAATCGATTTGAAAACATTCCATAACCTCGAACAAGCCTGAAATATTTTTCCGGTATATGTTGAGTTAAATATGTGATAAAAGTAAACAATCTGTAATATCTCAGTCACGTGGGAAAATGTAGTCTGGTTTTATGGGGAGTCATTTTCAAATAATATATTGTAAATATTCAGTTCGGTTTTTTCTGCGAGCATATCAAGAAAGTTTTTTAGTCTATTTGCTGTTTTCTGTTTTGTTCTTTTTTCCAAAGTGTGCAAAACCGTCATTAAAATTTCTCTGGTTTTAGCGCCCTCATCAGAGTGTGAGCCATAACTTAATTTCCGCGAAATTATTAACGGACGTAATTGTCTTTCGGCGAAGTTATTATCAGCTGGAACATTGCGATTTTTAGCCCAATGATACAATTTATCTTTATTTTCTCTAAAAATATTTTGAATGTATTTAATTCCGGCGTGTTTAGCATTTTTGTTCATTTCTTTAATGATAGATTTTTTTGTTTTCCGCGCCCTTGTATAAAACTCTTTATCATCAATAGGCAGAGAGCGTAAATTCATTGCCTCTTTTAATAAAGGCAGTGTTGTTTGAATAAAGCAAGCAATCTCTTCATTATCAGGAAATTCTTTTTCCAGATCCTGAATAGTTCTGAACAGATGCGCATAACAATATTGTTTATCACATACAATTCGATTGTATCCGGCATAACGGTCAACGACCAATACTCCGGGCAGTTTTTCTTCGCCTAATACATCGCGCGCTATTTTACCTGCTCGAGAGCCGCGAAAACGGAAGATGGTTATGTCTTTAGTGGCAAATAACCATGCATAGCCATTGCTACCGTCATTACGCCATCCCGTTTCATCGGCGTGTTTTACAAGAGATTGTCGATACTCTTCTATAAGCTTATCGGGAATATCTTTTAGAATCTTTGCCAGATTGTGTAATATCCCCATAAGTGTGCCGAAAGTTATTTTCAATTCTTTTTCAAGGGCGCCAAGTGTTTTTCCTTTTATATAGTGCTCTATTGCGATATAAACTATCAGATTGTTACCATATAAGTTTTTTGGCATGACGCCGGGAGGCTTTGCTTCAAAAATACGGCCGCATTTCTTACATTTTTTACGAATTATATGATAGATGATTTTTTTAATTTCTAATGGTTTTATATCTATAACATATCTGTCACGGCTGTCTTTTTCTTTAAGCTCTAAAAGACAATCCGGACAGATATCATCTGTTTCAACGGTTTCTATTATATCGGCTTCTTCTTTAGGGAAAGTTTTTCGCCCGTTTCCTTTGTGGCCTTTTTTGGCCCCGCCTTTGTTCTTTTTTTTTGTAGTATTGGGTTTAACAGGTTTCTGTGATGATGGTGTAGATGAGCCAAAAAATCCTTCATTATTCTTGCGCTCCTGATATTTTAATTTAGCTTTTAAGCGCTGATTCTCTTCACGTAATTTATATATCTCTTCTTGTTTTTCAACGCATTCAGAGCAGACGGTTTTATTACTCATCGGTTAAAACCTTTGAAAAGTTCTTTGTTAAGGGATAAACATAAATATCTTTTATCGGGGCTTTAATTTGCGTGTAGCGGTCATTACGGGTTCGCCCTTTAGTCTTTCCGAGATATTTCCAGTTAGCTGCTTTATAACAGGTACCGTAAAATCGTCCGGTTTCTACAAATGTTTCCATTAAAGCGATATCAGTGCGATGATAATTATGCCAATCTTTTCTTAAATTGCGGGATATATAGCCTAAAATATAGGAAGCAAGATTTTTTACATTTACCCAGGGTAAAATCAAAAAGCGATTATTGTTTACTACTTTTACTAAATTTCTTTTCCGTGTCTGTTCATCCCATCCTATACAATTATCACGGGGCGCTGTTTTATATGCAGCTGCGGCAAAACCAATGGCAGCTATTATACGTTCTTGTGAATAAACAATATATTTTAGCTGCCGACCGTTGCCTTGATGGTAGCCAAGGTAATGAAATTCGCCAATAATTCCGTTAAAGAGAGATTCATCTTTTTCACCGCGTACCATAGAAAATGTAACCGGAAGTAATTCATTCAATTTTCCGGTAAGTGAACTACTATCCAAATTTTCTGGAATTTTGGTTTTGTTTTTATAGCCTGGTTGTCTGGTCTTCTGTAATGGAGGCGGAAGTTTTATGTGGCCTTTTTCTTCAAGTTTTAGTAATAACTGTCGGCAGGCAATATCACGTAGTTGACCGGTTTCATTGCGCCATTGCCAAATATGGCAGAGTTGTTTTGAGATATAGGTCCTTCCTTTTTTACCATCAGATTGGATTAGCTCGTTAATTAGACCTATATCTTGTTTTGTAATATCTCTGTTGTATAATCTTATTTGTTTTACTGAATTCATAAATTGAATATAATGAATTATTTCAGTAGAATCCAGTTTTTCTCCCACGTGACTGAGATATTACATTAATTGACTAAATCTTAGCTCTAATTAAAAAAACTTAAAACTTGACAGGAAAAAATGATGTAATTATATTGACTTATCTTAATATTATTACATCATCATAAAGTTGATAGCAGCAAGGAGAGAACTTAATATGGATAATAACAAAAATCATTTACTTATCATTTTAATAACTTTCCTTTCCCTAATTGTAATTATTTTTTCAGATTTATTTGCCGGAACGTCTGGTAAAATTGCAGGAAGGGTAATAGACAAAACAACAAAAGAACCTTTGGCAGGTGTGAATGTTATTATTTCAAATACTATGTTAGGCGCTTCAACAGATGAAAACGGGGAATTTTTTATATTAAATATTGCTCCAGGTGTCTATGAAGTACAGTTTCTATATGTCGGCTATACAGCTAATATAATTAAAAATGTAAATGTGCAAGTGGACTTAACTACATTATTGGATATTGAGATAGAACAACAGGCATTAGAGGGCGAAACAATAGTAATTACAGCAGTACGCCCCGTAATTCAAAAGGATGCTACTGCAACCGCGACTGTGATATCTGCTCGGGATTTTAAAGAAGTGCCAGTCGAAAATTTTAAAGCAATTGTACAAACGAAAGCGGGAGTTACAAAAGATAAAGATGGTAATTTGCATATTCGTGGAAGCAGAAGCAATGAAATATTATACATTATAGATGGTGTTCCTGTTAATAATGCTTTTGATAATCAAGTAAGTTTAAATGTATCAACCAATGCCATAGAAGAATTGTCGGTGATAATCGGCGCTTTTAACGCTGAGTATGGAAAGGCAATGTCTGGTATTATCAATATTGTTACCAAAGAAGGCACAAAAGAATTTACTGGGAACGTGTCCTTTCAAACAGGTGATATGTTAAGCGGTAGTCAGGATATATTTATGAATATTCAAACCTATGATCCTTTAAATGCCTATGAGATTGAAGGTAATCTTTCGGGATATTTCCCGTTTTTGCTTAAGGATAAATTATCTTTCTCAACTTCTTGCCGGTATTACAAGGATGATGGATATCTATATGGTGTAAGGGAATACAAAGCGACAACAAAAGAGCCGGGTGAGGAAGCCCAGCTTATTAAAGGCGATAGCGCA
>JBQVLY010000134.1:0-4062 GCA_052361065.1 Methanosarcinaceae archaeon | reverse complement strand
GAAATCGAATGCCGCTTAGGCACTTGGTTTAGATAATTCGAATATCATTTTACCCTGCTTTTTGAAGTGGATACGTTAGCAGGAATTGAAAAGATGATAAAGGCGCCATATATCCAAACAAAATTCATTTGTAGCCCTTTTATATACAAAAAATGCATGATATTAGTAGATAATCAAAATATAATCTATAACTAAAGTGAGCCGTGTTAAATATGCTTAAACTACTGAAAAGATCACTGGTAGAAGCCCCCATTATAAAAAGAGGGGAATATTATTACTTCATACACCCAATATCAGATGGTGTGCCCATACTCAACCCTGAGCTGGTAGAGGAAATCTCTAATCACATATTGGATATCGCAGATACGAATATAGACCGGATACTAACAGTAGAAGCTATGGGAATACCAATCGCAACTGCGCTTTCATTAAAGACAGGTATTCCGATGTCGATCGTAAGAAAAAGGAAGTATGAACTCGATGGTGAAGTGAAACTGTCACAGAGTACCGGATATTCCAAAGGTGAACTATACATCAACGGGATCGTAAATGGTGACCGTGTCCTGATCGTGGATGATGTTATCAGCACTGGAGGGACACTTCATGCACTTGTAAAAGCCTTGAATGGCATTGGTGCCACCATATGCGGCATAATCGTTGTGATCGAACGTGGAGATGGCTTATACAGATTGGCGGAATCGGGTATTGACGTTACTACGCTTGTTAAAATTGATGTGAATGAGAAAGGGGTATCTATTATGGAGGCATCGGGTGATTAGTGGCGAAGCATTCGATTTTCAAATAGATCATATCATAGGCATAATAACAAAAAGCGGTGCGAAGGTTGTTGGGCTTCAGTTCCCGGAAGGGTTTAAAAGACGCAGTTTAAGTATTTCTTCACAGATAGAAGATGCAACTGGTGCCAGTACCGTTATTTCTGGAAACCCATGTTTTGGTGCATGTGATATTGATGCTGCTCTTGTAAATAGTGTTGATCTAATGTTTCATTTCGGACATGCTGAACTTGATGATACGAAGTTGAGCGAAAATGTATATTTTATTGAGACACGTTCAAATGTAGATATCAGCGATGTCACCAAAAAAGCGCTGCTAAAATTACGCGGGCTGCGTATAGGCTTAATTACGACAGTACAGCATGTGCACAAACTTGATGAAGTTAAAACGATCCTGGAACAGGCCGGTAAAACATGTGTCATCGGGGAGGGTGACAGCAAGATAGCATATCCCGGGCAGGTGCTTGGCTGCAATTTTTCGGCGGCGCGAGTTGAAGATCCTGGATGTGATGAATATATTTTCATAGGAAGCGGTGAATTCCACCCGCTTGGTGTTTCTCTTGCGACAAAAAAACCAGTGGTTATCGCCGATCCGTTTATGAATGAAGTGCATGAAATAAACCAGTCAAGGATATTGCGCCAGCGCAGTGCGGTTATTGCAAAATCACTTGACGCAATGGTTTTTGGAATACTGGTCTCGACTAAGAACGGGCAAAACCGTATGGAATTTGCTGTTTTTTTGAAGGAACTTTCAAAAAAACACGGCAGGGATGCACACATATTATCTATGGATATGATCACCCCTGAGCAACTCCTGCAATTCAAGGTCGATGCGTTTGTGAATACTGCATGTCCACGACTCGCAGTTGATGAAGTTGGACGTTTTCATGCCCCTATGCTCACACCCCAGGAATTTGCGATCGTACTCGGTGAAAACATATGGGAAGATCTTGTTTTTGATGAGATATCCGGGGAGTAGAATTATACAATGAAACAGCGAAAACTTGAGATCTTGCTTGAACAGGTAAAGGGTTTTGAGTCACCTGATGTCACACTTGAACAGTATGCAACCCCAGCAGTACTTGCTGCAAAGATGCTGCATTTTGCATACATGAAAGGGGATATTACAGATACTGTGTATGATCTTGGGTGTGGGACAGGAATCCTTGCGATCGGTGCTAAACTGCTTGGTGCAAAAAAGGTAGTAGGTTTTGATTCTGATGAAAAAGCACTTGAGGTTGCAGGAAATAATGCAAAAATACTCGGTGTTGATGTTGAATTTATATGCTGTGAGATATCCGAAATCTCGGGATATGCGCATACAGTGATCATGAATCCGCCTTTTGGAGCTCAGGCAAAAGGTAGTGACCGACCGTTTCTTTTAACTGCATTGAGAACAAGTGATGTCACATATTCCATTCATAATTACGGAAGTCATGATTTTATCCAAAAGTTCATTAATCCTGCCGTCATTACAGAATGGTATAAAACATCATTTCAAATAAAACGAATATTTAAATTCCATAAAAAAGATGTGGAACAGATCGAAGTGGAAATATATAGAATTATACGACAGTAATATAATAATTTGATATTAATATTAATAAAATCAATAACTGTAATTTATAACTGTAATTTATAACTGTAATTTAGAATTGTAATTTTACAAGAGGGATTATCATTAGAATAAGAAAGAAAACTTCAAGAAGGAAGATAAAAGGAACCAAAGAAGTTGAAGGTCCCTATAAAGGCGAAACAGACCAAGTGGAAATATCTAAGACCGGGAAAACAATCGGAATTGAAGTTGTGGAAGAGGGAACAAAGACTACTTCTGGAAAACCAATGACATTGAAGAAGGGCACTACTGAAAAAAAATCAAGTGAATATAAAGAAACCGAGCCAATTGAAGAGAAGGTATTCGTATTGCCGGGTGATTTTATAGGTACAAATGAAGAATTTACAGCGGGTTTGGAGACATTCGTCCGGAGCGGAGATATATTCTCACTTGTCACAGGTACTGTTGATGTCAATAAGAAAAGACGGATGATATCGGTGATCCCAAGTATAACTACACCTCCGGTAATCAAAGAAGGTGATATTGTAGTTGGAGAGATCGTGAATGTTCGTGATTCGATGGTTCTTGTCAGGATCGGAGCGATAAAAGGAGCCGGTGAAAGAGCGTTTCAGGCATCAGGTGCTGCAATACATGTATCCAATGTGAAAGATGCGTATGTAAAAGATATTTCAAATGAGTTTGGAATGTCTGACATAGTTAAAGCAAGGGTTTTGAATCTTGATAATATGCGACTTACAACATCGGGAGATGATCTGGGAGTTATGAATGTGCTGTGTTCATCTTGCCATAAACTAATGGCTAAGGATGAGAGTAAAGGTAAACTTAAATGTCCATCATGTGACAATATCCAGAGGCGAAAGATCGCATCCGGTTATGGAACAGGAATCGTTTGAATATAATTTATATAAGGGGTTTTAAATGGAACTAAAGATTGTTGATAAATCGGATAAGGATATGCATCTTGAGATCAAAGGGGAAAGCCATACTCTTCTCAATATGTTAAAATCAGTACTGCTTGCCGATGAACGTGTGCATACTGCATCGTATGATATGAAACATGTTACAATAAGTGACCCGATTCTGTATGTTATGACTGATGGTACGGATCCTATTACTGTTGTCAAGGATGCAGTCTCGACACTTTATTCAGAATGTGATGAGTTCATATCTGTTTTTAGCAAGGCTGTTGACGTATAGATTAGTATGCATCCAGTAATTTAGGTGATATATTTTATGAGGGAGATGATAATCATCTCTATATTGCTTTTTGTCATTTTTTCATATTTCATTAGCAAGCGCGCGGTCCAGACACAAACAGTGAGACTTACGCGGAGTGTGAACTTGAAACGAGCGCAAAAGCCGCGCCCCATATGCTTGTTTTGGTGCACTTAAGCCCGCCGCCGTCAGGGTGCATTCTTGATTGCAGACGGGCGGGCGCAAAAGCAGATATGTAGACTAAGACCTAAGCAGCAATTCCCGCTCTTTGAACATAATTTAATTTCACCACGGTGTTCTATCGAATAGAGTTGAACCGGTGGTATGTCAAAAAGTTGTCTTCTTTCATAGTCTTTAGCCTCTACATCTTCAAGAGACATGTGACAATTACTACATTGATCGTATCCACTTCAAATCTGAGGGTAACTGACTCCTTTTTGAAATCGAAAACCTGCTAAGGCAATTGATTTCGATAAT
>JBQVLY010000133.1:0-4067 GCA_052361065.1 Methanosarcinaceae archaeon | reverse complement strand
GCGACAGTATAGTTTTAGACAGCTGGGACATAAACAAAATCATAAAGCGGGAATTGCTGACCCCACATCAAGTCAATAATGCGGTAATTATAAGTATATCCACCCTTACTATTCACAAATCATAATCAAAGGTGTTCTGAAAATGACGAAAATCACAGTTATCGGCGCAGGTAATGTGGGTGCCACCACAGTCCAGCGACTTGCCGAACTGCATCTTGGCGATGTTGTTATGACCGATGTTATTGACGGCCTCCCACAGGGCAAAGCTCTTGATCTTATGCAGGCGGCCCCAATTATGGGGTATGATGTTGACATACTCGGTACGACTGACTATGCAGACATTGCCGATTCGGAGGTTGTCGTTATAACTGCCGGAATTGCCCGAAAACCTGGTATGAGCCGCGATGACCTGCTTACGATTAACGGTAAAATTACAAAAGGGATTTGCGAAAACATTGCAGAATATTCACCTAAAGCAACGGTCATTACGGTAACAAATCCGCTTGACATAATGACATACGTTTCACTCAAAGCCACAGGATTTGAGCATAACCGCGTGTTCGGTATGAGTGGTGTACTTGATTCAAGCCGATTTGCAACATTCATCGCAATGGAACTCGGATGTTCCGTAAGGGATATTGATGCAATGGTGCTTGGAGGGCATGGTGATTCAATGATTCCGATACCCGAGTACACAACAATTTACGGCATTCCAATGTCGCAGCTTGTGCCAGAGGAGACTGTTGGGAAACTGGTTCAGCGGACCATCAACGGCGGGGCTGAGATTGTTGAATATCTTAAAACCGGTAGTGCATTCTATGCACCATCCGCATCTGTTGCAAGTATGGTAGAAGCTGTAGTAAAGGATTCAAAAAGGATTCTTCCTTGTGCAGCATATTTGCAGGGCGAGTATAATGAGAGCGATGTATATCTTGGTGTGCCTGTAAAGCTGGGAAAGAACGGCATTGAAAAGATAATCGAACTTGAACTTACGGATGAGCAGTCACAGGCGTTATCAAATTCTGCTGCTTCTGTGCGGGAAGGGATTGCAAAATTGCAACTGTAAAATGTTATATATTATGCAAAACCTTTTATAAATCGTATATTGCTTAAGCATACATTTTATATGGATTTACAATTTTACACATCATAATCAATGATCACAAGGGATATTATGCGCACAGAGATTACATCACTGTTTGGATTGAACGTTTATACCAACGTTGGAACATACATAGGAAAAGTCAGCGATCTTGTACTAGACATAACCGCTCGAAAAGTAAATGGGCTTGCGATTTCAGATATAAACCGTGAGGTATTTGAAGTCCCTACCAAGGGCGTTATCATACCGTATAGATGGGTTGTGACAACAGGCGATATTGTAATCATAAGGGACATTGTCACAAAATTCAGCCCGCCTAATAAAGAGAATATTATACAATAAAAGGCATGAAAAAGCGAGAGATCTATGCCGGTCTGCGCTGCGCGCCGCCTGTGATCATACGCGTTGACGGCAGAAATTTTAGAAATACACTGTCGCGATTGCATTTTGAAAAACCGTATGATAAGCGGTTTGCATCGGCAATGGCTGATGCGATCGAACTTTTTTTCAAAAAAAGTGGCATGAGTCCGGTGTTTGCTTACACGTTTTCGGACGAGATAAATTTCCTGTTTTTTGACACTTCTTTTAACGAGCGTATTGAGAAACTGGATTCTATTATTCCAAGTTATGTAAGTAGTGCCATCACCATGCTATTAGATTTGGATGAACCGATCTCTTTTGATTCTAGAATTATACCCCTGAGCAGTGATCAGATCATTGAATACCTGATATGGCGACAGCGCGAGGCATGGAGGAACTGCATTAGTTCATACGGGTATTACACACTGCGCCTGGAAGGTTTGAGCGAAATAGAAGCTGCTTTGCAAATGAAAGGAAAAAGGACAAGCAACGTACATGAATTGCTATTTAGGAAAGGAATCAATCTTTCAAAAACCCCTGTATGGCAACGGCGAGGCATACTGATTCACAAGGAAGAATATGAAATTGTCGGATTTAATCCAGTGAAAAATATAGAGACCGAATCCATACGCACAAAGGTGATTCAAAATTGGGATATTCCTCTCTTTAATTCTGATGAAGGCAACGCGTTTTTGAAAGGCCACATTAATTAAAGCAACCAAATCAAATCAAATTGAAACATAATTATAATTATAATTATACAAGCGGTGAACCAATGGGCAAACTTGAACTTAATAATAGACTTGAACTTGTCAAAAGACTTGAACTTGTCAAAAGAAATGTGCAGGAAATTGTTACAAAAGAAGAACTTTACAACCTTATGGAATATACGGAGCATCCAACAGCGTACGTGGGATATGAGCCAAGCGGTAAAATTCACATGGGCCACGTCCTGACTGTGAATAAGCTTATCGACCTGCAAAAGGCCGGATTTCAAATCACTGTTCTGCTTGCTGATTTACATGCGTACTTAAACCAAAAAGGTACTCTGGATGAGGTTCGTGAGACAGCAGATTATAATAAGCGGTGTTTTATTGCACTTGGTCTTGACAAAGAGAAAACGAATTTTGTTTATGGTTCGGATTTCCAGCTTGGTTCGGATTATATGTTGAATGTTCTCAAACTTACACGCGCAACATCGCTCAACAGGGCAAAACGAAGCATGGATGAAGTAGGACGCAAGATAAAGGATCCGAAGGTTTCCCAGATGGTTTATCCCATCATGCAGGCGGTTGATATTGCTATGCTTAAAGTGAATGTGGCTGTGGGCGGGATCGACCAGAGGAAGATACACATGCTTGCAAGAGAAGAGTTGCCAAAACTTGGATATGAGGCACCTATCTGCATACACACACCAATCTTGCTTGGACTGGATGGCACGAAAATGTCCTCTTCAAGTGAAAACTATATTTCAGTTGATGATACTGAAAAAACTATAAAAAAGAAACTCAATAAGGCATTCTGCACTGCCGGAGAGGTTAATGCTAATCCGGTAATCGATCTTTTCAGGTATCATATTTTCCCGAGATATGATGAGATTATTTTTGAACGACCTGAAAAGTATGGTGGTGATATGACATTCCACAATCAGCAGGAACTTGAAAAATCATTTACATCGGGAGCTCTTCATCCTATGGACCTTAAGAGCGGTGCAGCGAAGTACATGAATTTAATACTTGGGCCTGTGAGGGATCTATTGTAGATATTTTCTCTAAATCACTATACTCGCATCTCTGCTGTAATATATGCTGTCACAACGTTTGACTTTCATCCGATGACTACATAATCAACAATATAACCGTTCAACATAGGCTGTCCCAAAAGATGAAAATTTTTGGTCTTGGTTCTTGATTTAAGGGCTAAATTGAACTCCATTTTTATGTGAATTTTAGTTTTGGGACAGCCTGAACAATACAATTTTCAATTGGAGATATGGTTCTATCGGGACTAAACTGGATTAGTACTACCATTCTACAGTGATTTTTAGGTTCGAAAGTGGACATAGAAGTAATTAAAAAAATTGGGCCTTATGTCAAAATAACATTGGCTTGAATAATTGATAAAACTTTATCACACATTGACCGCATCTCCGATTTGAAATGAAATGTAAGGGAGATATACAATAATGGGTTTTTTTGATCCGGTGGTAATAGCACTTGTCATTGCAGGGTTATATATGGCCTGGAATATAGGCGCAAATGACCTTGCTAATGCAATGGGAACTTCAGTTGGCAGCGGAGCGCTGTCGATTAAGCAGGTTATAGTCATAGCAGGATTTTTCGAGTTCATTGGAGCGGTGTTTTTTGGTGAAAGAGTAACATCTACAATAGCAAAAGGTATCGTACCGATAGATTCAATAAAGCTTATTGACCCGCACCTTGTTGTAATAGGAATGCTTGCAGCAATACTTGCAGCAGGATTCTGGATCACTTTTGCAACGTTTTACAATTTACCTGTATCCACCACACATTCAATAGTCGGTGCGGTCTTAGGTTTTGGCTTAACGGTAGCGTACAATGGCGTAATAGGATTTGCAGACATTAAC
>JBQVLY010000132.1:0-4131 GCA_052361065.1 Methanosarcinaceae archaeon | reverse complement strand
ATTAGTGCTCTGATCATCCATTATTCCAACAATCCTAAAAGAGCTGCCTTCTATATTAATAACTTTATTAATTCCAAGTGTTTGATCAAAATAATTATCTGCCAAATTTGCACCAATCAAAATTACATTCTGATCTGCCGAATCAAGCATTCTGCCATCACGAATATCTTCAGTCGTTATCTTTGACCACACCTTTTGATCAACTCCTGTGAGTGATAATGAACCGGTTTCACCACGATAGGATACATCCACATTCCCTCTAATTTGAGTATCGATCAGATCAATATCAGGTATTCCCTTCAATGCTTGAATATCACTTCTGTCAAGTACTGTTTCATCATCAGTTGCCTGTGTACTTAATGTTGGCAAATATCTAAAATGCCGATCCCCACTTCTGGAAAATCCCGGGGTGATAGTAAGGATGTCCCCTCCCAAATCATCGATTTGCGCATTGAGCGACTGTTCCATACCTTCTCCAATCGAAACAATTGCTATTACCGATGACACACCAATGACAATTCCTATAATGGTCAGCCAGCTACGCAATTTACTGTGTATCATCATATTAAGTGCATGTTTTAAGCATTTACTCTGTTTCATTGATGGATTCCACTATTTTCATTTTTCACGGTCATTTTGCTTTTTGAAAAAAATCACGGATTGTGAATTGAGGGTCAACAAGTTTCTTCTGTTGATATTTTCTATAGAATACAATCGTAATTATCAGGACTACAAATCCGACAATGTAAAATGTACTATTTGAGATACCATCATCTTGTGGAATTCCTCTTTTACCGGTTGCATCTGTTGTTGTATCTAAAATAATACTGTTGGGACTTATATCCACAACTTTTTCAATCATTTTTCTTTCGCCCACAGTGTCGGTATAAGCAATTTGAATTTTAATACCATTAGATTCCGGCTTCTGATCCGGTAGAACAGATGTTTGTTGTGTTGGTATCAAATTAAAACTTGCAATCGTATAATCGCCTTTATTGAGATTGCCGATTATCATTGAATTGGAACCACTAACCTGCCAACCACTCTGCTTAGGAACGATTACAGAAACAGAATAAGCAGGATTGCTCCCTATATTTGCCACGGTAAAAGAGGTCCCACTGTATGAACTTTCAGAGAAAGTTATATCAAAATCAGTTCCCCCACCTACATTTGTACCTGCAATTGTTGATAGCTGACATTCTTCTCCCGTGATGGAATCTACATACGTAAGGTAAAGTTTGAGTTCATATAATCCCGGATTTGCATTTGGATCAGCTAAAACCTGATATTCAAGTTCTACGCTATCACCAATATCAATGTAATCAATATACTTTGTATTGTCACTTCCAACCGGTAATATGATCTTGTTATCGTTTATCCAGCTAAATGTAAGGTATTTTAATGGCACTTTTCCTACGTTATTTATTGTAAATGACATACTGGTCTGCTTTCCCGGGACAAGACTCGTTTTATCAATTTGGATAATTTCAGCCATTATCCTGCCTCTAACATCAATTGTAACACTATCTTCTCTTGAAAATGATTTGCCTTGTTCATAATATCGAATAGTTAGATCATAACTACCTGCGGCTGCATTGTCATCAATTTTTAACTTGTAAGAAATAAGTTTCATAGTATCATCATTTTGATATGCATTTATAGTACTGATCTTTCGTATTGCCGACTCACCCTGAACTAATGTTAGAGGGTATTCAGGTTCAATTTCAACTATCAGATCATTTACCGACTCACCACCAATATTTTCAATACCCAAATGTATCTCAACAACATCTCCCACAATTGCCGGATTGGGATCCTGATTTATCAGATCGATAAAAAGAGCCTTCGAATCGGATAATGCTCCTCCGGAAACAGGAGATAATATTGCTATGAAGCAAAAAACCAGCAAAATAACACTTAATATTCTCATTTTAATTCACCTTGTTCTCATTCGAATTATTTGTAAAATCTTATTGTAAAATCTTATTGTAAAATTTCATCAATTTATTATATAAGTCAACGAAATCAAATTGGCTCAAACGTTATATCTGACCATCCTGAATTCGGATTATTTCCCCGTCTTTTAATTCAATAGTTGTATTGGCATATTTTGCAAGATTCAAATCGTGAGTGACCATTATGATTGTTTTGTCTTCTTCTCTCCACAATTTTTCAAGCATTTTAAGAATATTTTCTCCGGTTACACTGTCAAGCGCTCCTGTTGGTTCATCCGCTAAAATAATTTCAGGGTCTGTCACAAGACATCGGGCAATTGAAACTCTTTGTTGTTGCCCTCCGGAAAGTTGAGAAGGTAAATAATGCATTTTATCGGATAGTCCTATAAATTCAAGGATCTCTCTTGTTCTTTTAGAAGCAATACTGTCATTTTCCTCCTGGAATTCCAGTGGAAGCATGACATTTTCAAATGCACTCATGGTTGGAATCAGGTTATATTGCTGGAAAATAAATCCAATTGTTTTTCCCCGAAATGTTGCCAGATCCGATTCGCTTAACTGGCTAATATCCTGACCTTTTAAAAATATTCTGCCTTTTGATGGAACGTCCAGACATCCGATCAGATTCATCATTGTGGATTTTCCACTACCTGATGCACCAATAATAGCAACAAAATCTCCCTTTTTAATTTTTACGTCTATCCCTTGCAATGCAGGAACTTCAACTTCACCCATTTGATAAATTTTCCATACATTTTCAAAATTGAGTAATGTATCAGTAGGTTCCAATTTAGTTCCCTCTTATGCATCTTTTAGAATCAATTATAAAATTACGCATACTCAATTTCAACATGATGAATCAAACAATGTACAATATCACATATAAGCAAGAAGAAGAGAAAATGTACACTTTAAGTCCACTTTTTTTATATATTAGTTAATCTAAACATCAGGTATATGCTTATACACCCGTTCGATTATTCAAGACTGGCTGTAGAACTTAGTTACACGTTGATAATTGTATTTTTTTGCTTCATGATATACATCAAAACAAAAGAGATGTACGATCTGACAAAATATAAGGGAATACAATATTTTAGAATTACTTTCTTATTCTTCGGATTAGCCTATCTTTTTAGATTCTCTTTCATTTTATTTTTGTTGATTAGGGCAACATTTGATATTTACTCATTGGGTGTCGCATTTAAGTTTGTTCCATTTGTACTTAGTGGATACTTCAGCACAATGGCAATTCTTTCATTAACATATAGTACAATATGGAAAAAAATTCATTTCAAGCACACATTATTGACATCTAATATAATTGCTATATTTATATCTGGTATTGCACTGATCTCAATCGATCCGTTCCCTCTGATATTATCGCAAGCAATACTGCTTATTTTTACAATTGTCTACCCCATTCACAGCAAATCGAAAAAAATTTCACCTCTTTTTATTTTATATATAATGTTTTTCTTGTTTTGGATTATTAATCTGCTCACATTACATACGAAAAGATTTCTTCCATTCGAAATACAAATTTTATTAAACGTTGTATCGATTGTATTAATTGGAATAATCTATTATAAGGTGTACAGATGGACAAAATAAAGCGAAAAAGAGAACGCTTAGAAATAATATTCGATATACTAAAGATTATCCGAAATCATCAGAATTCAATAAAACCTACACCTTTGTTAAGATATTCGAATTTATCGTCGCAACGTTTCTCCGAATATTTAACGGAACTATCGGACAAGGGTTTTATTAAAGAAATCGATGATGAAAAAGGAAAAAGGTTCCTGACGTTGACAGATAAAGGATTTACATATCTGGAAAAATACAAACTGATCTTGGGGTTTATTGAAGAATTTGAATTATAGCCCGGGTATTCCACCTGAAAATTAAAATAGGCATAATGCAATTTAAAAATCCCACCTGAAATTAACCCACTTCTTTAATAAGAATTTTTGCAGATAACATATCCTTGTCCTCTTTTTCAATCTATTTATGAACTGTTTCGAGCTTCCATTGATTACTCATTCCAGATACTTGAATCGTTAGTCGAGTAGCCAAGGGTCGTTGCCGACCCCCAGCCCCCTAAGAACGGAGCGTGCGACTTTCGCCGCACTCCGCTCAAGCATTTCACAACCCGGTATTCCGGCCGACGGTA
>JBQVLY010000131.1:0-4291 GCA_052361065.1 Methanosarcinaceae archaeon | reverse complement strand
CGAGTTAATTCGACCAAAGGACGATTTTTTGACAACGTTGTATTGTAACACAATATTACATTAATCTGACGAAAGACTCTCGATTCATCTTCATAAAAAAGTTCATCCCAACAATTTAAAATAAAAACAACCACTTGTTGAATCAGTGAAATTCAACAATATACAGTTCCTGACAAATTCATCGTACATGATGAGCATCATTTTCATTCCCCTATTTGCAGAGTCCCTTGGAGCTACGTATTTTGAGATTGGCTTAATCTGTGCGATTTTTGGGGCAACCTCTTTTATCTCATCATTTATATTCGGCAAAGCAGCAGATATTTATCGTCTCAAAAGCGTTATCGTTTTAGGCCTGATAGTATCTGTGATTACATTCTTCCTGCAGATATTTGCATATGATCCGCTCTCACTTGCGATTTTCAGGGGATTTGCAGGATTTAGCGTAGGCATGTATCCTGCTGCCCTTCTTGTCTATGTGCATTACCAGAAGTACAGCATAGGCAAGTTCAGTTCATTCGGGGCACTCGGCTGGATGATAGGATACCTGTTGGCAGCGCTTATCGGTGATATCATTTACCTGTTCGCTCTATCTTCACTTTTCTACTGTTTTTCACTTATCAGCGCATTGCAGATGAAGGATATCGAAAGACCCACGATCCATGTTACGTATTTCTCAATTGCCACATTCACAAGTAATATTGGCACATACCTGTCCATTTTTGTGCGCCATACCGGTGCAGTTGCTGTGTGGACAATATTTCCGCTTTATCTTGCATCACTCGGGGCAAGTACATTCTGGATAGGAATAATATATGCGATTAACCCTGCAGTACAGTTTTTTGTGATGCGTCGCCTTAATATATATGGAAATGAACGGCTCATAACCTGGGGACATCTTCTTTCCGTAGTCGCATTCGCAAGCTATATTGTAGTCCCGAATTACCTTTTTGTCATACCCGGAATGGTTATAGTAGCATGTTCATGGTCTTTTCTCTATGTCGGCTCAAACCAATTACTTGTTGAGCGCAACATCGACAAAGCAACTGCTGCAGGTCTTCTTTATTCAATGATCGGAGGGGCAGGGATCGCAGGTGCAATTATCGGCGGGATATTGTCACAATACTATGGATTTGGGGCAGTACTTATATGTGCATCCATTCTTTCGCTGATAAGTGCTGTGATTTTCAAAGTATTTGACAGACCAAAAATACAAGAATCTTGCAGTATCTCCGAACAATAAATTCATGTAAGATAGTCCGAACTCACTTCACATAAGCTGCATAGTATAATAATTAAGATTGCTTTTGAACATGACCTGAATATGGATAAGCTCTGAAATAAAAATTATAGCAATATACCATGTAAGACGAATACAAATGTCAAGCATTATATTTTTTAACCAATAAATAAATCGGATTTAAGCATTCTCAAATGTGCGGAAAGTAAGCTTCAAGATATATTAAATCAAAATATTGAAATGGTGATATACATCATGGGTAAAAAAATACTGATATCACATCTATACTTATGTGCAACCATACTGATATTGATGACCGTCTCTGTTGCTCATTGTGAAACCTTCCCACCTAACATATGGAAATTCACAAAAGATTATTATGATGTGTTTGGAGAACCTGAATTATCTACCTCTTTGATGGGATTTCCTGAATTTGAGAACGGAGAAAAGTCCAGGATATTTATCCGGTTGACTAATGAAGGTCAGGTGCTTGGATTTGAAAATGATAATATACCAACACTACCCAATGAAACCATGGATGCTAAAAAGGAGTTATATCTGGAAGATGATGTCACCACAGCAATAAATATTCAGGCCACCCTGAAAGGTAACAATGGAGTGCCTGTTAGTATCTTAAGTGGTCCTGTGCAAGGAGGATTCCTGAGGCGTCACGAAACATCCCGACCAATGGGATTCGATATAGAGATATTCGACAACGCACAATCAGGAACATATGAATTGAACTTATATCTCACTTACCAATACCAGAAAGATGTACGTGTGGAAGGATATCCGGATGAAAATGTAGATTATTGGTATGTAAAAAAAAACCAGACCCCTCCAATCTACATCAAAGTGAAACCCAATGTTAATTTTGTGATTGATAATGTCAGGTCCCAACTTGTACCCGGAAATGAGGGTGTTGTTTTTATTACATATAAGAACACAGGAACAGAAGCGGCTGAGGGTACAGTGGCCGACATAAGCGTGACAAACCCATTTACTATCACCGATAATCAGGAATTTATCGGCATACTTAAACCGGGTGACTCATACAAAGCACAATACAGGATAGAAGTGGATAAAACTGCCATACCCAAGACATACTGGATTGAGACAAAACTGGAATATAAAGACAGATCCGACGGGGCAATTGAGATCGTGGTGCTGAAAGTTCCGATGAATGTTGATAAAACGCTGCAATCAGGAGAAAAGGTCGGAGTGACTACATATTTTATTTTATTTTCTGTGGTTTTGAGTTTGTGTGGAATTTATATATTCAGGACTAGAGAAAAAAAAGTCATTCGTTGAAATTGGTTTCAGAGCAAGGTTATGCGAAATAGATACTTAAATAATGATTGTTGCATGTTTTATTGCATGGATAATGATAGCGTACGCACAACATTCGATTGGATACGAAGCCAGCAGCCTGATTCTGCCAAGGAATTGTCCCGCATAGTTACTGCCTGTGCGCTTTGGGATGTGACTGACCATTATGCTGTGCGCCTGATTCGTATGAAGCAAGATGTTGCCTGGAATTATTCTGTGCGGGAGACTGCAAAGGCGTGTTCGGCTCTTGCTGACATTGGGATAATATCTGCTTATTCTAAGCCATGGCTTTTGAGTCGCATGCACGGAAGTGCGTGGAACAATGATGTATATGATACGGCATACGCACTGGCAGCTCTTGCCGATATGGGAGAAAACTGCATGAGTGCGTGCAGCTGGCTTGTCGATAACTATTGCGCAAATTGGGAGCATGTCGGGACAACGGCTTTAATTATCACCGCTTTGTGGAAGCAGAATGCACTATCGGACAGCGCTTTGTATCAAGATTTTATTAATGAGCGTGCGGAATGGATACTTTCACAACGTGAGGCGAACGGCGGCTGGAAATTCATATCCACAAGTAATATTGTTATGCAATCGTTGATGCTCGTTGGGTTTAAGGATAAACTTGGTGAATCTGTCCAGTGGTTGCTTGGGGAGATGAATAGTAATGGGTCGTGGGGTAAAGGGAATGGAGATGTTACTGCTACAGTGCTTTCGTTGATTTCGGTTGGTATGTGGCTGAGCAAGGATCAGGATTAATGGCACAGGGACTATGGATGGTGACAACTTTTTATTTGATAAACAAGCGACGGATGCGCTGTATATATGTCATTTCACCTGGAGCGTTAACAGCTAATAATTCCTCTGAACTTGAAATGATTGCTTTGTTGCTTTCCAGTAAAAACAATCAAAATCGAAAGCATATTTGTTAACAATTTTGACAAATTTAAGTCAATCTTTGAAAACAACTTAAATATAGTTTCTTGAAAATATCTGTACATATTCAAATAATTCATTTACTATATTTTTAAGATTTTATTAAATTCACATTAAATATTTAAAGTCTCAAAAGTTATAAGGATATCATACTTGAAATTATTAGTTACTGAAAGTACAAGAACAAAATGAGGTGGAATAGATATGGAAAAAGATGTTGAAATAAGAGTCCGGGAAATGCCGGAACTAAACGTGGCTTATGTCCGGCATGTCGGCCCCTATAAAGGAGACATGAAACTCTTTGCAGAGCTCTTTGGAAAACTTATGGAATGGGCAGGTCCCAGGGATCTGCTAAACTCTCCCGAAACAATGGCTTTGTCCGTTTACCACGATGACCCGAGAACAACAGAAGAGGATAAATCCAGGATAAGTGTCTGCATTACCGTACCTGAAGATACAGAGATTGAAGGGGAAGTCGAAAAAATGACCGTACCCGGGGGCATGTATGCTGTTGGCAAATTTGAACTCGACCCTGATGAATATGAAGAGGCATGGAACATGATATACTACGAATGGCTCCCGAAAAGCAAGTACCAGTTCAATGATCCTCCCTGCTTTGAGATTTACCTAAACGATCCCAATGAGCACCCTGAGAACAAGCATATCGTTGACATTTGCATTCCGGTAAAGCCTCTTTAGTGCCTGTAAAAAATTAACATGAACAATCTGATACCGCTCTTGGAATGATGGCATAATTCCATTCGCCATGAAAATCACTCCGAATAA
>JBQVLY010000130.1:0-4307 GCA_052361065.1 Methanosarcinaceae archaeon | reverse complement strand
GGATATTTTTGATCAATTTTTTGTGCCCCAAATTGTGACTGGTCCCAATATATTATCGGTCTGTGGTGTGGAAATTGGTAAAAAACACGTGTGTTTATTATGACTGATCTGTTAGAGACGCCTTTCTATTTTTTTGATGTGAATATATTAAATTTGTGCAATTATCAGAGCCAACATCAAAATCGTTTTGTATCATTACCACACAACATCTACTCATCATGACGATACAAGACTTCTATGACATAATCATCGTGGGTGCCGGACCTGCAGGTTCAACAGCCGCCACATACGCAGCACAAAACGGTGCATCTGTTTTGCTGATTGATAAGAAAAAAGATATTGGAATACCACTCCAATGCGGAGGTTTCCTGCCGCACTATGAAGAGTTACAGGAACTTATCCCTGATGCTAAACTGCCTTATACTCTTAAGGATTATCCGGCAGACTGTGTACTTTCAACTACAAATTACCAGAGATTTATCTCCCCTAATGGGGATTCCAAGGGTTTTGAAGTTAATGCAGATGCTCTTGATCGACGTCGGTTTGATAAATACCTGGTGAAAGAAGCAGCCAGGGCAGGTGCACAGCTTCTAATCGGGACAAATGTAATATCCATTGATGGTACAACAATAGATGCGGACGGTATCTTTGGAAAACATACCATAAATTCAAAAGTTGTCATAGGAGCAGACGGTCCCAATTCCATGATTGCAAAATCCAAAGGGTTGATCGGTGAACCTGATCCAATGGGAATGGCAACAGCACTGGAATACGAACTTACAGGAGTGGATGTTGACACAGAATCAGTTGAGATGTATTTTGGTCGGGATTATGTGCCTGGTGGATATGCCTGGATCATATCACAGGGCGGTGACAACGCAAATATCGGAGTGGGTATCCGTAACGCCTTGTGTGAAAAAGGTGTATCAGTTCGCGATTATCTTCACAGGTTCATGTACGAACATCCGGTTGCAAGTGAAAAACTAAAAAACGGTAAAATCATTTCTATTATATCCGGACTTGTGCCTGTTGGCGGTTCTCCGAAAGTAACTGCTACGGAAGATACCCTCATCGTGGGTGATGCCGCAGGGCATCTTATCGCAACCAACGGCGGCGGAATCCCTACAGCAATGGTTGCAGGAAAAATAGCAGGCGAAACTGCTGCACAGTTCTTAAACGGCAAATGCGCGCTGACAGAATATGATAAAAAGTGGAGAGAACAGATAGGGCTTGAGATCAAAACCGCCCTGTATGTAAGAAAACTCATGGACGGTTTGATGCGTTCCGATACAATGATGTCATCCGCTGTTAAATTAATATCATCAGAACACATGAAATCATTGCAGCGCGGACGCTTGCCCGATCCTGTCAAAAAGACGCTACTTGGAATGAACATGGGATTTGCTTAACAATGTACGTATTTGCATATGGTTCATTGAAATTATATTACCTGAACCATGATAAACTAAAAAATGCGAGATTCGTCTGTGCAACAAAGACATCGGAAATGTACACGATGTTGGATCTTGGCAAATTCCCCGGTGTTGTAAAAGCTGAAAATGATTCTCCTTTCTTATCTAAAATTACTGGCGAGGTATACGAAGTAGATTATGATACGCTCAAATGTCTTGATGAATTTGAAGGTATCTGGTTTACGCGCGAGATTGTTCATCTTGAATGCGGAATCTCCGTATGGATGTATTTCTTAAATGCCGTACCAGATAGATATGAAATTATCAAAAATGGCATGTGGGATAACTGAAAATACATATATTGATATTGTATGGTAAAAACAACATGACTACGAAAAATACGATCTACTACGAAGCATACGGAAACCTATATTTTAACATTACAAATAGATGTAGCGCGAATTGTGTTTTCTGCATTCGTGATTATTCAGACGGTGTTTACGGATACAACCTGCGCCTTTCAAATGAACCCACTATAAATGAGATCATAAATGAATTGGAAACCCTCAACCTGTCAAAATTCAAAGAAGCGGTATTTACAGGATTTGGCGAACCTACGATACGACTTGATGAACTTCTTGGGATAATACATTGGTTGCATGAGCGCAACGTTACCGTCAGACTGGATACAAATGGACATGCCGGTCTCATTCACCCGGACAGGGACGTAATTTCCGAATTAAAAGAAGCAGGACTTGATGCCGTGTCAGTTAGTCTTAATGCCGAATCTGAAGATTTGTACAATAAACTGTGCAGACCTGTGTACGACAATTCATACCAGGCAATGCTTGATTTCATAAAAGCGGCGCTTGAGATAGGGATGCGCACAAGGATGACGGTTGTTTGTTTGTCTGAAGTCGATATTGAAAAATGTGAACGCATTGCACATGATATTGGTGCGGATTTTCATGTGAGATAGGGATGCTTCGCCAATGATACGGGTTTGCTTTGCAAATTGATGGATAGCATGAAGATGCCCATGAATTTTGTGATTTTGTCTTAATTATTATACTCTGCATATCTGCTGAAAATTCCCGCTTTCTAATTTGGTTTATCGCCAAGATGCATGAAACCATTCGTGTTCGTGTTGATCTTCCTTGTGTTTTGGCGAGTATAAACACACAGTATCATAAAATAATTGAAACATATAAAAAAGAAGCCTTCACTTGTATGCGTTTTAAGTCATAACAGGAATTGCCGGATTATATGTGCAATAATAAAAGGTAAAAAAGGTAAGGATACATCAGCCGGGATTCGAACCCGGGTTCGAGCGTTGGCAACGCCCGGTGATAACCACTACACTACTGATGTGCTATGTGTTTTTATTATAAAACATTAGGTGCCCAGACCCGGACTTGAACCGGGGACAACTGCCTCTTCAGGGCAGCGCTCTCCCAATCTGAGCTACCTGGGCATTTTGTAATATATTTTCGCACTTAGATTGTCGCTTTTTAATTTAAATGTGTCGAATGATGGCAAGCATGCTGATATTCACAATCCCTGATATGCTTTTGAAGCGCTATCCAGCTTCGTGTGTCACCTCACATTAATATTTTAACCAATGGGCCCGCTGAGATTCGAACTCAGGACCTCCGCCATGTCAAGGCGACGTCATAACCGGCTAGACCACGAGCCCTTTACATTCGGTGCAACATTCATATTGCACAATTACTGATAAACTTTTGGGTTGGATGTCATTAGAGTGCCCACACTTCACATTTATAATCACAATTATAATTGTAGTGTTTATGTTTACAGATAATTCCCGGATTTAATCGTTGATATCTTGGGATTCTCGCCACAAACCGGGCAGGTCGGATTTTTCTTTATTTTTATCTCATCGAAGGTCATTTGGATTGCATCATAGTATATCATGCGCCCGGTCAGCAGTTTTCCAATGTCCAGCAGGTATTTGATTACTTCTGTTGCCTGGATCACCCCTATTATCCCGGGAAGTACGCCTATCACCCCTGCTTCCTTACAACTGGGAATCATTTCGGCAGGTGGAGCATGTTCGAACAGGCAACGATAACAGGGTCTACCGTTTGGGAGAATCGTCATGACCTGTCCTTCAAACCGAAATATGCTACCATGTGATAGGGGTATTCCTGTAAGTACACAGGCATCGTTCACAAGATATCTTGTTGCAAAATTATCGGAACAATCAATTACGATGTCATAATTTTTGATGATATCGAGTATGTTATCCGGAGTTATGCGTTCGTAATAAGTCTTGACCTCTACATCAGGGTTCAATTTGGTCACAAACTGTGCTGCAGATTCAACTTTTGGCATATCAACGTTGCCACCGTGTATCACCTGCCTCTGGAGGTTGCTTAAATCTACCAGATCATCATCCACGATACCGATCGTGCCGATACCTGCTGCTGCAAGATACTGTATAACAGGTGAACCAAGCCCGCCTGCACCTATACAAAGAACTCTTGAAGACAATAGTTTTTCCTGTCCTTTTCCGCCAACCTCTTTTAGGACTATGTGCCGTGAGTAACGGCGTTTCTGTTCGTCATTGAATGCGACCATAATTTGTAGCCTCTTTTTCTTTTATTGCTGTTTTTTGTCTATAAGTGTATGGTTGGGCAAGTTTAAAATATTAGTCAGTTAACTTTTTTGTGTGTATGACATATACTGAGTGTATGTATAACTCAGAACCATCTCAATTCAGATGTTCAAGTATAGCAGCAATTCCCGATATGAATACAAACGCATGCAGTAAAGACATCACTTTTTTATGTTTTCATAAAGATTATATGCAATAATTGAGTAATAAAGAGAATAATTCCAATTATTAATTAGATTTATTTAATAAACGGATGA
>JBQVLY010000129.1:0-4350 GCA_052361065.1 Methanosarcinaceae archaeon | reverse complement strand
AATGGACGCAAACCCGACGGCAGAGGCGGTCGAGACTGCGCTTGTGTATGCCGGCGGTCCGTTCTTCTGGACTGGTATGGTCGATGACAACGACTTTGTCGAGATGAATCTCGATATGGTGACCGCAAACTCGCTTCTGAAGGGAATTCCTGCGAAGATCACGTCTGATAAGGGCGAGGTTGCTGTCAAGTACAAGGTCTCGGATGTTGCTCCGGGTGTAGTGCTCTCGAATATGAAGCTTCCGATGACGACGGGAATGGTAACGAGCGTCACGGTCTCGAGGTGATTGAAATGGCAGAGAAAGAGAAGCTATCAAAGGAAGAGAAGGCGGCACAGAACGCTGTAATCAAGGAGATCATGGCTGATTTCGGTCTCGAGGGTGTCACGAAGAAGCGGCTCATCCGGTTCATCGGGAACAACGAGAACTGGGATACGCGGATGATCGGGTACCGGCTCAAGCGAGCGCTGATTGCAGAGACGTACGCGGCGAAGAAACACTAAGGCAGTGGGTGATTCTGGCGGGCGGGAGACGAAGGGTCTTCTGCCTGCTGGAGGGGGGTTTGGAGGGGGTTCACTTTCACCCTGCTCTTTGGGAGCTCTTATATGGGATGTGTTCTGACGTGTGTTGCATGAAACATAAGGAACTCCGTCAGGATCGATGCATAGTTTCGTTTTTAACAGACCACATGGCACTGTTATATGCAACACCCATAGCTTGCAAATAGTATTGAAATGAACATAGTATTACATAGAGTTCTATACAGAAAAGGGAGTGTTTAAATTTATGGGTCAATTAATAACAATCAAACAAGCGAGTAGATGGGCAACAACGTTACTAAAAAAACAAGTAACCACATCCAACATTTCTTATTTAATTCAGTATGGTAGAATAAAAAAATATAATGATAATGGGAGCACGTTGGTTGCTATAACTGACTTAGAAGAGTATTATAAATCTTATTATCAAAGCAAAGAAAATAGTTGGAAAGATAGATTGGGGAGCGACTTGAACTGGGCGCTTTCATTTTCAGAATATAGCGAATCAGAAACAACAAAACATGTCCATAGATTGCATCCGTATAAAGGAAAGTTTATCCCTCAACTTGTTGAATATTTTTTAGATTCGCACACTGATGATTTTAAACAAGAAATATATTTCAAAGAAGGTGATATTGTTCTCGATCCATTTTGCGGAAGCGGGACCGCTTTGGTGCAAGCAAATGAATTGGGGATGCATGCGATCGGAATAGATATTTCTACATTTAATACATTAATATGTAATGTAAAGATTGGTAAACATTATATTCCTGATATCACCAAAACAATACAAAATATTACGGACAAACTTAAGAAATTTCAACAAAATAGACACAATGTTGAGTTTGAAGAAAGATTGTTATATGAATTAAAAAAATTTAACAATGAATATTTTCCATCCCCGGTATTTAAAATAAAAGTCAGGCAGAACCAAATAAACGAAAAAGAATATACGAAAGAGAAAGAAAAATTGTTTTTAGATACCTATTTTAATCTAACTAATCAATACCAAATCCCACTTAAGCAAAAAAGCAATGAAACTTTTCTTGAAAAGTGGTTCTTGCAAACTGTAAAAGATGAAATCGATTTTGTGTTTGAGCAGATAAAACAAATTAAAAATCCATCGACTAAAAGGGTTCTTGTAATTATTTTAAGTAGGACTATCCGTTCGTGCAGAGCAACAACACATTCCGATTTAGCAACTTTAATAGAGCCCGTAACAACTACCTATTATTGCAAAAAACATGGAAAGATATGCAAACCTCTATTTTCAATACTTAGCTGGTGGGAAAGATATGGAAAAGACACAATAAACAGATTAAAGCATTTTGATAGGCTGAGAACAGATACGTATCAAATGTGTCTAACAGGCGATAGCAGAACTATTGATATTTTTTCAGAATTAAAGAAGAGAGATGAGTTTGTTGGTGAATTGGCTGAAAAGCAAAAAATAAAAGGTATATTTTCCAGTCCACCTTATGTCGGATTGATTAATTATCATGAGCAACATGCATATTCGTATGATCTTTTTGGATTTGAGAGAAGGGATGAACTTGAGATTGGTCCGCTATCCAGCGGACAAGGTGGGGAAGCCAGAGCTTCATATGTTAAAGGAATAGCTGATGTATTGCTAAATTGCAAAAACTATTTACAGGATGATTATGTTATTTTGTTAGTAGCAAATGATAAATATGGCATATATCCAAAAATTGCAGATAAAGCCGGGATGAGAATAGTGAATCAGTATAAAAGACCGGTGCTAAATAGAGTCGAAAAGGATAGGGCGGCATACTCAGAAATTATATTTTATTTAAAGGAGAAATAATATGAGTTTCAGTGAAAATACAAAAGAAAAAATTTCCATAGAAATTATTAAAACATTAGTTAGGCGTTTTGAATTATTTCCAGAAGATGCAACAACTAATAGAAACGCCCCATTCCATGAAGCCTTTCTAAAAGCATTTGCAGATAAACTAGAAGATAAAGTATCAGATATACCCTTTTTGCTCAGTTTAAAAAACTGGCTTCATGGTCTAGAAACATCATTGGGACAACAGTTTTTTGAAAATGTTGCTAACATTCTTTGCCAAGGAGAAAAAAGGGAATATACTTCAAAAAAATTGGGAAACCTTCAAATACACAAAACACAAAAAGACAATGTTAATAATATTATTACGAAACTTAGCAATTCTGCTTCTCAACCAAATCTGGCTGATGAAAACCGGCTTCTTTTTATCAGTGACGATACTCAACTTGTAAACGCTATAGATTTTTCTGCGGATGTTTTCATTGAAGATACTAACAAAATCACAGCTATCGAGTTAAAGTCTGTCAGGCCAAATTCAGGAGAAATGAGAGGTGAAAAACAAAAAATATTGGAGGGGAAAGCAGCACTCTTTAAAAAATTTCCAGATAAAGAAATTAACTTTTATATGGGATTTCCTTTCGATCCAACAAGTGATCAAGATACCACCTATGATACGACAAAATTTTTAGGTTCAATAATTAATATGACCAAATTCTTTGCTCCAAACGAAACTTTGATTGCGAGTGAGTTATGGAACCTCCTTTCAGGAGAACAAAATACTATGGAACAAATTTTGGGAATAATAAACACAATATCAACCACAGAATTCTTAGAAAAATATCAGTTCCTAAACGACGACACAAATAGAAATAATGATAGATATGTTGCGATTTTACGAGAATGGAATCTTTATTCTGAATTGGAACTAATTGGTAATGATGAAATAATAAAAAAGCGAATTATCCCTGGTAGAATATTAAACCGGTTGTATAATCAAAAACCGTTTGCAAACAATGGCATTTACAATACAAATCGATATAACGCTTTATCAGATTTGATTTAATAGCGCTAAAAAAAGGATATAGCCCCCTTAACACTCTTGACTTGGGTGGAACGAAGTCGAAAGGCGTAGCATCACGCGCCTTCCATCCCTCACATCATTCCGCGCTTATCTCATCATGTGACCTCCGGCCCGCGGATGTCACAAACTTCATAAGTGGTGGAGCGGCTGGAACTTCAGCCCCCGCCCCACGCACCACCTCGCCCGCAGCCCCCACTCCCGCGATTGTGGCGCCAGTCCCGCAAGAATCAGTTAGCGCCATCAGCCCACCCCCTACCGCGATTTACCCGCACACCACCAGACCCCCGCCCGCAAGTAGCAGCGAAAACCATCTCCCGCCGCCGCATCCGAACCCATAAATCGCCCCGCGATGCCAGAGTCACACAAACACCCGCAGGAGCGACCGACCACGAACCGATCAGGGCACCAGCATCCGGGCAAGATTGCGGCGGGCAGACCGGAAGCGCCCGGGGGACTGCCCGGCGCAAAGACCGGGGGCGCTTGGGGTAGGACTCTTAACAGAACGCCACACGCGAAAACCTGAATCGGAGCTGGCAGAGAAGTTATCCAAAGTTGAAAAGGCTTTTCAGAACGCTGTAATCAAGGAGATCATAGCTGATTTCGGTCTCGGGGGTGTCACGAAGAAGCGGCTCAGCAAGTATCACCGGGACAACGAGAACTGGGACAAACGGATGATCGGGTACCGGCTGAAGCGGGCGCTGATTGCAGAGACGTACACGGCGAAGCATCACTGAATGGCAAGGGGTGTTCTGGCGGGCGGGGGACGGGGGGGTTTTGAGGATTGGTTTTGGGAGAGTTTATGAGTTCTGACATGTATTGTATGGAGTAGAGAGAATTGTAAACCTCCCACATCGGAGAATGGTGCAAAGATCGTCTATGTGCTCCCGGATGATACTATGGGATGGGGGGGGGCGGTGGTGATTGA
>JBQVLY010000128.1:0-4363 GCA_052361065.1 Methanosarcinaceae archaeon | reverse complement strand
TCCAACGATGCGGGCGGCGAGGTATATCTTGGCGTAAAAGATGAGCCAAGAGAGATTGTCGGATTGAACCCGGATACAATACTACATCTGGAAGAACGGATTAGCAGTATGGTCTTCGACCAGTGTGACCCGGTCATTTTACCTGAATTTATAATTATGACCGTGGATGAAAAAGCGATCCTGCGAGTTAAGATATTCAAAGGGAACAGCCCGCCCTATTTCCTCAAATCAAAAGGGAAAGAAAGCGGCACTTATATAAGAGTCGGCTCGTCCAACCGGCTGGCATCTGCCGAAATTGTTGCCGAACTTGAAAGGCAAAGTGTGAACAGATCTTTTGACAGCGAAATTATTTTTGAAAAAACGCTTCCTGAAATTGATATTGAAAAATTCAAACTTTTTTTTGAAGAGCGAACCGGTGAAGAATTAAGCCTTGAGACCTTATCGAAACTTCGCCTTTACGAGGAGATTAACGGGGAAAAAATCCCTACTTATGCCCTGATCTTGCTTTCCGACGATCCGCTGAGATATAAATTATTTCCTTATGCCAAAATAGAATGTGCCCGTTTCAAAGGGACAACACCGGGCAATTTTATCGATAGAAAAACCATTGATGTAAATACAGCGCAGCAGGCTGAAATGGCTTTCCAGTTTATCATGCGGCATATTTCGCAGGGAACAGAGGGATATGATGGAGTTTACCGTATTGACCGCTGGGAATATCCCATCGATGCTATTCGTGAAGTAGTGCGTAATGCCATTGTTCATCGGGATTATGCCCTTTCCGGTAAAGATATTAAAATCGCTGTTTTTGACGATAAGATAGAGATCACGAGCCCGGGGAAGCTTATGCCTTCGGTGGATTTTAACCTGATGGAAGCCGGACAGTCGGAAATACGCAATAAATTGATTGCTGCCACATTCAAAAAGCTGGGCATTATCGAACAATGGGGAAACGGACTGAAAATTATCTTCGATGACCTGAAAAACTACCCGGAAATAGAGCTAAATTGGAGCGAGCCGGGCATTGCTTTCAGAGTAACTTTCAGTAAGAAAAGCTATACGCCTGAAAGCTTGGGGAAAGTGTCGGAGAAAACTATGGAGAAAACTAGGGAGAAAACTAGGGAGAAGATTTTGTCTATTTTAAAGGCAACACCATATATCACGATAAATGAACTGGCGGAAATTGTGGGAATTTCAAAAAAAGGAGTGGAATGGCAGATGGCAAAACTCAAAAAAGAAGGTAGAATAAAACGCATCGGTCCCGACAAAGGTGGACACTGGGAAGTGATGAAATGTACAGAGTAAAAGTGAAGATAATTACGGGTGATGAATTCAATTACTTGCGGTCACAGATTGTGACATCAAATGATAATCTAAACTTGAAGTCGCAATTTGCAACCATAGAGGGCAGACGTGGACCGCACAGAAAATATTTGCCGCATGCCTTTACACCAAAACAATGGATAGAAAAAACCAACGCCATCGGGATTGCTTCCAATGCGGGACGTTACAGGAGCGCTTATGGTATCGCAAAATGCGACACCTTCAAAGCAGCATCTGCGCAACAAGTTGTTTCACAATTAACACAAATTCCATGGGGACAAAATATCACAAAAACCCTGCCAGATGAATTCAGATCATCTCTGCCAAGTATTGAAGAGATTGAGGCGGAATTGAGTGGCGGGGGGGAATCGCAATGAGTAAAAAAGAAGTATTTCATTTCACAGTTGGTCAGTTGGTTGAAATTTTGAAAACCCTGCCACCGGATTTACCGGTATTGACCAGCGGTTATGAAAATGGTTTTGAGAATTTTTATCCACCGGGTGTTATTAAGGTGAAGCATGAGCCTGAAAATGCGTATTATGATGGCGAATTTCAGGTTGCAGAGGATGGGGATGTGGGGACATTCGATGTGGTAGTGATCAGGAGGGTGGTTCGGGATGAGTGAGTGGAAGGAAACAAAATTACAAGAGATTGCAGTAATTAATCCTACCGAACGCTTAGCTAAAGGCATTAAAGCTAAGAAGGTAGCTATGGAGTTATTACAACCGTTCACGAAGAAAATCTCAACTTATACCAGAGAAGAGTACAAAGGCGGCGTTAAGTTCAGGAACGGAGATACTCTTGTAGCAAGAATCACCCCAAGCCTTGAGAATGGCAAAACATCTTTTGTTGATTTACTCGAAGATGATGAGATTGGTTTTGGTTCAACGGAGTTTATCGTTCTACGTGAAATAGAAGGTATCAGTGATAAGAATTTTCTTTTTTATCTTGCCTGTTCTCCAGAGTTTAGAGATCTGGCGATTGCTTCAATGACTGGAACTTCAGGAAGACAAAGAGTACAAACAGATGTTGTAAAACAACACGAATTTCTTTTTCCTCCGCTCTCCGAACAGCGCGCCATCGCCTCGGTGCTTTCCAGTCTCGACGACAAAATAGACCTGCTCCACCGCCAGAACAAGACCCTCGAAGCCATGGCGGAAACGCTGTTCAGGCAGTGGTTTGTGGAGGGGGCGGATGAGGGGTGGGAGGTAGTTAAGTTAAGAAAATATGTAAAATGTACAACCGGGTATTCATATAAAAGTGCTGACTTAAATCCATCAACAAATGCGTTAGTGACGTTAAAAAACTTTGCAAGAGATGGCTCATTCAGAATGGACGGATTTAAAGAATACACTGGTAAATACAAAGATACACAAATTGTAAAACAAGGTGATTTAGTTGTTTCTCATACTGATATTACTCAAGAAGCCGATATAATCGGCAATCCTGCTTTAGTTATTGATACGGGTCAATTTGAAACTTTGATAATTACTACGGATTTAATGAAGGTAGAAAGCAATGTTGATTGGTTAGGTAAGGAATTTCTCTACTATTTATTTAAGTCACCTGATTTCAAATTTTATTGTTTAGGTTGTTCTAATGGGACCACCGTTTTACATATGAGCCGAAATGCAATACCTGGATATGAATTTAAAATTCCAAATAAAAATAGGGTAAAAATTTTTACTGCTACTGTTGTTCCTATTCTTGAGAAGATATTTAAAAACGCTTTTCAAATCCGCACCCTCGAAAAACTGCGGGACACTCTCCTGCCAAAACTGATGAGCGGCGAAGTCAGGGTGAAATCAGAGCAATAAGAGGCGGGCACATGAACAAAAGCGACATTGCAAAACAACAATCCGATTTCATCCTCTACACCTCAAATGATGGAGACGTGAATGTAGAAGTCGTATTGAAGGATGAAACCGTCTGGCTCACCCAGAAAGGCATATCCAGACTGTTCGGAGTAAATGTACCTGCCATCAGCAAGCATCTGGCAAACATCTATGAAACAGGGGAGTTGAGGAAAGAGTCAACAATTTCCATTTTGGAAACAGTTCAAAATGAAGGAGATAGGAAGGTCTGCCGGAAACTGGAGTTCTACAACCTCGACGCCATCATCTCAGTCGGCTACCGCGTCAACTCCTATCAGGCTACGCAGTTCCGCATCTGGGCAACCAGAACCCTGAAAGAATATATCATCAAAGGCTTTGTCATGGATGATGAACGGCTCAAGCAGGGCAACCATGTTTTCGGCAGGGATTATTTTGAGGAACTCCTTCTGCGCATCCGGGAAATCCGGGCAAGTGAGCGGCGGTTTTACCAGAAGATCACCGACATCTACGCGCTTGCCGCCGATTATGACAAAAACGCGCCAGCAACAAAGGATTTCTTTGCAACGGTTCAGAACAAACTCCACTGGGCAATCACCGGAAAAACCGCTGCGGAAACAATCTATGACTCGGCGGATGCAAAAAAGATGTATATGGGTTTAACAAACTGGAAGCGGGCACCGGACGGGAAAATAATAAAGTCCGATGTTTCCATCGCAAAGAATTACTTAAACGAAGCCCACATCAAGGAACTGAATCAAATCATCTCCGCATATCTTGATTTGGCGGAAAACCGGGCACAACGGCAGATTTTGATGAAAATGCAGGACTGGATTCAATTTCTCCATAGTTTTCTGGAATTGTCCCGCTACCCGATACTACAGGATAAAGGTAAAGTCTCCGCATTGCAAGCGAAGCTAAAAGCCGAGCAGGAATACGAAGAATACCGGGTAATACAGGATATAAATTACATTTCCGATTTTGACAACGAGGTAAAGCGCATCAAGGGAGAAAAATATGGCTAACAAAAAACTACCCGACAATCAGATTACCGTTTATCAAACATCGGATGGAAAAATCAATATCGAAGTGCTATACGCTAATGAAAACATCTGGCTTCCCCAGAAGCGGATTGCGGAACTGTTCGATGTAGACCGTAGTGTTGTTACCAAGCACCTGAAGAACATCTTTTCTGATAACGAGTTACA
>JBQVLY010000127.1:0-4439 GCA_052361065.1 Methanosarcinaceae archaeon | reverse complement strand
TTTTTGATATTTCGTAATAATTTTATGATATTACGTGCTTTTATTCGTCACATCATAAGCCAAATCAACGACGAGCGGCAGTATAGTTTTAGACAGCTGGGACATAAACAAAATCATAAAGCGGGAATTGCTGCAAAAGTATGGAACTTTTATCGGTGATGCCAGGATGCGCCGCCTACGGAGATATTGCTGCACGGGGTCTGACGATTTTAGCTGTGCATCCATATTTTTACCATCAGGACAACTATCCACCACAGTAATTAACCCTGTTTCTATTCATGGAATTGGATCGACAATGGATCAAATAGAAAACGAAGATCTTGTTTACAAAGTATCTGGGTCCAAAGCGCACAATAGAGTTTTCCCCAAACACTTGAAAAAGATTACGGGTTCCCAGAGACAACATAAAGACCACTCTTAAACCTTATGTGGGATTTTCTGAATGAAACATATAGTGAGAAACTTCACAAAGGGCAGATAACATTCCATGCAGTCTAAGGCTAAGATGAAAATGTTTGCATTTCCATACTAAATATCTGTAGAAAAGTATCCATGTAATAAGCAGCACGTCTTAGAAATCATTTAATTTTAACTGCCTGCGATGGCATTTTTCGCCCGGGATCTCAACCGGATATGACTCTGTCAAACAACCCATACAAAGATTCTCTTTATCGATTCCAATTGCTTCGACAAGCCCATCTATACTCAGGTAACCAAGTGAATCTGCATTAATCACAGCTTCAACACCCGAGACGGTCTTGTGGGCTGCTATGAGTTCATCCCTTGTTGCCATATCAATTCCAAGGTAACATGGCGCAATGATTGCCGGACTTCCTATTCTTGCATGAACTTCAGTGGCGCCCGCGCTGCGAACCATGTCAATTATTCTTCTGGATGTAGTTCCTCGAACAATGCTGTCATCAATAAGAATAATACGTTTTCCATCGATATTTTGTGCAATAGTATTCATCTTAAGTCTAACAGCACTCTCACGCATAGCCTGTCCGGGTATGATGAATGTACGCCCAATATAACGGTTTTTCATCAGTCCTTCATGATACTTGATACCGGATTTCTCGGAATACCCTATCGCAGACGTAATTCCGGAATCAGGAACCGGTGAAACTATATCTGCATCAATCGGATGCTCAATTGCAAGTTGTTCCCCTATCCGCTCACGTACATTATACACGAGCCGACCATCAATTATCGAATCGGGTCTTGCAAAATATATATATTCAAAAACACAATGTGCAGGGTGTTTTTCATGGTAGATGCGGTGACTTTCTATATCACCGTCCTTGAAAACAAGGATTTCACCGGGAGCAACATCTCGTATAAACGTACCATTTAGCGTGTCAATTGCAACACTTTCCGATGCAACCACATAACCGCCTTTAACCTCCCCGATACAGAGAGGTTTAAGACCCAGGGGATCCCTGATAGCTATTAGCAGGTCATCCACCAGAAGAGTAAATGAATATGAACCCAAAAGCCTGCGCATCACACTGTGGATAGAATCAATCAGATCGGATTTCAGGAGTTCCTTGATAAGAAGATGTAAAATGACCTCAGTATCTGAACCGGTAATAAAAATACTGCCTTTAGATTCGAGTTCATCACGAAGATCTTTACCATTTACAAGGTTACCGTTGTGTGCAATGGAAACTGTACCACCCTTAAAATTCACAACGAACGGCTGGCAATTCTCAATTCCGGAAACACCTGTTGTTGAATAGCGGACATGACCTATGCCAACATTTCCACACAGATTGAGTAGTTCATTTTTAGAATAAACCTCTGGCACAAGCCCCATACCCTTGATGGAGTGTACCATGTTGCCATCATGAACAATTATACCGGTGGATTCCTGTCCCCTGTGTTGAAGAGCATAAAGTGCGTAATATATTTGAAGAGCAGTTGGATTTGGTTGTGATTCAGCAGGGTTTATGACCATACCCACAACACCGCACTCATCTCGCATTTTAATCCTCCGGTGTAAATATATATTTTATTTGGTTATATTAATATTTACACTTTGCCTGCCATTTGTAACTTCTCATGCGTTTGGACTTTCCAAAACCGCATGATGTGCATTGTTTTGTATGGATATTGAGTGAAACGCTTCCACAGCGTCTGCATGTTACGTGGGTTCGTTTCTGTTTCTTACCCATTGAAGGAGTACCTTTGGACATTTATTATCACCTTATTTTGAATAATCTTATTAATAAATATATTATTTTTATGATTTCATTATCATTTGAACAACAGTATTTAAATGACAGCAGAACTGCCACTTAATATACAGGAGATTAGCCTTGGTGCATTTACTACTTAATATACATTACGGAGACATATACTACATTGTCCCCGCGAATTACAACGCTGTCCATCTTTTGTATGGATTCTCCATCTTTAATTTCTTCGGCTTTGTCAAGTACAAGATTCATGTGTACATCATAACCCTGTAATTCACCCTTAAACTCCCGTGCACCTTTCAAACGAACAATGACTGGCGTATTCAGTGAATTATTCAATATATCAAGAGGTCTGTTTTCCATAATCAGTCATCCATAATTTTATAAGTCATATTGATTTTTGAGTTGATACGAGATCAAATCGTCTGGTAATCGGTTATGATTGTCTTTCCAATTCTTAAACCAATCGGTTGTTTGCTGATATTTATTATTTCGCTCCATAATCATATTGAAATATATTCCGATTTTTGTATCCACTTCAAAAAGCAGGGTGAAATTATATATGAATTATCTAAATCAAGTGTCCAAGCGGTTTTTTATTTCAAAATGTAGTAAATAATCCTTAGATTTGAAGCGGATAGTGATTTTTTGTTGTTTGTATCTACTTATGGCAATTGAAAACATACGCCATGAATCTATTTATTGAAATTATTGCAGATTATCAGCAATTATCCCTGCCTTGTATGTGATTATATTTTACATCATCAGGGTCTATAATCTTGATCATTGTACCCTGCCGTTCTGCTGAGGCTGGGTTTGCCGTTACAACGTTTGACCTCGAACATTGATCGAAAATCAATTCAAGGCGCCACCGCAGCCACCCACAACCCTTCAGTCTCATCAAACCCGCACATCAGATTCATATTCTGAATTGCCTGTCCGGATGCACCTTTAACCAGGTTATCAATCGCAGAAATAACAACTATGCGATTGTTCTGTTCGTCAACCTCAAAGCCTATGTCACAGAAGTTCGAACCCCTGACCGCACTCAGCGTTGGGATTCCACCTATTACGCGCACAAACGGCTTATCCTTGTAGAAATCCATATAGGTAGATCGGACATCATCTTCCGAAATACTTGATCTTGTAAATATGTGCGCCGTAGTCAATATCCCGCGAACTGATGGGATCACATGGGGTGTGAAACTGATGTTCGTAAGCTCATTGTCTAATCGGTTGAGTTCCTGAAATATCTCGGCTCGGTGGCGGTGTGTCGTTAATTTATATGCCTGAATGTTCTCAGCCAGGTTCGGATAGTGAGATGCTACACCTGGATTAACGCCCGCACCTGAAATGCCGGATTTTGAATCAAATATTGCTGATTTGACCAGACCCGCAGCCACAAGTGGTGCTGCCGATAGTATCGCACCTGTCGGATAACATCCCGGATTTGAGATGAACATCTCATAAGTTACCTCCGGATGCAGTTCAACAAGACCGAAAACCGCATCCATCGGGTTGGTATGTTCGATGCCATACACCTGTTCAAACACATCGGTCTTAAGCCGATAATCTGCACTCAGGTCAATGACCTTCGTATTGCCATTAAGCAATTGCGGTACAATATTCATTGAAGTCCCGTGCGGGACAGCGACGAACACGACATCGCAGCGGTCATTGATCCTATCAGGACTCAAATCCTCAAATTTCATATCCAAAAATCCACGCAGATGAGTATGTGTATCACACACATCATTGCCTGCAAGACGTCTTGATGTCGCTGCCCTTATATTGACGTACGGATGCCTGAGTAGCAAGCGCATTAGTTCCCCACCTGTGTATCCTGATCCGCCAATGATTCCTACATTTATCATATTGCTCATGACATTATGTATAGTTCCAATATTAATTAAGGTTATTATTAGTCAGGTAATTCCCGCCTATGGCGTCAATCTGGCGTCTGTGTAAAACACTGGTTTTAATCAGGAAATCCTGTGTTTTGAGATTCTATTTTCGATAGCATTCGACCGATTTCGATTTTAATAATTTGTCACGGAATCAAAAATAGGCAGTGATTTCGTATAGTGTAACATATGTCACCACATTTGCAGTTATGCATTTAAAGAAAGTATAAAAGGGGCGGTGGTGCTAAGTGTACATGCATAACTTATACATTTTATTTATTCGGATATACGGTTGATGTCATAGAATCCAACCATCAAATTTTTTGATATGTAAATA
>JBQVLY010000126.1:0-4463 GCA_052361065.1 Methanosarcinaceae archaeon | reverse complement strand
GAAGAGTTGGGCGCAACGATAAAGAAATTTTTGTCTTAGGGTTAAGATTTACGGCAACCAAAATGAAAAAAGGCGGGTAATTGCTTATCCGCCTTTTTAAATGTATAAGGAACGTGGACGAAATAACTTCCGCAACTATGCGCCTACTTGCGGAAGTTATTTCGTCCACGTTCCTAAGCGGCAGGATGCCGCTGCTACTATTTTAAGGAATTAATAGCGTAGGAAGTTCCGATGATTCTGCTAATTGTTGCGAAATGCTTCCCAGCCAGCGTGCACGCCATGCACCTTTTCCTGTTGTGCCTGTAATAACCATTGTGGCGCCATGTTCACGTGAGGCATTTTCAATCTGCGGAACAACTTCACCCATATATAGATGTGAACTTACTTCTATTCCTTCGTCTTCAAAAGCAGTACGGACTTCTTCCAGTCTTTTCTTATTTTCTTTTTGAACCATTTGAAGCTCATTTTTAGATTTTCCCTTCATGGCATCCTCGCTGACAACATGAACTACCACAACTTTTTTAATACTGTTTTTAATGTCGATAATCTGTTCCAATGCTCTTTCACATGGAGAAGACCAATCGGTTGCAAAGAGAGGTACCTCAAAAGGATTTTTGTTGGTCTTTCCTGATGGCAGCATATATTTATGCACTAAAACAGGAGTTTTTGTTCGTCGGAGGAGTTCCAGTATCGTAGAATCTGCGTACAGTTTTTCTACTTTTGTCCTCTCATGGGCTTCTATTACTATGAGATTCGCTTTTTCTGCCTCAACCGTTGAGAGAATTTTGGGGATATAATTGCCAACCACAACATAAGCGCCGCATTCCATTCCTTTTTCAAATATGTGTTCTGCCCAATCTATAAAGCGCACATCCGCTATTTGTTTGAGACCGACCTCTTCCTCTTTGAGGTAGCCCTTTCCGCGATGCATTGCGATTTTATCTTTTTCTATTACATGGAGAAAAACTATATGATCAAGACCTGATTTTCTGAGGTCAAACAGAGATTCCAGGGCGTTAAACCACAATTTCTCAAAGTTAGTCACAAACAGCATTTTTTTAAATTTCATAATATCCTCCTTAAGCACGGTTTTAGACCGACTGAGCACAGAAATTCTCAGCTTTATGTTGCTTTATTTTAGACAATTTTTGTTTAAAGAATTAAACAGATGATAGTTAAATTGTCAAGTATTTATTAAGCCAGGCTACCAATTTTATTAAAGCGAGACACTTTCCGCTATTTTGGCTTTATAGTAATTTCACGATCAAGCAAAAAATCAGGAAATGCTAACTGCTTGAATTTGCATGCTGTCCAGCCTTACATTGGCAGTCTTGATCTCAATTAAAAGCGCTATTGACAGGAAAGCAATCATGCTATAGGTTTTGCTTTAACAAAAAAGTTGCTGTACAGTTTTCAGGTATATTATGTATAATGATTGTACATAATATTATGTAAAGATATAAATATGTTTCAGAAAAACTGGTATTACATGTCCGAAAACCGGTCACTTTGTGTTGACATCTTGATGCATACTGTGGCTTCAAATTTCAGTAATGCCTGAAAGATAGTGTCAGGGATGCATTTCTATCGTAAGGGCACGAATATTGCATTTTAGAAACAAAATTTAAGTTTAAAATTTTTCTCTATAAAAACGGGGAGATAATGGGCAGAAAAATATTATATGCTACAGATATCAGCAAACCAAGCTTTAGGGTGCTGGAAGAATTATCAGGTCTGAGTAATATCGGCTTTGAGGAATTAATTTTTCTTTGCACCATGGAAAAGGAAGAAAAAACTGCAACTCTTGAGCTGTTTGAGCAATGGAAAGAAAAATTAAACAGTTATGGCTTGAAAGCAACTATAAGAATTGATCACGGGAACCTGTCGAATGGCATTTTAAACACAAGGCATGAAGATGGGATATCATTTGCCATAGCTCATTTTAATAAAAATAAGGGCGGTTCTATTGTAAAAGATCTTGTTAAGGCTGCAAATGTACCTATTCTGATAGTCGATCAAGATGAAACAGCATTGAAAGTTACTTCAAAAGGGATGTTTGAACGTGTTTTATTTGCGACTGATTGGTCACCGGAATCTGAAAAGACACTTCAATTTTTATTCGGTTTCAAGGAATTAATCAGCGAGTTTGATATCGTAAATGTACTACATAATAAATTGACCGTGCGTGATCTGAGGCAGCTTATGAAAAAGTTGAGAGATTTGCGCAAGAGATGCATAGAACAGGGAATTGACGCAGAGTATCATCTGTATGCGGGTAAAACTATTGATGAGATCATGCTTGCAGCAAAAGATTACAATTCTACCTTGATAGTTATGGGGACAACGCCGAAGCAAAGTTTTAAAGATATTTTTCTGGGAAAACCATCGTGTCGCATAGCAAAGATGGCGCCCGTTCCCACATTGTTAGTTCCTTAAAAGTGCATAGAGTTGTGGTATGCCTTCGGCGTGCTGTTTAATAGCATCTGTAAATCTATAGAAAGAAGAGGAACGGAATGGAAGTTACCATATTAGTCCAGGCTACGGATGAGTCCTTTGAAATATTGGAGGATGCAAGAGAGAGAAGCAGAAATGTTTTGGACACTGCTGCCAGATTAACCTCAGAAGCCCAGTCCGTCCAAAGAAAAAGAGTGGAGGCAATATTTAAAGGCGCCAGGCAGACAAAGACCGAAATTACCAGATTTGTAGCAACATTCATCATTTTGTTTGGTTTCTGGCTGCTTTTGTCAGGGCACTATGATTTATTTCACATCAGTATCGGGCTGCTTTGTTGCGGTCTGGTTTCGCATGCAACGCATGATCTTCTTTTTGCCAACCCAAGAGCAGGGGATATGCGTGTAATAGTAAAAAGATTTATTACTTATATGCCATGGCTTTTCTACCAAATCCTTCTTTCCAACATACATGTTGTAAAACTGGCTTTGGGACCCAAAGATCTGATAGATCCAAAAATTATAAAATTTAAGACAAAACTGGAAAGTGATATTTCTCTGGTTACCCTTGCTAATTCGATCACCCTCACGCCTGGGACTATTACCCTGGATATCAGAGATGGGGTATATTATGTACATGCCGTGAGTAAAAAGACTGCTGAAGATCTTATGACCGGAGAGATGGAAGACAAGATTGCGCATATATTCATGGAAGCCGACCATGTATATGTACAGGATACTTTCGATATGGCACCTGTTTTTGTAGCGCTGAAGTAAAGATTAAAGCCTGAAAGCTAAAAGATTAACAAGTTCTATGAATTGATAAATAACAAAAGACCGGGGTGAACGACATGATGACCAAACAATCGGATGACGTTATTGTAAAGACACTTTCCAGGTTGCTGATACCCTTTATGCAGATTTATGCTCTGTATGTTATTGCTCATGGACATTATAGTCCTGGAGGAGGATTTCAAGGCGGAGTGATTCTTGGGGCAAGCATTATTTTATTGGTCATTACCTATGGATTGAATAATGCCTTAAGGAAGATGAGCGAAAAAATGAATACCATTATGTGCAGCACAGGAGCTATTATATATGCAGGAATAGGGATGTTGTGTTTAATACTCGGAGGTAACTTTTTAGACTACGCAGAACTTGATCAGATTCTGCATGTGGGGATTGCGCAGGCACGATCGCTCGGTATTCTGGGCGTTGAGGTCGGTGTCGGAATGACTGTTATGGCTGCGATGATTTCGATCTTTTTAGATATAGCAACCGGAGGACTTCCTTCAAAAGAAAAAAATATTTAAGGGAAGAGAGCTTGAAGATACAGGAGATCAATAAACAGTCTGCCAGGATGCAGCAGATTTACAATATGATATTGAATTTGGCTCCTACTGATACCTCGGTTGTGGTTCAGGGTGAAGAGGGTACGGAGAAGGCCCTGGTGGCAAGATGTATCCATTTGAACAGCTCAAGAAAAGATAAACCTTTTGATGTTTATAGTTGCTCAGCTTATCCCAGGTTTATAGTAGAAAGCGGGCTTTTCGGTCATGAAACAGGTGCCTTTGAAGGGGCGGTATCTCAGAAAAAAGGATGCCTGGAACAAAATAATGGCGGGACAGTATTTTTGAGTGAAATTGATAAAATGTCTCCGCTGACACAGATCAAACTTCAGGATTTTTTACAGGACGGGTCTATAAAAAGGCTTGGAGGAGAAAAAAGCATTAAAACAGATGTCAGGATCATTGCCGCTGTTAATACTGATCTCGGGAAAGAGGTTGAAAAAGGAACTTTTAATGAAGAATTTTCTTATATGTTGAATGTAATTAATATACATCTACCTTCTTTAAGGCAGAGGAAAGATGACATCCCGCTCCTGACAGAATGTTTTTTAGAAATGCTGAGTGCAGAAACAGGGAAAACCGTTAAAAGTGTTACACCTGATACAATGCAGATATTAATGGACTATTCCTGGCCAGGCAATGTCAAGGAGTTGGAAAACTCAAT
>JBQVLY010000125.1:0-4518 GCA_052361065.1 Methanosarcinaceae archaeon | reverse complement strand
ATTGAGTTGATTTGTTTTTTTTCATCGATGAATGGTGGAAAGATTCGTGTAATATCTGCAAGTTTGGGTGCATATTCGAGTTGACCAGAAGATATTAAAAAGTCTCCTATCATATACCGATTTATTTATATAATATAAAAGAGGTAAATGATTGCCTAATAACCTGTGGTACCTATACTGGCTATAAAAATAAATATAAGTTCCATATGTTTTTTGTATGTAGATATCTCTAAGAAATATTAAAATCGGAGGCAAAATAAATGGAAGAATTAAATCTGTTTGAATATGCACAAAAGCAATTGGATACTTGTGCCGAAATTTTGGATATGGATCCGGGAATACATGCGATTCTCAGGGTACCAATGCGAGAATTGCACATCTCCATACCTGTTAAGATGGACGATGGTACTACAAAAGTATTTCAGGGCTTCCGAGTCCAGTACAATGATGCAAGAGGTCCGACAAAGGGCGGGATCCGTTTCCATCCTGAGGAAAATGTCAATACTGTGCGAGCACTTGCAGCATGGATGACATGGAAATGTTCTCTTCTTAATCTTCCTCTTGGCGGAGCAAAGGGCGGAGTCATCTGCAATCCAAAGGAAATGTCCGAAACCGAATTGGAACAATTATGCCGTGGGTATGCTTACCGTGTGTCATCAATTGTTGGACCGGAAAAGGATATTCCAGCACCTGACGTGTATACAACTCCCCAGATGATGGCATGGATGATGGATGAATACTCCAGGACAACCGGAGCACACCAGTTCGGTGTTATTACCGGAAAGCCCCTGAGTGTGGGTGGTTCAGCAGGACGTGGCGACGCAACTGCAAGAGGTGGAATGATCACAATCCGTGAAGCAGCAAAAGAACTTGGCATTGATCTTGCAAAAGCAACATTTGCGGTTCAGGGTTTTGGAAATGCAGGATCATTTGCGGCACACCTTGCAAGATCCATGTTCGGTTCCAAAGTAGTTGCAATTACCGACAGCCGAGGTGGAATCTACAATGCAGGCGGATTTGACACTGAAGCTGTTAGCGAGCACAAGGCAAAGACCGGATCAGTTGTTGACTTCCCGGGTTCCACACCAATCTCAAACGAAGATGTTCTTGAACTTGATGTGGATATACTTGTCCCTGCAGCTCTTGAGAATGTTATAACAAAAGAAAATGCTGCAAAAATTAAGGCAAAGATCGTTGCTGAACTTGCAAACGGTCCAACTGCACCGGATGCAGATGAGATCCTGAACAAGAACGGTGTTCATGTTATACCTGATTTCCTGTGTAATGCCGGTGGTGTGACTGTTTCATATTTCGAGATGGTACAAAATTTCTACATGTATTACTGGGAAGAAGAACAGGTACATCAACGCCTGGACAAAAAAATGACTCCAGCGTATCACTCAGTGTTGGAAACTTCAAAGAAGTATGATATCAACATGCGTGTAGCCGCTTATGTAGTTGCAATTGGGCGGGTTGTTGAAGCAATGAGTGACCGTGGATGGGTTTGAACCTATAAATCCCAAAAACAATAAATAGATATTTAAAAAGGGTGCTGGACGCTGTGCAATTTTTCCGGTATCCTTTTCATGTTAAACCAACACCTTTTAATTGATAAAGTAAATATGGTGCCGTTATGAAAATCGCGATACTTGGTGGAACCGGTAATATTGGAAAGGGCTTTGCTTTGCGCTTGAGCAAGAAGCACGATGTGATAATAGGATCCCGTAATGCAGAAAAGGCAGAAGTCTCTGCTGCTTCATATAATGATATTTTGACTGATTATGGTATGAAACCTGAGATTAAGGGTACAGATAATAAGACAGCAGCAGAACATGCCAATGTTATACTTTTAGCTATCCGGTATGAAAACATCAAGTCAATTCTCGACTTGATACGTCCGGTGCTTGATAAACAAATAATTGTCTCGGTTGTTGTTCCAATGACAAAGGACCGCTGTTCCATCCATCCGGATGCATCCAAATTGAAGAACGATTTATCTGGTGAAAATTATTACAAAAACTATTTCTGTTATACAATTCCGCCAGCAGGAAGTGCAGCGCAGGAGATCGCCATGCTCTTACCTGAAGGTATAGAACTTGTTTCATCGTTCCATACCGTACCGGCGCACAATCTGGCTGATCTTGATATCGAACTTGATTATGATGTAGGAGTATGCGGAAACAGCGAATACTCAAAAAACATAGTGTCCGATCTTGTGCGAGACATACCAAACCTGCGCCCGCTTGATGTAGGACCTCTGGAAACATCGGCAATGGTAGAGTCGCTGACACCGCTGATAATCAATATTGTTTATCGGAACAAACTGAAGAATCTTGGTATTAAGTTCGTGTAGTGTTAACTTAATGCCGTTTTCTTGTTTTCATCCTGACTTTCGAATATGTAGTGAAAAACACTATCAAGCAATTCAATATATTTATTGTCTATCGAAACATAAACTCTCTTGCCGTCGATTTATCTACTTTTCTATAAATTCCCCAAAATTCAGCAAAGAGAACAATCCGGCTTGTTTTGCATCCATCTCCTAAACTACCAAATCAACTTTGCTCCCCGTTTTCCCCTACACAAGAGTGAGATGTATTCCTCCTAACTCCTCCAAAAGATTATCCGCCTGGCTGTGCTTTGCAGAATCTACAATTTGCTTTTTTTGAAAGTCAAGACTAAGTCCCAAAGTCACGCGGATGTTTTGTAAGTTCATTGCGAGATGATGCGAATGTGGCATAAAGGAAGAAAGATATAAAGTGTAATTGAGAGATGAAGAATATGACAATAATTGTAGTTTCAGATGTGCATTTAGGATATAAAAACTGCAACAAGAAAGATTTTAATGATTTTTTGGATGAACTTAATAAAAGGAATGATCTCAATAATATTGTGATTTGTGGAGATTTTATTGATATGTGGAGAAGGGACCTTGTTGGAGTCATGCTAGAAAATGCAGATATATTTGTCAAACTTGATAATCTTCAAAAATCAGGCGTAACTATAGATTATGTCGCGGGAAATCATGACTATCATGTTTTAAAATTAAAAAATTTTGATTATCAATTCATTTTTCATGACGAATTGTTTCTTACCGTGAGTGGTATCAAATACAAATTCCTGCATGGGTATGAGTTTGATTGTGGTCAAGATAAGGTTTACTTTGATGCATTGTGCTATAGTAATGATAAATTCGGAGACATTGCTGGTAATGCCAGTACTTCCGATCACACGTACTTCCGAGTGTGCATATTTTCATACAGTTTCAAAATGCTCAAAAATCTCAATTTTACGATCAAAACCATGGGAAATACCAACCGCTAAATCCTCTTATCTCGATCAAATGATGTCAATATCATTTATTTTACGTGCTTCTGCACAGCTTACGCTATCCAATCACAATTTCTCCAAAAACCGATGTCCGTCAAGTTTCTTTTAATCGGGCGCGAAGCATCTCAATCCGATTTTCATTGAATTCTTTAATCGTCATTAGGAATGTTTTGACTGGAACTGCAAATAAAGACTCATATCCAGATTTAACACATTTGACTATATCACTATTCATCACAGATTTTAGTTGGTATGCAGTAATATCAAGACCCGATTTAAGCATATTCAAAACATTATACAATATGCATTGAATCACGAAATACAACGTTCGTACAACAGGAGATTTTGAACAAGTTCGTATCTTGAATACGTTTTTCACTCGATATCCTGTTTCGATATTCCACCTTTTTCGATACTCCTCCGGAACGATTGCAATGAATTCAGAAATAGAACTGAATTTCAAATTTGTTGCAAACAAGTAAAATTCCCTGTTTCCTTTATCTATCTTTTTCGTTGGATCATATTTTGGATTAACTACTGCCACAATATAGAACGTAGGGCCACCTTTATTAAAATTATACTTAAAAATAGTTGAAGTGCGACCGAATGTTTTTTTATGCTCATCAAGTATTTTATTGATTTTTGCATTGGACTTAGCTGCAATCACAAATTTAACATTAAGTTTCTGTGCTACAGATATAGGTTCAATATGGAAAAATTCTCGATCCATGAACAAAGTACCAATATTTACGCCTGTTTTTTCAACCCTTTCTAACATTGATTGTATGAGCACTTTATAATTTTTCGTTAATCCGTTGATATCGATTACATCCAATGTCAATTTAATATTTCCAATTAGATCAATTGTGCAGAACGAATATCCCCATGAAGTTCCATTTTTAGCTTTAATTCCCCTTACACCGGATGTATTTTTGTCTCCATAGAATGGAATATCATGAAAATCAATTGCAATATCATGAGTTGTATTTCTAAGATTCATTGTTTTCACAATATTACGGTTTATTTTCCTGAAAGATGATAGAACATGTTCTATGCTGTTTGATTTTATGTAAGCGTTGACGGTGTCAGATGATGGTATCTTTTTATCGGGATTATTTAGTTTAAGGTCATTGCATGCTGATTCTGATGAACTGCTGATCGAGGTGGCTGCGTGAAGTAATACGGTCA
>JBQVLY010000124.1:0-4564 GCA_052361065.1 Methanosarcinaceae archaeon | reverse complement strand
CACCATCTGGCTCCCACTGGCAGCATGGCGCTGTTATTGGCCAACGGCTCCATGAGCAGTAATACCAATAACGAAGGTGAGATCCGTAAAAACCTGGTGGAGCAAGATATTGTGGAGTGCATGGTGGCGCTACCCGGACAACTGTTCACCAATACCCAAATTCCTGCCTGTATCTGGTTTTTGACCGGGGATAAGAGTATAAAGGATGGTAAAAGAGACCGGCGTGGTGAAGTGCTGTTTATCGATGCGCGCAATTTGGGTTATATGAAAGACCGTGTACTGCGGGATTTTAAGGATGAAGATACCAGGCAGATTGTTGATACTTTTCATAAGTGGCAACGGGAATGGTCAGGGGAGGATAACCAGGCGGGCTTTAGTTTTTCGGCTGATTTGGCGGCGATTCGAAAACACGATTTCGTGTTAACCCCGGGTCGTTATGTTGGTGTGGAAGCCGAGGAAGACGATGGTATTCCTTTTGCCGATAAAATGGCTACACTTACCGGTCGGTTGAAAGCGCAGTTTGAAGAAAGCGATAAACTGGAAGGGGATATCAGGAAGAATCTTGCTGGATTGGGATTTGATGTTTAGATTTAGAATAATGGGTACATTATCCCCACAATTTGAGATTTTTCCCAAGCGTATCGGCACTGACAGGGATGAATGCCGGGGGTGTTGAGTGGATGGGGGAAAATAAATTAAAACACAATCCTGATTTTAAAGTGGTCGAATTCGACCAGTTTAGAGATCAGGCAGGAAATAACCCTGTTAAAGAATCCGAAATATTGGAGTTGAAGAAATCAACTTCGGAGTTAAAGGAGGCAATTATTTCTATTGCTTCTATCCTCAACAAACATCAAAAAGGGGAGATATATTTTGGAGTAAAGAATGATGGAACAATCGTTGGACAGGATGTTAGCGAGAAAACAATTCGCGATATTTCAAAGACGATTTCCGATCACATAGAGCCGAAGATATTTCCGATAATCAATCAGGTAAATTTGAATGGCAAAGACTGCATACATGTAGAATTCCAGGGGCACAATATTCCTTATTACGCATACGGCAGGTCGTATATGCGGGTGGGGGATGAAGATAGGCAATTGAGTGCAAAGGAACTTGAGAACCTGATTCTGAGAAAAAACAAGGAAAAATTAAGATGGGATTTTCAGATTTGTAACGGCGCAAGAATTCAAGATATTAATTCAAAAAAAGTAAAAAAGTTTTTGAAGATAGCCGGATTGAACTACGATACAATTGATAATTCTCTTAAAAAGTTAAATCTCATTTCAGATGGGAAATTACTTAATGCAGCTGTGATTTTATTCGGAAAAAAGCCACAATTCTTTTTCCCAAATGCGAAACTCAGATGTGCTATATTTGGCACAAATGACACATCTTTTACTATTGATATGACGGATTTTGAGGGGGATTTGTTTTATCTGGTTGAAAAGGCAGAGGAATATATCTTACAAAACATCCATATCGGGATGAGACTGGAAGGTTTTCGTCGGGTGGATTTGCCTGAGATTGATAAAGAGGCATTCAGGGAGGCAATAATAAATGCCTTCTGCCACAGGGATTATTACGAATACGATTCAGTAAATATTGCGATTTTTAAGGATCGTGTGGAAGTTAGAAGTCCAGGTTTGCTTTATGGAGGTCTATCAATAGATCAGATCAAAAGAGAAATGGTTTCAGAAAGAAGAAATGAGTTGATTGCCGAATTATTCCATAAGGTTCATATTATTGAGAAATGGGGGCGAGGCATTAGCTTGATACTTTCAAAAGAGCCCCTGACGGAGTTTAAGGAGGTTGGAACTCATTTTATTGTTGTCTTTAAACGGAAAGGATTACAAGATGTAGGTGAAAAGGTCACTGAAAAGGTCACTGAAAAGGTCACTGAAAAGGTCACTGAAAATCAGCAAAAGATTTTAAAATCCATCGGAAATAACCCACGTATTACGGCACTTGAACTTGCCAGCGTTATTGCCATTTCAGAAAGAAAAATAAAAGAAAATATCCGAAAGCTTAAACAAAAAGGTTTGCTACGGCGCATCGGAGCTGCCAGAGGTGGGTATTGGGAAGTGATGGTGAAATGAAGAAGCAGATATATTATTTTTTATATTGTATATTTAAGTATGGGGTGAACATATTGGAAGCGCAAATTAAGGTGGAGTGATTAAGATCATGGACCAAAAGGAACTGTTTGACAGGTTGGAAGAACTTGAATGGAAAGATTTTGAGGTGAAAGCAGCGAAGACTTCTATTCCAAAAAGCAGTTTTGAAACTGTCAGTGCATTTTCGAATACTAATGGTGGTTGGCTTGTTTTTGGTGTGAGTCAGGTTGACAAGACGTTCAAGATCAGTGGTGTTGAGGATGCCGAGAAGATCGAGCAGGATTTCACAACTGCCCTTAGAGGTGAAAAGTTCAATCAAAAGATCGGGGTCAGGAGTGTGAAGTACAATCTTGATGGAAAGGTTGTTCTTGCGTTCTATGTTCCTGCATCTGAACAGAAACCTGTTCATTTCAATTCAAGAAAGAATACTTTTATCAGAACAGGTAGCGGAGACCAGCGAGCAACGGATGTAGAGATTGATGCATTGTACAGGGATTCTGCTTTTGGTTTTAAGGATAAGGAGCTGACGGATTTTACGGTTGATGATCTGGACGGCAAAACGATCACTGATTACAGGACGTATCTGGAGAATGTTAATCCTGAGCATCGGTACAATAAATTGTCAACCGATGAACTGCTTGAAAAGTTGCAGGTTGTGGTTGATGGAAGGGTTACGATTGGGGGCTTACTGGTTTTTGGCAATGAGGATAATATCAACCGTTTGCTTACTGATTTCAGGGTCGATTATCTTGAGATTATGGGTACGTCTTATGCCAATGCACCGACAAGGTACAATTACAGGCTTTATGAGGAAGAGAATCTGTTCAGGTTCTATTTTAGTATATTTGAACGCCTGATGAAAAAGATAGATCTGCCTTTTACAATGAGGGCGGACGGGTTTGCGACTGATAGCCAGCCCCAGCTTATTGCGATTAAGGAAGCACTTGTAAATCTTTTGATGCATTCTGATTATTTCAGCCCTATGAAACCAAGGATAAGGGTTTTTCTTGACAGGATCGAGTTTATGAATCCGGGCAGTTTGCCTAAGGATATCGAATCTATCATGAAAGAAGATTTCACGATGCCAAGAAACTCCATTATCACAAGAATTTTCAGGGTGATCAAGCTGTCTGAGAATGCAGGTTCCGGTTTTGATAAGATGTTCAATGGCTGGACGGCTTATTACGAAGATGAGCCGGTGGTTTCCGGTGGAATTGATTTCTATAAGATTACGTTTCCATTGGTTAAGTTTGGAGAATCTTCGGAGGAAACTAGGGGAGAAAGGGTCGGAGAAAAGGGCGGAGAAAAGGGCGGAGAAAAGGGCGGAGAAAGGGTCGGAGAAAAATTAACAAAAAATCAGACAATGATTATTGAATTTATTCAGAAAGAACCAATTATTTCTGCAAAGGAATTATCCAAATTAGTGGGTATTTCTCCGAGAAAAATTGAGGTAAACATCTCCAAGTTAAAAGATAAAGGTCTGCTCCGGCGCATCGGCGCTGACAGGGGCGGGTATTGGGAAGTGGTGGATAAATGAAGGAGCAGACAAAACATTTTGATGAACGTGTGTTTGAATCTGTGACCTCAGGAGGGGTTGATTTCTATAAAGTTGCGTCCCCTTTGGTCAAGATCACCGAAGCTTCGGAGGATAACAGGGTGAAAATTAGGGAGAAGGTCGGAGAAAAGGGGGTAGAAAAGGACACTATAAGCGACACCATAAACGACACTATAAATTCATTATCAGATAATGAGCGCACGGTCTTTGAAGAGATGCGAATGCGTCCAAAAATGACCGCAAATGAGTTGTCGGAGATACTCAACATAAATTTACGAAACACTAAAAAGATTATTGAGAAACTCAAAGAAAGGGGCTTGGTTAAAAGGATGGGGTCAAGAAAAGCAGGTCACTGGGAAGTGATAATAAAATGAAATTGAACGAAGAAGATGTAGAATTATTTTTTAAGCTGAGTGGGGCGCTTTTGTTTTATACAAATCAGAAGTATCCTGTTACAAAAAATCTGAAAGAACCAATGTTTAAGGATATCCCTCCGGCTGATATCAAAAGTTTATATGAAAGGCTTTCATCTCATACTGAGCTTATTGATTCTTTTGTCGATGAAAACCCATTTAGTTTTACTCAGGAAGAACTTGAGATAATAAAAAGCTGGAATAATTTAGTAAAAGGCAAGTTTATGATTATGTTTTATTTGAGGGATTACACTGCATTTATGTCTATTTCGAATAAGCAAAAGGTGTATGGTGTTATTAGTCTGCAAGACAAGATCCGCGATGTAATACCTCCTTCATTACCTCACTATGTTGAGACCATCCTTCTGCCATTTCGTGGAAAAATAATTTACTGTGGATATATCTACGGTTATGATGTCCGAATTGACGAGAATTTGAAGCGATCTCTTAAGGAGTGGTACCACAAAGCAAGAAGAAAA
>JBQVLY010000123.1:0-4792 GCA_052361065.1 Methanosarcinaceae archaeon | reverse complement strand
TAAGGCAAATCAACGACGAGCGACAGTATAGTTTAGACAGCTTGGATATAAACAAAATTATAAAACGGGAATTGCTGTCTTGTGCATGTATTGCATCTCAAAAGAGCCCGATTTTTAGGTCCGTATCTCTCTTTTATTCTAATATTTCCTTTACCTTTCTGACCATAATCCGGACAATTTTCATTCAAACAACAAAATTCTGACAAATCTAGTTCTAAATTCATTAATGATCCTCAAAAAAAGATATTACATTTAAGATATTCAAATGCTATCAATTGCTCAGGGACACGACCAATATTTGCAGGATGCATTTATAGGGATTTACACTATTTTTACAAAATGCTGGAATGGCTATGCCACAAAAACTATATTAGGTCCACAACAAATGCAATTGTCTTTAGATAAAGGGCAGTCTTTAAGTCCGAGTAACTTATCTATATTATCGCTTTATTACTAGATTCCTCATACATAAAAATATAACACATCAGGAGATTTTCAATGTATCACTTAAAATGTATCGAATGCGGCAGGAAATATTCAAAAACAGATGTAGTCTATACATGTGAATGCGGTGGGCTGCTTGACGTTATTTATGATTACAAATCTATCGGATTTAACATGGATGATATTAAAAATGTACCCCCATCTGTCTGGAAATACAGCAAACTTCTTCCGGTTGAGAGGGAACCCGTATCAATAAAGGAAGGTGGAACACCACTCTATAAATGCGATCGGCTTGCAGGCAAGATCGGTATCAAAGAACTTTACGTCAAGCATGAAGGTATGAATCCGACCGGTTCTTTCAAGGACAGGGGTATGACTGTCGGTGTATCCAGGGCTCTTGAACTTGGCATGAAGACCATTGCATGTGCATCTACTGGAAACACGTCTGCATCGCTTGCAATATACGGTGCAAAAGCAGGCATTCCTGCAGTCGTGCTGTTGCCTGAAGGGAAAGTTGCACTTGGCAAGGTTGCACAGGCATTAATGCATGGTGGAAAGGTGTTGAGCATTCGTGGCAATTTCGATGATGCGCTTGTACTTATACGAAAACTGTGTGATGAAGAAAAATTCTATTTACTAAATTCCATAAACCCGTACAGACTTGAGGGGCAAAAGACAATTGGTTTTGAGATTGTAGACCAGCTTGGAATTCGGGTTCCTGACAGGGTTGTATTGCCTGTTGGAAATGCGGGAAATATTACAGCTATATACAAAGGTTTCAAAGAATTCATGAAACTTGGTATCACTGACAGCGTTCCGAAAATGACAGGGATCCAGACAGAAGGTGCATCCCCGGTAGTAAATGCTATAAAGAGTGGGGCGGATGTGATAACGCCTGTGAAAAATCCGGAAACGGTTGCAACTGCAATCCGTATAGGTAATCCTGTTAATGCACGTAAAGCATTAATTGCGATCCGTGAATCGAACGGCACAGCAGAAACGGTAACTGATGAGGAACTCCTTACGGCGCAAAAAGACCTTGCACAACTTGAGGGGATTGGTGTTGAGCCTGCAAGTGCTACATCCATTGCAGGGCTTAAGAAACTGGTCGATGCAGGTATTATTGGAAAGGATGAGACTGTTGTATGTATCACTACGGGTCATCTATTAAAGGATCCCGAAACAGCTATCAATCAATGTGCTAAACCAATTGTTGTGGATGCGACTATCGAAGCTATCAGGGATGCTGTGTTTGCTGACAAATAATATTGTATAAATTATATTTTGGTGAAACTATGCGGCAGGATTACGAACCACATGCAATAGAGAAGAAATGGCAGGAATTATGGAGTGGAAAAAAGGTTTTTGAACCTGAAATTGATGATAGAAAAAAGTTCTTTGTTACCATTCCTTATCCGTACCTGAACGGAAATTTGCATGCAGGACACACGCGAACTTTTACTATAGGGGACGTTGTAGCACGATATCGACGAATGCAGGGTTATAATGTGCTTTTCCCAATGGGATTTCATGTCACAGGCACACCAATTGTAGGGCTTGCAGAACTTATCGGAAAAAAAGAACCCCAGACAATGGATGTGTATTCGAAATTCCATGGCATTTCGCCGGGTGTATTGAATACACTTAATACTCCTGAAAAGATCGTAGACTATTTCAAGGTCGAAGCTGAAAAAGTAATGCGATCAATCGGCTATTCCATTGACTGGAGGCGAAAGTTCACCACAACCGATGCGCCGTACAAGAAATTCATTGAATGGCAGTTCAATCTGCTGTATGATAAAGGATTGATCAGCAAGGGTTCACATCCTGTTAAATGGTGCCCGAACGATAATAATCCTGTAGAGGATCATGATATCCTGCATGGGGAGGGTGCGAATATTGTAGATTATACATTTATCAAGTTCAGGTTCGGTGATATTGTCCTGCCTTGTGCAACACTTCGTCCTGAGACTGTTTTTGGAGTTACCAACCTATGGGTGAATCCTGAAATCGAACATGTGAAGATCAAGGTTGAACAGGATGGAAAAAAGGAATTATGGATCGTAAGCAGGGATGCATATCATAAACTTACATTTACGGACAGGACGGTTACGTTTGTAGAGAACGTGCCATCAGAGTCGATTATCGGGATCAGGGTCCGAAATCCATTAACAGGTAACAAGGTAATTACCCTGCCAGCATCGTTCGTGAAATCAGGTAACGGAAGCGGAATTGTTATGAGCGTGCCTGCGCATGCACCTTTTGATTATCTTGCATTGCGCGATCTTTATGACAGGGACCTGAGCGAATTTGGCATTACTGAAAACCTGCGCGAGATTAAGTTCATCTCACTCATCAAAGTTAAGGAATTCGGGGAATTTCCTGCAGTTGAGACTGTTGAACAATTCAAGGTAAAGGATCAGAATGACCCGCGCGCAGAGGAAGCAACTAAGATTGTGTACCGTCGTGAGTTTCATGGAGGTGTGCTTAAGGATAATACCGGCAAATATGCGGGTGTGGCTGTATCTAAAATAAAGGATGTGCTTACGCACGATCTGATCGAGTGGGGGATCGGGGAGGTGTTCTATGAGTTTAGTGAGCCTGTTGTGTGTAGATGCGGTACTGCATGTGTGGTAAATATGGTCAAAGGACAATGGTTCTTGAACTATTCCGATCCTGAATGGAAAGATAAGGTTTACCGCTGTATCGAAAAGATGGAAATCCTGCCGGATGACCTTAGGGTGGAGTTTAACAATAAGGTGGACTGGCTTAAGGATAAGGCATGTGCCCGAAAAAAGGGACTTGGCACAAAACTGCCGTTCGATAAGGATTGGTTGATCGAGTCTCTGGGTGATTCTACAATCTATATGTCATATTATACCATCGCGAAGTTTGTTGCAGACAGTGTTGATAGTGGCGTTACAACCGAACAACTTATTCCGCAATTGTTTGATTATGTGTTGCTTGGAAAAGGCAATTTGGAGGATGTATCAGGTGCAAGCGGTGTTGATGTCAGTGTACTTGACCGGATGAGGCACGAATTTGAATATTGGTACCCTGTTGACCTGCGTTCATCAGGCAAGGATCTGGTTTCAAATCACCTGTTATTTTTCCTGTTCCATCATGTTGCGATATTTGATGAGGACAAGTGGCCAAAAGCCATTGCAATTAATGGTTTTGTATCACTTGAGGGCAAAAAGATGAGCAAATCCAGGGGTCCGCTTCTAACGCTTAGTAATGCTGTGGGGGATTATGGGGCAGACATTTCAAGGATGTATATTCTTTCAAGCGCTGAGCAGACCCAGGATGCGGATTGGAAGAATAGCGGTATCGAAGCTGCAAGAAAACAAGTTGAAAGATTCTATTCCTTTGGCATGCATGTGGTGGATTCAGGATTAACTTCCGGTATGAATGGTGAACTGAAATTTATAGATCGCTGGATGCTTAGTAAACTCCAGCACCGTATACGTGAGACAAACTATGCTCTTGAGATGATATTGACACGCAATGCGCTTCAGAATTCATTTTTCCTGCTGTTCAATGACGTAAAATGGTATCAAAGACGCGGCGGCAGTAGGGTACTTTATGATGTACTGGATACATGGGTACGCCTGCTCTCCCCATTCACTCCGCATATCTGCGAGGAGATATGGGAAGCGATGGGGCACGACAATGATGATCTGGTTTCATTTGCTTCGTATCCCGAATTTGATGAGAATCTTGTAGATCCTGGTGTGGAATTTGCAGAAGGGTTGGTAATTAATACACTTTCTGACATTGAAGAGATCATAAGGGTTACAAAAATGTCACCAAAGGAAGTAGTGTTATACATATCTCAGGCATGGAAAACAAATGTGTTTAAACTTGCAGTTTGTATGCAAAAGGAAGGCGAACTTGATGTAGGAACACTGATTAAAACTCTGATGGCTAATCCTGATATGAGGCGGCATGGGAAAGAGATACCCGGGTTTGTGCAGAAACTTGTGCCTGATATTACAATGATGCATTCCGATACTCTGGAGTTGCTTTGTGGTTTTGATATTGATGAGGAGTCAATACTCAAAGAAGCTGTTACTTTCCTTGAATCCGAGATCGGATGCAAGGTTAAAGTTTACAGTGCGGATGCACCGGAATACGACCCACAGAATAAGGCAAGGTTTGCGGTTCCGATGAGACCTGCGATATATCTTGTTATAAATAAAGAATAATTAATTTGTATTTGTTTGACCATTGCACCGTTTTGTGGTGGCATTTGCAGTTTAACGAGTTTTAAATGAAAATGATGCTACCACACGCGCGAGAGCGCGCACATTCCATACATAAGATATGACTTTTCGCTAATTTACGG
>JBQVLY010000122.1:0-4845 GCA_052361065.1 Methanosarcinaceae archaeon | reverse complement strand
CTATAATCTGGTGGTTTCTGATGATAATGGTGGTGACACCATACCTGATGACACATGGACGGCAGAGGTAGATTTTGGTGATGGTACACAGAATGACACACTAACCCTCGGTGCTGCCAATGGTCTGCAAAGAACCTGCACAGGAACTGGTTCCATACCAGTTAATACAGCAGCAGGAACCTACACAGTAACCTTCAAACTCGATACTACAACGGTTTGTACTACTACTGTTACGGTTACCTCTGTGGCAGCGTATGTAATTGATTTCAACACAGTAACCTATGGTAGTATAAATCCAGGTGCCTCCTCAACAGTAAGTGGAGACGATACGATGGGCACAAATAATTCACCAACAATTGAGAACAAGGGCAACATTGTAATGGATGTGAATATTTCAATATCAGATGGAAGTAATCCCGAGATATTATTTGAAAGCAACACACAAGCTACAGTAGGTGGTGTAGGTCCTCAAATACTTACTACGACAGCAACGACGTTCGACGTTGACATTGTAGTTGGTGGAAAAGCCAAGATCGACACCACGTTATCAGTTCCAACCGGAATAAAGGCAGGCATCTATTCTGGAACTATAACGGTGACAGGGATAATAGGCTAAATAAAGCACACAGAAAAATTAGAAATATCCCCATTATTTTTTTGGGGATAATTTTTAAAACCGAAATGAAACGAAAAGAGATATAATAAATGAAAACGACCACAGTAATAATCACGATATTCCTACTCCTGTGCTTGTGCTCCACTGCGAATGCAGATATTGGTCTTGGCATATCGCCTGCCAGCATCACGATCAGCGATGCATTCAAAGGTGGGACGTATGAAAGAACGATAACGGTTTTTAATGGCGGTGACGAGACTGGAAATTTCATGCTCATGGCAGAAGGAGAATGTACCGATTGGATTTCTTTCTATAAAGAAGATATACTGATAAGAGAGATTACTGTACCCGGTAAAGACAAAACAAAAGTCCTCGTGAAGTTCGACATACCTCAAGAAATTTCAAATGATGATTATACCTCAACAATTTATGCGCAGAGCGTACCAGATGAGACATCATCAGGAGAAGGTGCGTTTGCTCACGCTATTATCCGCATACCATCAGAGGTTCTTATCCAGGTAACAGGTACGCAAATCCTGAACGGAACTGTAATAAGCATAACGACCACGGATATCGAAATTGACTATCCATTAAAAATAAAACTTGAATTTAAAAACGAAGGTAATGTAATCGCAAAACCGAGGATCGCAGTTACAATGACAAAGAACGGCAAACTCGTTGACATGTTTGTCCACGATAAGGATGGCGTAAAACCAGACACTAAAGATACAATAACAGTACTCTGGAACACAACACAACAAAGAACAGGAGATTACATCGTAGATGTTGAGGTCTCTCTCGGCGGTGAGATTCTTGCAAACGAGAATCTACCCTTCAAAATACTTCCATTCGGCACACTTACAAGACAGGGCGAACTTACATACCTCACAACTGAAGGCGACCCACTTGTAGGTCGTATGATGAAGATACTCACAGACTTCGAGAACACAGGAACGATCGATAGCCGGGCAACATTCAAGGGTGAGGTATACTGCGACGGTGAATTCATTGATGTAATCGAAAGCAATGAGATATTGGTCGAGATCGGTGAGACCAGAAGGTTGACTTCCTACTACAAGATACTGTCACCTGGCAAGTATGTTGTGGAAGGGTGCGTGCTCTATGAAGGAAAAGAAACCGGTACCAAGGAGATCACATTCGATGTGACTTCAACAAATTCCAGATCAGGTATTTCTGGAATTCCTGGATTATCCGGATCAATGTCAATTATTGTGATCATATTAATTTCCATTCTCTACAAAAAGAGATAACACAAATGCATAACAAACTACCAATCGTACTTGCGGTTGTATTAACGGCATTGATGCTGTTAAGTTAGTTTATCTGTTTTTGCAAGTGGTGTGACATCGAGCACAACCGTGCTCAACGCAACCCCGATAGTGGGGTTGGACTGGCACCGGACAACAATTTGACCGCATCGGGCGTGCAGGTGATCAATGAGAACTGGGAAACTCAGAACAGGACAGTTACGATCATAGCGACTGTGGCCGATATGAACGGCTGGGACGAACTGACATGCATTGTCACAGCAGTGATCACGGGTCCGTGTCCTGTTAATGATAGTCCTATGAGTCTAACTTTCGATTATAATAATTCCGATGTTGCTGCATACTACACAGGCGTCTTCGATATATCTATACTGTAAACGCTGCAACAGCCGATGCCGGTGGGCTCTCCGGCAGCGGACAAGAGAACTTCACCCATCTCCACACAGGAGGGGGTATCACAACGCCAACAGTTACTGACCCTGCTACAAACCCCGATTCGATCACAGCAAACGGTGTGAATGTCACCGATGCAAGCGGAATTTATACGGTTACCATCGACCTCTCCCCGATCGGAGGTAATTCAGCGCAGTTGATGACCAGAATCGCTGACACTGATACTCACACCAATACGACGACTGCCGCGGTTGGAACGACGCAGGGAATGTACGGTCTTCCGGTTACTACAACAGACAACAGCACGAACAATAAGGGATTTCACAAATATTAGTATACCCATTTTTTGTTGTTTCGGAATCAGCAACACATACTGGCGTGATATGAATAATTTAGCAAATATGTCAGGTGGATAAATTATTTATTGGGAAATCCCTAATGCGAACACCTATGTGAGCATTATACTAACGGTGCTGCCGAACGAGGCTGTGACCATCTATGATTTCACAATTGGAGTGGGCTCGGACAAATGGGTATTCAGGAAACAACATTTTAACACCGCCATTGACACGGGTACAGAGAATTAAATTATATAGAACTCTATGTTTAAATTATAATTGTATGAATGACAATTTGTCAAAAAACATAAAATTCTTGACTATTTTCGCTACCGTCCCTGCTTAAACATAGCACATCCCCACATTACGATCAAAGTTATTGATGCAGTTAACTATTTAGGGATTAGAATCAATCATGTGCCCAGATAGAACATGAATACAGAAATTGAAGTTGTATGTCCTTTATGCTCACCAAAGACAATGGTATTGCATGATGTATTGAAATCCGGCCAGAATCCTGTTGTTAAGTGCAGGGAATGCGAGCACGTGCACCCTACAAAGATCAAGACAAAAAAACCGATCAATATCAGGGTTGTCGTTAGTAAGGCAGATGAATCATTTAAGCGAAGCATAAAAATGGACCCGGATAATGTGGTGTATGAAGATGATGAACTGATCGTTGATAACGAATCAGAAGATGAGGTATACCCGATCATTGTGACATCCATCGAGTCGAACAATAAACGTGTCGGCGGTGCAAAAGCAGAAGACATTAACACGATATGGGGCAGGGCTATTGATGAGGTTATAATAAAAGTGGCGGTCAGATCCGGCAACAAGACAGAATCGCTCAACAAACGGGTGCCCGGGGGCTACGAATTTATTGTCGGTAATGAAGATATAATTAATGGTAAAAAGTTTATTATAACCCATATTAAGATACGGAATGGTGAATTCTGTTCAGGCAAAGGGGAAACTGTTGAGGCTAAATATGTCAGGCGTGTGTATGCACAGGCTGTGAAAGTAAAAGCGTGGGGAGAGGGAAAATCTGCATGGAGTTTGGGGAGAAGCGCGCGAAACTGATAGATAACCTGAGATATAGGGGGATCGGGGAAAATATACTTGATGTAATGCTGCGGATTCCAAGGCATCTTTTTGTCCCCCCACAAATTCGCGGGGAGGCATATGTCGATACTCCGCTATTGATCGGGCACAACCAGACTATATCTGCGCCGCACATGGTTGCGATAATGTGCGACCTGCTGGATCTAAAAGAAGGGCAAAATGTACTTGAGATTGGTACCGGTTCCGGCTATAATGCTGCTGTTATGGCAGAACTTGTAGGCAGGACAGGGCATGTGTATTCTGTGGAACGCATAGCACCGCTGGCTGGGTTTGCAAAAAAGAATCTTATGGATGCCGGATATACAAATGTCACAGTAATGCTTGAAGACGGCTCTGGCGGTGATTTACTGCACTCTCCCTATGACCGTATTTGTGTCACCTGCGCCGCGCCCGAGATTCCACAACCACTCATTAAACAGTTAAAACCCGGCGGGCTGATGGTCATACCTGTGGGTACCGATTACCAGCGGCTCAATATTGTGAAAAAAGATGCGGATGGAACAATTCATGTTGAAACAAAAGGCGGGGTTGTGTTTGTGCCGCTTATTGGAAAGTATGGGTTTAGTGATGGGTGATTAAGTGAGTTGTTTGGTGAGTTGTTTAGTGTTTCTGCATTTGCATGTATCCTCTTAACGAATTACTTGGTTTGTATTTGTATAGATGGTTTTGATAAAATCTCGATGCGCAGCTTATACTGCAATACCCCGCGCAGCAATACCGCCGCAGGCGGCGGATTCCAAACATTATAAAAAATACACACACATACACATACATACACACATACACATACATACACACATACACATACATACACACATACACATACATACATACATACACATACACATACACATCGGTCGAATAAACCTGAATATTTTCAATAACATTGGTGTGTAAGAACGCTATGCTGCGTTATTCTATATATGAGACATTATAAGTTGAAATGCCCCGAAAACGTCATCGTTCGCGCCAGTGGTTTGAGAATGCGAAGCCTCCATTGGATTACTTCGGTGTCAAAAATCGCTAAACAAATATCTTGGTTTTAATCGTTCTTATCATCTGTTTTTGTTATAGTTAAAGTTTC
>JBQVLY010000121.1:0-4958 GCA_052361065.1 Methanosarcinaceae archaeon | reverse complement strand
ATATAATATTCTAGAAATGTGTAAAACCGCTATCAGGAAAAATTGTTTAAAATTTGCAGATACCTGCGGAAAGTGAGACTCAATAAGGATAAGTGAACATTACACCCAATCCTGAACAAGTCTATGAATATGCAGTATGATTTCAATAATGCCAATATTACATTACTTTTATAAAATGTTACGATGGGATACTCAAACCATGTCGTCCGGACCAAAAATTAACAAAATCTTCGTGCCAGAAAAACACGAAGATATCCCATGAAATACTAAATTGTTCTCGGGTCAGTGATCTCGCCTGTCAGTGCAGATGCTGCTGCTGTTGCAGGTGAACTGAGATATACCAATGAATCCGGACTGCCTTCTCTGCCTTTGAAATTACGGTTGGAAGTTGCAAGTCCTACCTCGCCATCCCCCAGTAGACCGAAGGAACCGCCCATACATGGACCGCAGCAAGGTGATTCCACAATTGCACCTGCTTCCATGAACTGCTCGATATATCCTGCTCTTAAGGTTTTCATGTACTCGGTTCGGGATGCAGGAATAATCAAAAGCCGCACATCTTTTGCAACGGGTTCATTACCCATCATCTTTGCGACGATCTCGATATCCTCAAAGCGACCATTGGTGCATGAACCGACAAATACCTGATCTATCTTCGTGCCTTCGACATCTGTAACAGGTTTCACGTTGTCCACATTGTGCGGGCATGCTACTTGTGGTGCAAGGTTTGATACATCATACTCGTAAAACCCGGAATATTCTGCACCTTCATCAGATTTCCAGTATGAGGCAAACTCATAATCCGGTATTATATCTTTCAGGTATTTCTCTGTGGTTTTATCGGCCTCAACAATGCCTGCCTTACCCCCCATCTCTATAGCCATATTGGACATTGTCATACGCTCTGGCATTGACATACTCCTTACAGTCGAACCTGTATATTCTGCGGCTTTGTACCTGGCACCTTCTGCACCCACATCACCGATCAAGTGCAGGATAACATCCTTTGAATAGACGTTCTTTGGTAGTTTTCCATTGACTTTAAACCGGACAGTTTCAGGTACCTTGAACCAGAGTTTCCCGGATGCGAACACTGCCGCCATATCGGTTGACCCGATACCGGTTGAAAATGCACCAAGTGCACCGTAAGCGCAGGTGTGTGAATCAGAACCTACAACGAGGTCACCTGGTATGACGTGTCCCTTTTCAGGCATTACCTGATGGCAGACACCTTCATAAACATCATAGTTAAGGATTTCCTGTTCTTTTGCAAATTTTCTGAGCATTGTGTGGTTTGCAGCAGCGTTGAGGGAATCTGCCGGAACCTGATGATCAAATATAATCACTATCTTGCTCGGGTCCCATACTTTTTTATGTTCCTTGTTGCGCATAATCTCGTAAAAACCATCAACTGCAAGCGGGCCTGTGATGTCATGGGTCATTGCGCGACCAATGCTCGCAAGTACGAAATCCCCTGCTTTAACAATCTTTCCAGATGCCTTTGAGAATATCTTTTCTGAAATTGTCATTGTATGATCAGTATTATTTGACATAGTAATCCTGCAATCAATTGTTGATATTATAAATAAATCAATCGATGAAATTAGTACCATCATCAAATTCTACTATAAATTTGTGTGCTCCTTCACTATCGTGTACAACATAAACAACGTACTTTTCTACGTCTGTACATCTGGTTGTTATCTCAACACATTCCGGAATTACAACAATATCCTCAAACTTCTCATAGAGTGCGATCGTATCCCCGATTTCGATCACATACCTATCAATCACATCAACTGCTATTTTCAGACTATCCCCTGATGAGATTTCGTGTCCCAATCCCTCACATTCGGATATATGGAGCTCCATGTCTTGCATGTAGAACGGATACGTACGGCATAGCATTGGGCGTACATCGTATACCCTGCACCTGTTGGATACATATGCATCTTTGATAAAATTACAGTCACCGTTGCTTTTGCGTGCAAGCATCCAACCGAATGTGTGAATACTCCCCCCTGTATCTATAAGGTCAGTGAATTCGGGATTTTTGAGATTATCGAATGTTGCCGGAGTTGCGACATTATGCATGGCAGTTCCGGTATGGTCTTTGATGACCCGCATCTCATGTGGTGTCAACAACACACGGTTGTCCCCGAATGCGAATCTGCAACACTTTCCACAAACCAGGCACGTAAATCCGATCTCTTCTATCTTTGATGCAATTGTTTTTGTGCTGATGTTTGAGGCATCTGTGAGTTCTTGCTTTAATTTTCCTATTAAAAACGACCTGTATTTATCATCCATATCTTGAATCTTACCTTTGTATGTCTTGCTATATAATCAGGATGTCAATAATAGTTGGGCAATGGGTGAATAAAACCATATATTTAAATTGAATAAGACTCAGAAGATGCATGAAGAAGAGGTGCATCACATTGGAAAATACCAACAGCCACGACTTTTTTAGATATCTGGCACCGATCTATGATACGGTTGCCAGGATAGCATCATTTGGCAGGTACGATTCGATGCGGCGCTCACTGGTTGCACAGGCAGGCATCATGCCCGGGGATAAAGTACTCGACCTTGCAACAGGGACTGGCTATCTTTCCGAGATACTTGATGGTTGCGAGATCATTGGCGCGGATATATCACTTCACATGGTGAATCAGGCACGTAAAAAAACAGAAGCATCATTTGTGCTTTCGGATGCGCATACACTTCCATTTAAATCTGGTTCTTTTGACGCTGCTTTGTGTAGTTTTGCAATGCATGAAGTGAGATATCCGGATAAAGTGATATCTGAGATGTTCAGGGTCGTAAAATCCGGAGGCACAGTTGCGGTTATGGATGTGGTTTTACAATCTGAACCTGCAAAAAAAGTGCTGTTGTTCGTTTATCACTTGTTTGTTGAAATGCTTACTGCCGATTACATGCATCCTGATGACCTTGCAGATGCTTTCAGGCATGCTGATAATGTGACGACCAATACCAATATGTTCGGGCTGGTCGTACAGGTTTCCGGAAAGAAAAAAATAGAACAGAACAGTAGACTGTAGCATAGCGTTTTTACACACCAATGTTATTGAAAATATTCAGATATATTCGACTGGGGTACCTTTTTTCATAATGTTTCGAATGCACCGCATACTGCGCTGTGACGAGAAAGTCTGATTCGGACAATCTGCCATGGTAACAAATGCTAAGAAGAAACGTACTATTCAGGCTGTCCCAAAAAACAATTTTCGATGACATTATAAAGTCCTATGAATTTCCAACACTTGGAGTTCAGACCAAATTTTTTAAAAAAATGTGTATTCTACATGGAAATACACCAATTCCACCGAAATTTCACCAAAAACATGGGTTTTAAGCACCCATTGCAACATTATTCACATCATTCCCAGATTGATTTGCCCCCTGAATCACATTTTTCAGTGTTTCTTTCAAGTTTGTACCCCCTCTTTTCAAAGCTTCCGCTATCTTCCCAATATTATGTACAACACACATCATCAGAAATTCCACTTTTGCTTTCTTCTTTCCCCTCAAAAGAAACTCCCTAAACCCTCGATTCTGTTTCATTTGACCAAAAACAGGTTCAACCGTAGACATTCTTTCCTGATACAAATCCTTTCCCTCTTTCGTTTTCAGTTTAATCCTCATATTTACTAATACATGTTCGCGAGGATCACTTGAAACTGTCCTGTTTTCTGCTTTAGTACACGCATTTTTCAAAACACATTGAGAACAAAATTTACAGCCATAAAATTTCAAATCCGGTTTATCCTGTCTTTTTTGGATTTTTTCAAACGGCATCACAATACCTGCCGGGCAATAGTAGCAATCCTTTTCTTCATCATATCTGAACAGGGATTTCATAAACCATTTGGCTTTCCCTCGTTTTTCGACTTCAAATGAATTATCTGGGATGTAAGCATCAATCCCTTCCTGAATCAGCAACTCAATATTGTCGTATGAGAAATATCCTGCATCTGCCAACACAATTGTAGGCTTGTAACCAAGTATTGCATGGATATGTTGTATCATTGGGTCCATCTGGTGTACATCATTTTCTTCGTCAACCAGATCGGCTGCAACAATCACTTGTTCTTTGTTATCAACAGCAACTTGACCATTGTATGACGGTTTTTTAGATCCGTCTTTATGTTTCATAATTTTAGCATCGTTGTCAGTAACATTTATTTTCTTCAATTGTTGTTCTTCAAGCTTCTTTTTCGCAGCCTGGATTTTTTCTAATCTTTTATTTTTGTTCACCAATTCTTCTGGCATTTGATATGGCGTCGAGTCGCCATATTTTTCATCTTCTTCCTCGTCAATTTCGATGCTTTCTTCGAGGATTTTATCAATTTCATTACGGATTTTTTTGATTTCATTGTCAAGTGCGTCAGCATCTTTGCTTTGCCTTACAGAAGCATTTGCTTTTACCTTGGTTCCGTCAATAGATACTTTTCCAGCACCGAGCATACCCATTTCTTTACAGACTATGACTACTTGAGCGAAAATGTCTTTGATTGAATCAAGATGATTTGAACGAAAACGACAAATTGTTCGAAAATCCGGTTGTTGCATGGCTGCAAGATACATGAAAGCGGTGTCTGTACAAATCATTTTCTGAATATTTCTTGAACTTCGAATATTGATCATATATCCGTATAACAGAATTTTTAACATGAGTATGGGGTGATATGCAGGGGAACCATCTTCTGAATATGTAGATTCGATGGCAGTGATGTCAACTGCTTCTATGACATCATTCAATATTCTGGCTATGTGATTTTCCGGAACAAAACGTTCTAATCTTAAAGGTAGTAAAAACAGTTGCTTTTGATCATATTTTTTGAACATGGTAATACTCCATTTTATACTCATAAAAAGTATACTTTTTATGTAATATATACCTCAAGAGTACTTAAAGACGTCGATTGATGTCG
>JBQVLY010000120.1:0-4987 GCA_052361065.1 Methanosarcinaceae archaeon | reverse complement strand
AGAAAACCACAATCATTCGGCACCATTCATTGTTTAAGAAAAATATATGTTTTCAAAATATACCTGCGGAAAGTGCGAAGAACATGTTTTCCGATGCTTAATCATGATGGAATGCATAAAGTCATCCGATGATCTATTGATACAATAAACTTAGTACATTCAAGTATTATTCTGATTTATAAGCGAAATCCAGATCATTTACCACAATATCCTTAAATAAAATCCTCAAATCCCACAGAAGTTTCTTATTCGCTTTAAAAAGCGCATACAGAAGGCTTAAAAGGCTCATGCTGCTAAAGTTCACATCTTTAAGAGAATATGCGAGTGAGTTTAGTTCATCATCTGTGAAATTGATGAATGTCTCTTTGACTATGAGACTGCCATCAATCTCACGTCCAATCGTTTTACGCCACCCTGTTTCATATTCCTGTAGCATGTTCGTTGACACATCTCCTGCCAAAATCGATTTGACTGCAACTTCTCCTGCAATCTTTCCGGCATCCATTGCATTGATTATCCCCCCGCCTGTAATGGGGTCGGATTGCCTTGCAGCATCACCTACAAGCATAAGCCCATTTGCAATTGTACGCTCAATTGTACCGCTAACAGGTACACCGCCAACAACCATCTCTATTATCTGTCCTTTAGGCATGTGATTATTAACAAAATCAGTAAGTAGTGTCACTGCTCTTTTTTCACCGTTGCCGGATTTGCTTCCCAGTATGCCAATACCTACATTAGCCTGATTTCTGCCTTTTGGAAATATCCATATATATCCTGCAGGTGCGATCTTAGTTCCAAGATAAAATTCACAAAAATTCTGATCAACTTCAATGCCTGCTACCAAAAATTGGGCACATGTCTCAATATCAGAAGGTTTAATGGATGTGTCAATACCTGCCCATCGACCCACTTTAGACTCTATTCCGTCGGCGCCGATCACGATCTTTGAGCGTACGGAATATTCTTCACCAAGATGCATTAATTTCACACCACAAACAAAATCATTTTCTATGATAAGTCCGAATGCACGTGTTTTTACCATCACATCCGCGCCGGCAGATACAGCATCATCGACAAGTGCCCTGTCAAAAATCTTACGTTCAAGTACATATCCTACTTCCCCGCCAGAGATTTCTTCTGCCATCTCAATTTTTGTTCCGTCAGGTGAAAATATACGAGATCCTTTAACATCAGCACATATCCAGCGTGAATCCGGTTCAACGTGCTGCCGTAAATGATATTTTCCGACACCTTCAGCGCATCGGACGGGATCACCGATCTCCTGGCGCTTTTCTATTAGCAGCACATCAAGTCCCTCATTGGCAACTGTTTTTGCTACAAGTGAACCGGCAGGACCGGCACCCACGATTATCACATCATAATTGTCTTTCATCGATTCACCTCAATAGCACCAACAGGACATACCTTTGCACAGTTCCCACAACTGATGCATGTTTCATCAGTTTCTATCCAGGTTTCAATAAGTTCAAGTGCACCTGTTGGACAAACTCCAACGCATGCACCACAATATCCACACTTGTAACGATTTACATCAATAGTCAACAATGATCACCCACAATAAAAAATGTAGTGAATATTAAGCACTCCGATTTAAATAAATGTTGTGTTGATTTTGATTTTAATTTTGAGTAGATGTAGATGTATAAGTTTCAATTTTTGTATCAACTATAAAATACATCATTGGCTGCATGAGATTTACTTAACTGTTTTCGATAAAATGTCGATAAATAGCCCAAATTACCAGACCCCATGCAATAAACCATTCCACAGCATTTGACATTAATCACACTGTATGCGAAAGTTTAATTCTCCCATTGTTGATTTCAACACCAAATTTTTGTTGAGCATAGTCCTTTGAAATCCCATGCCCATGCACAAGGAGTTCAACAATGTCCTGTGGCTCATCAATATCAATGCTTGCTAAAAATGAATCATAGACAAATACCGATTGCGACATTTCTTTTGCGATATCACAATGGGTTTTGTAACTTGAACCATAGTACCTGACATAGAACCTTGCAGGATTTTTTATATATAGAACATTCGTACCTCCGCCTTTGCCAGGCACGATCGTAATATCTTTATCCGATGCTGTAATCTCATGGATATGTTGTGAGGTTATAAGTGGTAGGTCTGCCATTATTATCAGTACGGATTCATCAATCTTTTTAAGATACATGTTAAGTACTTCATTCAATCCCAATTCACTCACAATGACATTTGCCTTTATGTCATCATTCACACCATGGGTAGATGTTGTGAGAATATCAATCTCATTAACTCCGGCTTTTAAAAGAGCATTTATCACGTCTTTTAACATGAGTTCTACAAACTCCTCACGTTCCCCGAGTGTCAACACAGGAGAAAGCCTGGATTTTGCATTTTCTTTTTTGTATGGTATCACTGCTCTCATATTAAACACTCCGGTAAACAGTATTTCGCTGTTTTGGATCTCTTCCGGCACCACGGATTAGCCATTCAAATTCTTCCACTGATAAGTATTCACCATTAATTGCACCTGCAGAACTTGATATTTTTTCTTCCATAAGCGTACCTCCAAGATCATTGGCACCGCAATTAAGCGCAAATTGTGCAAGTTTTTTTCCTAATTTTACCCAGCTTGCCTGAATATTGTTCACATGCGTATGAAGTAGAATACGTGCAATTGCATGCAATTGCATATCTTCAAGTCCGGTCGTGCTAAACTTTCCGGATCTTAATACTTCTTCACCAAGCTTGTTGTTATATGGCATAAACGGCAGTGGTACAAATTCCGTAAATCCACCTGTATATTTCTGTATATTTCGTATCGTCAGGATGTGGTCGATCCGCTCCTCAATGGTTTCAATATGTCCGTACATGATCGTTGCAGTTGTTGGTATTCCTGTCTTGTGGGCAAGCGTGATTACATCTACCCATTCTGCAGTTTTGAGTTTTCCAGGACAGATCATTTTCCGTACGCGGTCAGAAAGTATCTCAGCAGCAGTGCCTGGCATTGTATCAAGTCCGCTTTTTTTAAGTCCAACCAATGTATCCTTAATCGTCATGTCACTCAAATGCGCTGCATGATATACTTCCATTGGAGAGAATGCATGTGTGTGCATTTCAGGGAATTCGGACTTGATCGATTCGAGAATATCCTGATAAAAACCAAGGTCAACATCCGGAAGAAGTCCTCCCTGAATGCATATCTCTGTTGAACCGCTTTTATTGGCTTCTCTTACTTTTTCCATGATCTCATCATTAGTCAAGCGATACCCACCATGTCCATTGTTCCTGAATGCACAGAACCTGCAGGTTCCAACACACATATTTGTGAAATTTATATTCCTGTTGACGATATATGTCACTGTATTCCCGACAGAATCATTTCGCAACTTATTTGCAAGTGAAAAAAGTTTGAGTGGTTCTAAATCAAGAAGCTGCAGGGCATCTTCTTTTGTACATTTTCCAACAAGCGAGCGCAGAATTACGTCATCCGGTATATTTGAATTTATGAGTGCCATTTAAGATCATATCCATTTATTTACATACCATTTTAATTGGCTGTAATACAGCAAGTAATCTTTAAGTCTTGCGATATCCGTTTTTATCAGATAATGTTTCTAAAAGTTTTTTAACACCACTGCCATACCATCCCTTTTCGATATATTGTGGATAGATGGGCAATCTCTCACGCAAGTGTACATTGCGCACCATTTTTTGTAGTTTGGCAACACTTGGCCATTCTGCTTCAGGATTTACCCAATCGATGGTTGTTGGAGATATGCCGCCCAGATCTGATGCGCCTGATAGTATCAATAAATAAGGATCAATAAGGTTTGGAGCGACCTGAATTGTAATATCACGGGGAAGTATGTCGCGCGCGAGTGAAACCGCTTGTACCATTTCCTGTTTTGTTGGTGGTTTATGCTGGCTCATAGGTGTGCCGGATTTTGGAGTGAAATTCTGAATAATTACTTCCTGGATGTGTCCGTATTTTTTATGAATATTTGCAATAGCCTGCAATGAATCGATCCGGTCATCCACAGTCTCTCCAATACCAATTAAAATTCCTGTTGTGAACGGTATTTTAAGTTTCCCTGCGGTTTTTATAGCATCAAGACGCACAGCAGGATCCTTTCCTGCACAATTATAGTGTGCGCCGTTATGTGCATCAAGTTTTGCAGTGGTCTCAAGCATAAGTCCAAGACTTGCGTTTAATGGTTTCAGGGTTTTTAATTGGGAACTGTCAAGTATACCTGCATTGGTATGTGGCAATAAACCGATATCGATCGCAGTTTCACATAATTTAGCCACATATTCCACTGTTGTTGAATATCCGAGTTCTTTAAGCCATTCTCGATATTCTACAACCTCTTCTGCATATTCACCAAACGTGAAAAGAGCTTCAGTACACCCTACCTCTTTTCCACTTATAAGGATGGGAATAATATCCTTTATAGGCAGAAGATGTGCATCATTATCACTCGGATTGCGCCTGAATCCACAATACCCGCATCTGTTTCTGCAGATGTTTGTCACAGGTATGAATACGTTGCGGCAATATGTAACAAAGTTTGGCATAGTGATTGGATTAATGAAAGAACCACTACATAAGTTTAATCCATTCGTTTCGCTTAAGCAATATATCCCTCCATTAAGGGTATAATTCCAGATGGACAGTAACTCAGTATTGAAAACTAACAAATGTTAATACAGTGGATTTTGTCCCAACGCCATGAAATACAAATGCTTATATCGATACCTTCGCCACATTTGATATGGATATAATATAGTTTTTGTGACATAGCCATTCCAGCACTTTGTCAAGATCCAGTGATTTATCTATCCAATAACCAAACTGTTTTAACATATGGGTGCATACATATTTCTATGGGTCGGAGTAGGATATATCAAATCGCCAAACAAATAAGTTTGAACGATTTGGAAAAAACGATCAAAGGAAAAGAAAAGGAACTTC
>JBQVLY010000119.1:0-5015 GCA_052361065.1 Methanosarcinaceae archaeon | reverse complement strand
TATTTAAAGACTGGCGCAGAAGAACTAACATTCGTGAAATTCGCGTCATTCGTATCATTCGTGTTTTATTTGTAGATATTCATGCAAAAAGTGATCAAATCACGAATAAACGAACGACACGAGTCTGAATGGAGTAGTTGAGACGTCGATACCACCACAGAAAGAACAACTCCCGACGATCGGGATGATACTGTTATTTCGTTACGACTCCTAAGTCCTTTCTTATGTATGGAATGTACCGCGCTCTCCAAGTTGTTCCTACATTAGTCCCATCATCGGAACTAAACAATATAATATCATATGCGATGTAATAAAAAAATACCAATGCCACAAAAAAAAGAATGAACTGCTGCCTTAAAGGGTTATGAAAGGCTTGAGCGATATGAAGGGAAACTTTCACGTACCGTTCTATAGAAAAGGGAGAGCGAGTAATCGCTCTTCTTTATTCGGCTGTGGTAGCACCGTTTTTACCCTGAACCCGTTAATGCCTGTGCGACAGCACAACAGTGCACTGGTTAAACAAATACATATTAGATATCTTTTACATCGATCTCAAGTAAAGGCTCCCCATTTTCAGTGTGTGGAGCAAGCCAGTTTATGAGCCTGCCAAGTTCTTCTGCCAAACTTGCACTTATAGATACATGGATGGAACCTAATGGCTCTTCCATTGCTGGAAAGTTCAGAAAGTTTACTGTAGCCACCTGTTTGTTAAGCAGAAAATGAGTGGAAAACCCGTCTATCGATTGGCCTTTGTTCAATTGCGTGCGGGCAGTGTCCAACAACTGCTCTTGCCTGAGAAAACCGTGAATTGTAAAAAGGGATTCGACATTTCCGTGTCCGACCACGCGTGGTCTTGGTGTGGACCTGTCCACTGTGATCTCAAGTCCTTTGAACATGTTAGAAACAGCAACGCTCACGCGCTCGGTGTCTTCTGTGGGATTGATGATAGCTGAAACTTCAACTTTTATCATGGAATTACTCCAGAAGTTTTAAGATACTGTACTTGAATTCTTCAAGTCCTGCTGCGTTTGGAATGGTTATATCAGCTGCCTGTATAGCCTCGCCCATACCCCAGCCAAGTTCACGCTCATCCCTATTGCGCAGGGCATCGATACTGGTCATATCATCGCTTCGTCCACGTGCTTTTACACGCTCAAGGCGCATCCCGATGGGTGAATTAATATTAACAAGCATGAAATCTTTTCCGAATTCCTTCTTAAAGAATTCGATCTCTGCAATCCCGCGCACGCCATCAATAACTACCATATCTGTACCGGAACTATTTATTTTTGGGACACAGTACTTCGCAACAGCATCCATGCCTTCATTTTCCCTCAAGTCAGTTCCAACACCTCCGGTGTTTGTGTCTGTGGGTTCAAGTCCTCTTCGCACTACCTCTTCGCGGATGACATCGCCCATGTTGATAACATGGATCCCTTTGTCTCTTGCAACCCTGCCAGCCACGGATTTACCGGATGCCGGCATTCCTACAAAAGCTATGATCCTCATCATTGTTATCCTCTTATTGTTTTTTTGCAGGATTTCATCATGGGTTTGATGTTATTTACCAGTATGGGGCAACGGGACAATATTATATTTATAATCAATATGTGATAGCATTTTTTTGAACATTTGCCGTCAAAACAAACTGCTATACAGCGGTATTTGTGTCCCGTGGCCGGTATGGAATTTGTTAGGTGTATACATCCCTGGCATCAATGGATTACTGTATGAAAATATAACAATCACCATCAAATCTCAATCTCCACCCCGTACACCTCTTCAGGATTGTCCTTATGCACCTTCCAGAAAATCTCTTCCCCGTGCTCTCCAATAAGTTTCAACGTGCGCCGCGGCACAGTCTTTGGCCCCAGCACTGCGCCCGGTCTTTCCATATCATCGATATAATCTGTTTCCATCATAAACCGACTGCCCTGTTCAATTGCATCCTCAATAGCACCCTTGCCTGTCAGAACACTTGGAAATATACCAAGCCGCTCGCACACATTCACCATCGGGGGCGCATAATGCTTCACAACCCTGTGGAGTTTGATACCGGTACTCTTTGCACGTTTTGTGATGTCCGCAAGTTCAGGTTCACCAACACTTTCCGTATGCAACTGTACGGCACAGTCAATATCCGCTGCAAGGGTAAAAGCGTGTTCCATAATCTCATTTGATGCTGCCCAAACTTCGTCAGGAACAGGATAATGCGGGCGTCCGGACTTGATGCCAACCGACGCGCCATTTTCTACGTACTGTATTGCAAGTTCCAGTCCGCTTTTCATCAATTCGACCGCGCGGTCAAGTTCCATGTATTCGGTAAGTTTTGATATCTCAGCCGGATGCACGCCAAGAACAGGAAAAGCACCAACTCCCATCTCATTGATCTGGCGTGCGAGTTCCACAGTTTCATCGAATATGGCAATGTAATCATCCGGTTTTGAAATCTTAACTCCAATAGTCCATGTCGGTTTCGAGACAAGGATGATGTGTGTTCCACCAGCGTTTTTAAAATCTTTCACGGCAAGCAAGCCACGCCCTCTCGGGTCAATATGCATGTGATTATCGGTTATCGGAATTGCAGCGGACATATTTATCACCATCAATACATTTTGTTTTGGGGGTCATATGAGCCAATAATACTTTGAAGGTCAAGGCATTAAATGGATTCGGACGGCGTCCCGTGTGTTTTTGTGAATTTATGACTGTTCGATTATGAGGTATAAGGTGAAATGAAACTACTTTGTTTTTCAGTATCAAAACAACGACTTTTTGAGCTATATGATATCACCTATTGTATCAAAGAATATACCGTATCCATCGCTAAGCATGATCATGCACCCAAAATTCCCCATCCACAGTAATTTCTTTTTTCCATATCTGGACTTCAGATTTAATTCGATCGATCGCCTCGCTCAACACAGGGAACAACTCTGTCCTGTGGGAAGATGCAACCACAATATAGACAATATCCTCACCCGGTTCGACCCTGCCTATCTTGTGATGGATCATAACATCCATAATTCCGTCTTTCTGTTTCAGTTCGGTGCATATCCGCTCTATACCCGCATCAGCCAGTTTTCCATACTTTTCAAACTCAAGCACCTGCGTTTGCAAACCATCGGTATATTCGCGCACGATGCCTGTAAACGTGCCGATAGCTCCGGCTTTACGAATTGCAGGATTTTTTTGCACCTTACTGATTAAGAGATTAAGCGTAACCCTGTCCGGCTGGGCGTGCGTGAGTTCTACAAGATCATCAATATTCCAATCGGATCTTTCAGGCAGGGTTACCACCACATTCGACAAATCCCGCATCTTTTTAACATCCCCCAATACAATCTTGGGAAGATTGCTATCCTTATACCCTTCAACAATCGCAAAATCTATGCCGCTGTCAGTGAGTGCATCAAGCGCCTTATCAAGAGACGGATCACGTGTAATCGTGACAAGTTCCTTATCTGTAATCCCGACAACTACATCGACACCGGCATCGAAATGCTTGCCGGTATCCGTATCCTTCGGGTTGAAACGCCGGGTTGACATGTGCTTTACGGTACCCACTGAACCCTTCGAAGAAAGCGCAGTAACCAATCTTGAAACGAGCGTGGTCTTACCGGAGTTCTTATGGCCTACAACAGAGATAACTTTCATGCAGGGAAATTAATTATTCATTATATAAGTATGCAGCGTAATGGAATGAGCATCATATCTATAGCGTCAATATAGCATCTGTAAATGACATCTGTTTTAATTGTATAACTTAACATTGAATGCGCAGTAGAAATGATTTAAGAAGATACAAACCATACTGAGATCATGCACCCTTTTCCAGCCCTTCTCATATATTTATCTCCTGCGTCTGATTGGTGCATGAATAATAGAACGCAGATGAATTTATCTGATTGTAAACGCTATAGGTATCAATCATAATATAAAGGAGTAGATAGCATGGAAAGTAAGAGTCCCACAATTGTTGTTACCGGAGATGTCTGCATTGACTGGCTGCAATGGCTCACAAAACCGGAAGATGAGGGTCTAAACTGGAAACTTTACACAGGAACACGCATGACCGCAAAACCCGGAGGTGCGCTTCTTTTAGCAGATTTTATGCGCAATGCAGCCGGTATCAGTGTGGTTTCTCCGCAGTTGAAGAATATCGATAAAATTTCACCGAAGGTTCTCCTTCACTCAAACGCCGAATTGGATATTTTCCCATATTCATCAGACTATAGGGATGTGGATAACGACCTGATGGTTTACCGAATCGGGCGTTGCAGGGGGTTTACAGGACCCACCGCAGATGTCCGGATTCCACTTTCATTTGAAGATGACGATCCACATGCACATATGGTGGTTTTAGACGATGCAGGGAACGGATTTCGCGATGATGAAACGATGTGGCCTTTGGCGATACGTGACAGAGGGGTAAAGCCCATCGTAGTATGCAAGATGCACCGTCCTCTTGCTTCCGGTGATCTGTGGAAGCATGTCTCAAAGGATCATTCCGATAGGCTGGTTGTGATCGTGACCGCTGACGATCTGCGTGCAAGCGGCATGAACATCAGCCGCTCTCTTTCGTGGGAGCGGACCGCCAAGGAATTCGTCTGGCAGATGGCATACAACGCAGGAATAGGGCTTACTGGCTGTACAAATCTTGTGGTTCGCTTCGGTCTCGAAGGCGCGATACATTACACGTTGGTGGGCGACCACGCAACAGCTCGGCTGTACTTCGATCCGACCATGAGCGAGGGCGACTTTACACACAACTACCCCGGAAAGATGCAAGGAATCTCTTCCGTATTCGTTGCCGCGCTCGCAGCAAGGATCGCGGTCCAGTGTGATTGTGGAGACTCACTCTCTGATGCAGTGGGGCGGGCGGTGCGTGATGGGTTAAATGCATCCCAGGAACTTGTCAGACGCGGTTTTGGAAAGGACGCTGAACGTGAACCTGGATATCCCTACCCCGTAGCTGGTATCTTTTTAGCCGGTGAACAGAGAGGCGATTCCAT
>JBQVLY010000118.1:0-5016 GCA_052361065.1 Methanosarcinaceae archaeon | reverse complement strand
GCGGACTTCTGGCTGCACTGACACTGTCAAAGCACGGTAAGAGAGTTCTGGTGCTTGAAAAAAGTCGGTACGTTGGCGGAAACTGCAACAGCTACACGGTAGACGGTTTTCAGGTCGATACCGGACCACATGCCATCACGCATCTTGCGGTTGGTCCCCTGAAGCGATTGATGGATAATTATTTTGATCATGTACCTGTGTTTGAAGATCACGGGTATTACTATATACGAACTGAGCACAGTTTTGTCAAGCTCCCGTCGAATCTGAAGGAGTTTATGACATTCGGTGTACTTTCGAAGAAGGATAGACTCGCTCTGACACCGGCTATCACCAAAGTGCTTACGCTCTCTACTTTTGGCATAGACCTCTCCAAACAGTCGGTGTATGAAACGCTGCCGCGTACACTCTCAAAAGATGCGTATGATTTTGTCGACACGGTCTCATATTTTTTGTCGGGCAAGTCGATGAAAGAGATGTCTATCCACAGGATCCTGACGGGCAGCAACTTTATCAGGGACAGCGTCACGCAGGAACAGTTTGAAAACCTTGTCGGGAAGAACGAAGATCCGCAGCAGACTGAATCCATACTCCGATCCATATTACCGTCCAACCTTCATGCATCCCTTCAGGCAAGATTGAACAGCTCATTTACATCCTCAAGCCCGCTTAAAAATGTTGCAAGCCCCCTTACGTCCATTAGCAGGCTTGCAACAAACAGTGTGGACTATCCGCAGGGATACCCGCGCAAGGAGCTCAAATCGGTGCTCAACGCAGTTCTTTACTCGCTTCCAACAACGGTTGGGATAAAGACCGAATGTGAGGTGAAACGCATTCTTGTGGAAGACAGCCGGGTAGTCGGTGTTGAGGCGGATGAGATGTACTATGCCGATATGGTGATCTACACCGGCTTTGCAAAGGATCTGCCAGCTGTTATCGATGATCTTCCAAAGGCATACATAGATGACTTGAATGGAATCGTCCGGACTAAGAGCCTGACCATCTGGTTGGGTCTTGACAGGAGACTTGACGAGTTCAACTACATTGGTTCGGAGGTGTGGTTCAAGGATAATCCGTACTGGGCGATGCCGATCAGCAATTATGACTCATCGCTTGCACCGGAGGATAAGCAGCTTGTGGGGTTTGCGTTTGTGATCGATGAGACGAAATCCGAAGAATCGGAGACGAAGAAGGCTTATGAAACGATCTACCGCGCCGTCCCGAATGCCGAAGAGCAGGTAGTGATGCAGCATGAGCAGATCACGATTCCTGAAAAAGCGGCAGTTACGATCGACGGGAAATTTGCAGATATCCGAACACCGATTACGAACCTGTATCTTGCAGGCACGGATACGGACAGTCGGAGTATGGGTATAACTCGCGCCGCGTACTCGATAGTGGAGCTGCTGGGGGTACTAAATGAAGATGGGAATCTGCATCAATGAATTACCGTCTCAAAATCATCGTTCTTAGGTGTCTGCTTATGTTCCGATTTGCTTCTGCACTGTCAAGAACGTCTTCGTGTTTGGAGAAGCGTTTTCGATACGATGGGCAGGGTGGTGAAAATTTGAATATCGCCGGATTTTTAGGTAGTGCCACGATGGCGGTCAGTGTTGCGTGGGAGATGTTTCGTATGCGGCGCATCCGCATCATGTTTTCTTCAACCTTTCGATCTCTTCTCGGATTTCTTCGATTACTTCAGGGTTATGGATAACTTTCTTTTTATCTTCCTTTACTGAGATGATATAGAACACTTTACCCCCATATTTGGCAGTGAATTTTTCATGCGTCTCTTTCTGAAACTTCAATTCGTTGATGATCTGCGGGATATAAGCGTATCCCGCGGGTTTAATCTGAAGCCCGATATATTGCTCATTTACCTTGATGAAAAAATCCACGTTATACCCCCGATCCCATTCATCCGGTGCTGGTTCTACCTTAACGCCCAATGCCTGTTGCAGTTGACCATAAATGGTTTGTATCTCACCCTGATACCCGTCATACGTCCGGTTGATCACCAGAGTAATAATAAAATCGATACAATCCTCTTCTGTTACATCTTCGATCTCTGCTTGACATACCTCGGTTATCTTTATGTAGAGCCGTCCCCCGAGTTCTTCCAGATGCCGCTTAGGATAGACGTTTTCGTAATAATACATTTCCCAATCCTCTACGGATTTTGGGGAGTGTTTTCTTATCAATTCAGAGACTGCACCCACCTTATTTTTCATAGTTAGCCCCCATCTCATGTTTGCTTGGTTTATTATCCATTCTTTCGGCATTATTCCACCACCCTACTCGATAAAAATCTTGACTTGTATCTGTAATCCAATGCGATGTCCACCTCAGCCAAACCCTTTTTAATCAAGTGTGCATTCAAAAAAGTCTTGTTCCGCAAATAAAGATAGCAAAGTAAGTTGTTTTCTTCATCATATTTTATAGTGTCAAATTTCAAGAACACTTTCTGCCCGCGAGTTTTCTCTCTTAAAAACTGAACCGCTTCGTTAGTCTTCTCTGGCATCTCTTTTACACCCAATAACTTTATTTTTAACCCATCACTCAAAATTAGCATCTCCGGAGAGGTTATTTCTTTTACACTATAATATGTTTCTCTCTCTGAATGAGAACCGTCTATCTTCGACCCAAATCTCAATTTCCTTGGGTCCACTTTCTTATCGAATTTTATCGGATCTCTGAAGATGTACGGCAGTTTTTTAATCTCGTCTCCAAAGTCCACTCCCGTATCACCCTGGTTGATCACCTCAAAACTCACATTATTGAAAATGGTGCTCTGTTTCATCCCGAGTTTTTCTTCTATAATCGGTAAAAAATCATCGTTGATCTCGTACCCAACAGAGTTTCTTCTCAGGTTTCTTGCAGCAAGCGAAGTTGTGCCGCTACCAAGAAACGGATCAAGCACAGAATCGCCAACAAAACTGAACATCTTGATGAGGCGTCCTGGCAATTCTTCAGGGAACATTGCCAGATGTTTGCCCTGCTTTTCGCCAGGAAAATTCCAGTGCCCGGTGAAATATTGATTCCATTCTTCCTTTGTCATTCTTGACTGCTCTTTGACCTCTTTGCTCACCTTCGGAGGATTTCCGTATCTCTTAAAGATTAAAATAAACTCATAATCCAGCTTGATAATCCCATTTCTCGGATAGGGGAACGAACCCATAACTGTGGCACCGCCGGTCGTGTTGCAGGTAGTGACCTTCTGCCAGATGATGGCACCCATATAATCAAAGCCCATACTCTCACAGAACTTGATGATCTCTGTTCTTATCGGGATGACTTTGTATCTTCCGTAATAAACAGAGCGGGCAAACTGATCACCGACGTTGATACATAATCGACAACCGCTGTGCAGAACCCTGTGGCATTCCTTCCATACCATGTTCAGATTGTTGACATAATCCTCATAAGTGTCGTTAAAACCGATCTGCGCCCCATTTCCATAATCTTTCAGCTGCCAGTAGGGCGGAGACGTGATAACAAGATGAATTGACTCGTCCGGAACTTCTTTCATCCATCTCGAATCGCCGATGACGATCCGGTGCGTTGTCTCCATCATATCCCCTGCATCGCATCCGGGATGCACTCGATGACGTCGGTTGCAAGCAGCCCGCATCCGTATTCCACAAACGCAAGATCGCCGGCAGTCCCCACAATAAGCGCACCTGCCGAAGCCGCAGCAAGCGCATCAGTCTTCGCAAACATCGCGCCGACCACGCCTGCGAGCACGTCACCAGTCCCGCCAACAGTCATCCCTGGATTTCCGGTACGGTTGATTCTTACCACTCTTCCGTCCGATATTACGTCGATATCTCCTTTAAGCAGCGTAACAACACGGTTTCTCGCAGAAAAATCCATAACCAGTTCGCAGCGCTCATCAAGATCTGCTGACGCGTCCCCTCCAAGCATCCGGAACTCGCCGGAATGTGGTGTTATGATTGGCAGCGCCCCCTCATGTACCGGCATCGGCATCGCAAGTGCATGAAGCGCATCTGCATCGATCACGAACCGTGCATCAGGATTTGACCTGATGATCTCGGAAACTGCCTCTGCTGTCTCGCTCTCGCGACCAAGCCCCACCCCGATCACGGTTACATCGTGCTTCCGGATCAAAGCGTTGACTGTATCGATGTCGTCGCGGGCAAGATACTTGCCAGATAACAAATGAACGATCAAGTCCGGCGAAAAGCCCGCAATCGTCCCGGAAACACTTCGCGGTGCAGCAACCGTCACCCAGTCAGCACCTGCCCGGAGCGCGGCAAGCGCAGAAAGCGCAGGCGCACCTGTAAACGCACCGCCCCCGATCACAAGCACCCTGCCGTTATCGCCTTTGTGCGATCTCGCATTCCTTGCTGGCGGCAGGTCTCCAGTCCCAACAATCAGGGTAGCCCGCGTAGGAATTCCGATGTCAACAACCTCGATCTCACCAGTGACCTCGGGATGGCTGGAAAGTCCTTCTTTCATCCGGTGGTTTGTGATTGTCAGGTCTGCATGGACTACCTTCTCGAAGTTATCAGGATTGAATCCGGATGGGACGTCTATTGAGAGAACAAACGCAGAAGATGCGTTTATGAGATCGATTGCGCTTGCCACAGGCTCGCGGACGCTCCCGCGCACGCCTGTGCCAAGCATGGCATCGATTATGATATCAGCGTCCAGTTCCAGTTCCGAGAGTTCTGACGAATCCCTGATCTCCGTGAGATCTGCGCTTAGGTTCTCCAGTATCTCCCAGTTTCGTCGGGATTCCCCGGTTGCAATGTCTCGGGCGCGTCCGAGCAGCAGTATAAGAGGATTATAGTCCAGAAGATGCCGTGCCGCAACAAACCCGTCGCCGCCGTTGTTGCCGGTGCCTGCAAGGACTACGATCCTGATCTCTGTGCCTTCCGGGAACCGTGCGCGAATCGCACGTGCGACAGATGCGCCAGCGTTCTCCATCAGCTGGATAGGAAGTAGACCGAGGTCACTACAGTTGGCATCGACCCTGCGCATCCGAGATGCGCAGGG
>JBQVLY010000117.1:0-5017 GCA_052361065.1 Methanosarcinaceae archaeon | reverse complement strand
ATCATAAAATTATTACGAAATATCAAAAAAACACGCCTTCGCTTGTATACGTTTAAAGTCATAACGGGAATTGCTGCAGCCATTGTTACATCTGCATTTCCACATACTGAGCGGGGAAAAGCAATGGGAATTATTGGTACTGTGGTTAGTGTAGGTTCAATGACAGGACCTGTTCTCGGGGGATTTTCATCGGTGTATCCACCAGCTGAATCTTGTTTTTCTTTGAGATAGTTAAATACGAAATTTCGTGAAATCATGCAATGAAATCAAATTATTAGGTGATTGACATTTTTATTCATATTAAAATTATATTTATTGTATTCGTTTGTGAGACTAATATAGGAACAACTTGTATGGTCTCACATTAACAATAATTTCATTGATACTATTCACATTTGTGAAAGAAAAATGAGGCGGTCAGACAGTTTAATGTATTTTACTATACCGTTGTCGGATTTCTTGTAAACATCTCACTTTCCGCAGGTATCTGCAAAATTTCATATAATTTTTCCGGATTGTGGTTTTATATATTTCTGGAATATTATATTTGTATTGTGGATGCATAAAATATATGTTTTGAATATACGATTTTCCAATTTCGGCATAAAATATACATGTATATTTCCAAACCATTTTTCCAAAAATATCGAAAAACACAATCATCAGACATGATTTAATGTTTAAGAAAAAGATTTGTTTTCAAAATATACCTGCGGAATATAAGAAAGAAATCATCGCGTATTTGTCCAACTGTTGAAATAAATTCATCCACTTTTAAATTAAAACCAATACAACCATCACATGCGGCACATTTTCACACGACTGAATAAACGACATGGGCGTTTTTGCGGTAAATTGAATTTGTAAAATATGCACACGGAATAAATCCGTAAATTAGCGAAAAGTCCATTCTTATGTATGGAATGTGCCGCGCTGCGCGCATGGTTACACCGTTTTCATCCTGAACTTTTTTGCCAACTGTTGCATAATACAACGGTGTACTTGCTAATCAAATTCCTTTATTCCATCCCTTTTTCTGAACTTTGCTGACTACTTTCTTGTTATATGAATTAACTACATCACTACGGGTTATTATTCCCAGAAGTTCAGTATCATCAAATCGGGACACAACCGGCAGTCGCCCAATATCCTGCATAGCAAGTCGTTCAAGTATTGTATTTAATGATTCATCAGGATATGCCACGACCACATCAAGGCTTGCGATATCCTTGATCAATATATCAAGTTCGCCGTATTTTACCTTTTCCCGCACATCTTCAAGTGTCACGATACCGCACAGTTTGCCCTTTGTATCAAGAACCGGAAATCCTGCATGGCGACTTGATTGCATCAGGGTGATAAGACTGCCCACGTTCTTGTCTGCTAAGACTGTCTGAGCATGCTGTTTCATTGCATCCCGTACTAGCATTGCTTCCATGACATCTATTTCGTGTCCTTTCCTGATTGTAAAACCACGGCGGCGCAGGCCTTCTGTGAACAATGATTCAGGATACAGTGAACTGGATGTTAAATTGCTGATGACACATGCGAGCATGAGCGGCAGCATGAGATTGTAATCCATTGTCAGTTCAAACAGGATCAACATTGCAGTCAAAGGCGCGCGTGCAGTTCCGGCAAATACGGCACCCATGCCAACCAGCGCATACGCACCCGGCTGGGCGGTTATTGCCGGAAATAGCGAGTGAACCACTGTGCCAAACGCACCGCCAAGCATTGCTCCGGAAAAAAGAGCAGGTACTATTGAACCACCTGAACCACCTGAACCTAATGTTAGCGAAAATGTAATTATTTTCAGAAAGAGAAGTATTACCAGAATATCCAGTGTAAATTTGTTTGCCAGCACATCTGTAATGATGTCATATCCAACACCGAATATCTGTGGATAAAAGAATCCGATAAAACCGACACCAAGTCCGCCAATTGCAGGTTTTAACATTGGATGTACCGGAATTTTTTTGAAACCGTCATGGAATAAATACATTGATCGAATAAGCAGTGCTGAGATTATTCCGGCTAATAGTCCCAATACCAGATAAAGCACAGATTCATACAAAGGACTTACCAGCCCATAATAGGATATTTGTATGTGTCTAACTCCGAATACAAGATTTGCAACAATGGTGGCAAATACGGCTGAGATAACGATTGGTATAAATGTTTTTGTTTCCAGTTCACCAAATATAACTTCTACAACGAAAACAACACCTGCCAGTGGTGCATTAAACGCCGCAGCAATACCGGCAGATGCTCCGCATCCAAGCATGATTCTCAATCGGTTACCTGATATCTTAAAGACCTGTGCGATTAAAGAACCCAGGCCTGCACCAGCCAGTACACCTGGCGCTTCTTTACCAGCAGAACCACCTGAACCTATTGTAATAACAGAAGTCAGTACTTCCAAAAATGCGTTTTTAGTTCGCAGTTTACCAGCGTGCAGGGTAGATGCCTCGATCACTTCTTCAATATCGCAACGCCGCGTTTTCACAAATTTATGGGCTATTATTCCTACCAGCAGTCCACCGATTGCCGGTATAAAAATGACATAATAGTTGGGTGAGTCAGATATTGTTCCAAAGAAAAATTTGTTACTCTGGAATATTAAATGATCGTACAATACAATTGCCAGACCTGTGAGCACCCCAATAAGTACAGCAAGAGAATTAGATATTGTGGATTCAGTGAGTATTTTATTTTTGAATGGGTCTGTTATATATTTTGTGACTTTTCCCTGCAAATCTGGTCATCTCTGTTTGATCTTTACTCAAAAATAATTGTTGGGAATTGATTAGTACATATGGCTAAATACCTTTTGAGGATCCCTGTTCATTTCATCATTTCAAGAACATCGCAAACATTTCCGATAGTATCCTTTACTGTTATCATGCCTTCATCATCATCTACCGCAGGTTTTTTCACAATCCCCCCAAAATGTCCACCGTCGCCTGTGACAACCATGCCGTGTATGTGCATCCAATCATGAACAACCTGTATCGTCTTTTCCTGACCACCATTTCGGGAACCACCAACAGCCATTGCTGCACCCAGTTTGTTCTTAAGCTGGAACCCCTGTCGCCGCAGGAGTACGCTCCTGTCAAATAAAGCCTTTACTTGCGCAGTAACGCTTCCGAAATAGACCGGTGTTGCCACGATGATAGCATCAGCATCGGTCAATTTAGAATACACTGCTTCCATATCGTCATTTATCGGACACTTTTCACCTTGACCACATGCCCCGCACGCCGTACATGGCGCAATCTTTGCTAATGATAATAGCACGCTGTCTGTCTCAAAACCTCTTGCTTTTGCAGCAGTTAGCACAGTATTGATCAAATATTCGTTATTACCACCTGCTATCGGACTTCCTGATATGCCTAAAATTTTCATAATATCACCATCGATGATATAGGTTATATGAATATTAGTTTTTGGATATGCCTTGCTGGAGTGCACACTAATTTAAATAATTATACCCTACATATCTGCTATTACTTGGTGTGCCGTCACAACGTCTGATTTGTTTTGTGGTATTTATTTAGCGATTTTTGACGCCAAAGCAATCCTCTAAAGGAGGCGCATTCCCAAACCACTGGTGCGAACGATGATGTTTTCGCGGTATCTCAACTTGTAATATAAATATAGAACAATGCAGCATAGCGTTTTCACACACCAATGTTATTGAAAATGTTCATATTTATTCGACCGGGGTATATTTTTAATAATGTGTAGAATGCGCCGCAAACGGCACATTCCACTGCTGCCAAACCCATGACTCACAAACCAAACCAAACCAAACCAGGCAATTTTCATATCTGCAAATACGACACCGCTTAAAAACCGTTTTGTATTTCATGTTTATAATTGTGAGAACGTGCCGCGCTTTGCGCGCCATGACAAGAAGTTATATCACAAATTGCCTCACGGCTACCCCTTCCATTTGGGGTAATCCTACTGTGAAATGCGTCAATGATAACGTTGGGGTTTTAAGTTCACAGGATAACGCGGAAAAGCCCGAAAGTCCAATTCGGCTTAACTGCAAGGATAAGGGAACTATGAAGAGTGTAATGCGAACCATCGTAAGAATCGTGAACGCGAATAAGCGAAACTGGACTGCGCTTAAACCAAAAGGTACGGAATCAGACTATAATGGCTCGCGCTTCATAATAGGGAATGGACAAATGGTTCCCGGTTTACAGATGGCTTCTAAGGTTTCCATAATTATTTGTGATATAGAACTTGGTAAGCCCCCGCGACAAGAAGTTACATAATAAATTGCCTCGTGCTGCCCCCTCCATTTGGGGTAATCCTACTGGAATATGCGTCAGTAGTAATGCTGGGGTGTAAAGCTTTCAGGACAATATGAAGAAATTTGATAGTCTAAATCAAACGATTTGTTAGGATAAGAACACCACGGAGAAACATATGTTGAATCATCTCAAGAGTCGTTACAAGTGATAAGCGAAATTGGACTGCGCTTAAACCAAAAGGTATGGAATCAGACCATAATGGCTGGGTTTACATTATGGGAAATGGACAAATGATTTCCGGCTTAAAGATGGCTCCTAAAGTGTTCAAACAAACAAATTATTTATAATGTAAAACTTGGTAAACCCTATGTACTCCCAATATTTGGGTAGAAATTTCGTGAGGAAGGACGATGGTGCAGAGGGTAGAGGAATATGGTAAAAAGCGAAAGGCAACTTGTAATGAGTTGTATAGAGGTTCAAGATTTGCCTTGACTCAAAAGGGTGCTGACTTACCTATGGTGTTTCATTGTATGAATGGAGGCAAAACTGATGAATGTGAGTAATTCAACGACACCGACAGGTGAGAGACTTACAGACACACAACGAAAAATCCAATGGAAAGATATTGATTGGAAAACCGTTATAGCTAGTGTCTCGACAATTTAGTTCTTATACATAATACTTGGATAATTTCTCGTCAGCATTTTCACTCGTAAACTCCCAGTTGATCTTATTCTCATTGTCATTCCGCC
>JBQVLY010000116.1:0-5100 GCA_052361065.1 Methanosarcinaceae archaeon | reverse complement strand
TGAGCGGAGTGCGGCGAAAGTCGCACGCTCCGTTCTTAGAGGGCTGGGGGTCGGCAACGACCCTTGGCTACTCGACTGTAGTATATAATTTATAGAATAATATAGTCCTAGTTAATCCGAGCATAGCTAGGATTTTCTCGTAATGTTTAGAATCCGCCGCCTGAGGCGGATTGACTCGGAATCAAAACAAACTAAACATGTACAGATTTTCAAATAAATGAAACGATAATTCCAACTCTAAATAATTAGAAGGTTGTTGGTCCGAGACTGGAGTGCACCAATTCACTAATCCGGATTTCCAAAATGCTTTTCAAACCGGCTTTTCATTCTATCCCATGTGGGCAGGTCAGTTTGGCACCCGATGGACTCGACCGCAAAAGATGCAACAGTACTCCCGATCTTGCCGCACGTTTCAAGCGGATATTCTTTAATATACGCAAGCAGGAATCCTGCACGATATGCATCTCCTGCACCTGTAGGGTCAAGAGCGGTCACAGGCACGACCGGAATCAGGTATTCTTTGTTGCTTGTGAATATTCTGCTTCCTTTTGCATCGTAGGTTACAACTATAATGCCAATCATCTCCTGTAGTTGTTCAAACGACATCCCTGTCATTTCAGATACTCTCTTTATCTCGTGTCGATTAGTGAACAGGATATTGGTATTTTCAAGTATGCTGGTGAGATGTGACGTTGAGTACGTCACAAGATCCTGCCCCGGATCAAATGACACAAATTTAGCCGTTTTTGCAATTTTTGAATTGAACACAGGATCCGCTGTTGCGAGATGGACAAAATCCACTGATGGAGGTTTAAGTTCCTTGAGTTTTGCAGACGCTCCCCAGTAGAAATATGAGCACTGGTTATGCTCCCTGTCAGTAAAAATAAATGCTTTTGCGGTCTTCTCAGCATTGAACCGATACAGGAGAGACAGGTCTACACCAGCAGATGTAAGGTGTTTTTCGTATCCCGAACTTATAAAATCGGTACCAACAGGCGATATAAGCTGGCATTTTCCGCCAAGTATGGCAATAGTAGCAGCAATATTGGCAGCCCCGCCGCCATATAACTCTTTGTAATCAACGATTGGGAATGATTCATTAAGTCCGGCTATGTTCTCAATATCAAAAAGACTATCAATGGCAGTGTGCCCTACAACAGATATTATTTTTTGTGTTTCCTGCATCATATTTGTTCCCATAATTTTACAATACAATTACAATTACAATTACAATTATAATTGTAGTTTTAATAACTTAACATTCGATCAGGGTTTTTTGAATTCTTCAACTTCAATGACATTCAATGGCACATCACGAAGTGCCTGTCCTATCACCGATTTTGCAATCCTTGCTCCGTGTTCTTCGGATTCGGCATCAAACACTTTCATTTCAAGGACAAGACCCACTATTGCGGTGTTGGCTGTTAAAAACACACTTCCAAACGGTTCATTACATGCAGGGCAGTATGTAGTTCCAACATCAATATCTACAAAATCAAGTTTCGGATTAAGCCTTTTACCAGCTTCTGCAATTGCGACTCCAATCGCATCATCTGCTGTCTGTACATCTCTTACCAACCAGGCAGCTTCCAGTGTTATACGGTAATGTCCCATATCTTATTCTCTCCATATGTTTTAATATCCATTCGTCTTCTATCTAAGTCTTTAATTCAGTAAAACAATTCAAATTATACCTGTGATTTACTATGATTATGATTGCAATTATAGTCTTTGTTTAGCGATTTTTGACGCTGAAGCAATCCTCTAAAGGAGGCGCATTCCCTGACCACTGGCGCAACGATTACGTTTTTGCGGCATTCCAACTTATAATCTCGTATATAGAATAACGCAGCATAGCGCTTTTATACACCAATGTTATTGAAATTGTCAGATTTATTCGATCGATGTATATTTTTCATAATGTTTAGAATGCGCCGCCTGCGGCGGTATTGCTGCGCGGGGTTTTGCAATATGAGCTGTGCATCGTAGTTTTCTTGAAACCATCTATACAAATACCAATTATAACCATAAACACAAATATGAATACAAATATGAATACAAATATCAATATGAATATACTTACAAGTATACGTATGAATTTCAGGTCATATTGTGAACAACACGTCATCGTTCACATCAAATACTCCAAGACGTGCACCTGCATCAAGCCAGGCATGTCCATAACTAAAGCATACAAGAGCATTTACAGGGTCGTCATTATCTATGAAATGAACACCGTCCTTATAATATGATTTTGCCATGTTGTAAAAATCCTTGGCAACTGCGTATATGTGAGATCCTTTAATTGGTGCAAATTTAGCCTTATCAAGTGCTTCACTGAGCAATTTCTCATATCTATTAATCTTTTCATTTAAATCTGCTGCCATATTTTCTACCAATTTGTTATTTTGCTATTTTACTATTTTGCACCAAAGATTTTCTTGAACAATCCTCCATTTCCATTTTCTTCGGACCGTGATGGTTTTCGTTTAGGTGGCGGAGATGTAACAGATGCAGTTGGTGCTGACTCTGACTGTGTTTTTGTCCGTGATTTTGGTGTTGTGGATTTAGGCGTGGGTGTGGATACTGATCTTGCACTTTTGAGAACGTTTACGGATTCACCGCCATGTTTTGCTTTCCTGACCCTTATGTCAATAAGTACAGGTCGCTCTATATCGTTACTCACAAGCATTGCAACACCCGGGGGTAATCTTTTTAGTTCTTCTTCGACATAAGAATTTACACCTTCAAGTCCTTTACTTATGGATTTGAGATCATTTGGGTTTGTAACTTTCATGATGATCTGTGTGCCACACTGGGATAGCACGTTCTTGTCGATACGTGCCGGGCGCTGGGATATAACCATCAGGCCAAGTCCGAATTTGCGTCCCTCTGATGCGATGGTTCGCAGTATCTCCGAACTTGCGGTTTTGCTGAATCCACGCTCCGGTGCAAAATTATGTGCTTCTTCGATGACCAGCATCCCCGGCGGTATACGGTTTATTTTACGTGCTTCGAACATGGTAGTGCAAAGCCTTGCTACGATCATACTCTGTATGTCAGGTGCAACCCCTTTAAAATCGATCACTGCTGCCCTGCCTTTTTGTATAAGTTCTTCTATAGAAGTAGGATTTGTAGAAAGTATTCCTGTTTCGCGTATCTCCTCAAGCAGGTTGATGACATTCCATTTTGCTTTGCTTTTGTCGTTTCCTACCTCAAATATTATATCATCAAGTGTATAGGTATCCATTTCAGCCTTGAGTTTTAAAACGGCTTCGTAGAGTATTCCCATGTGTGTACTTGTGTAATTATCAGGGAATATCGCGATAAGTTCCTTGATTGTCAGGTTTGTACCATTGAGCCTGAACACCTCATCTGCAGCCGGATTTATTACTTTGTTCGCAGGCGTGTAAATTGTTACCTTTGAACCGTATCCTTTTGGTGATACGCCGTATTTTTTAAAATCACCTGAATCCGGAGATGCTGCTTCTTTGAGTGATGCATATTCGCTATGTGGGTCGATGATTAGAAGGGGTATATTCCGGTCAAGCATTTCTTCCAACAGCACGCCTGCGGTGTATGATTTACCGCTTCCGGTTTTTGCGAGTATGCTGCAATGTTTCTGCACAAGGCTATTTACGCTCAACTGGACTGTTATGTTTGTACCGTCAAGCAACCCGAGGTACATATCTTTGCCTGAAAGTCCGAGAACAGAGCGAATCAGATCACTATCTGCTTTGTATATAGGGTCTCCGGGGCTAAACGGAATAAGGGGTGCCCGCAACAGTCCTGCATTATCACGTGTACCAATCACAGTCACATCTGCGATTATCTTATCCCCACTTTTGTCTGTACGCTTTCCGCTTTTTGCTTCTTTGAAGGAATACGAATCACTTGAACGGGTGATGGCAAGCAACTGCGCCAGTACCCAACCATCTGTCTCATGCCAGGCTTTTACGTAGTCACTCCTGTGAACAGCTGTGCTATCTGATATTAGCATCTTAAAATCGAGCGTGCCGGCCTCTCCAAATATTACACCTACTGATCCACGTACCATTGTTGTTATCTCATCGGTTATGTGATGTTTTTATTTGTTTATTTAATAGGTGACACTCAATTTTCCAATAACATTGACCAGACAGGAATTTGTACCCGCATCTGCACCTAATATATTTATGAAATGACTGGATTTTGTTATTGTATCTTAATATGTCTACTTATATATAATTGCATATGCAGCCATGGTTGTATGTACAATATTTCAAATCGGTTCCGAATTTTTCATTAAGTAAACATTTCACACATCTCTATTTCGTATCCGGGTTAGTGATGCTATATTTAATCTTGATCATCATATCCGCAGCTGTGCTGTTATTGGATGTGCCGTCACAACATTTGACTTTACACTATATGATCATTATCCACACTTTTTCGGTCGAAGGTTTGAATATTTCATCAGTTTGAGGTTCTACATACATAATTTCATTATTTTCATTTATGAAGAAGTTCCATGCATGTGCTTCATTGTCTTTGACCTTGTTCCCCCATATCATTCCAAAACTCCCTTCCGGGTACCAGGTACTCACCTCACCCATTAACTCATAGCAGTAGTCATCACAATCATGAAAATCTGTTATGTATTTTCTTTTACTCACCTGGTTTTTATTTAGAAAATCTATAAGATTATTTGTATCGATCAATTTGAATGTGTCGTCGCCTACCCACTTATTACCCGTATTGCATTCATTCAGAATTTCCTTTACTTTCTTCCCGGATATTTCCGGCATACTTTTAATTGACACGGATTTTGGCTTTCTGAATATGTCCCATATTATATCTAAAAGACCCATAATATCACCTGTTAATTTTATTAATTTGTAACTTGGATGTTGATTTGTTATATTGTCATTCAATTTACAAATATGATTTGTTGGTATCCACTTCAAAAAGCAGGGCAAAATGAGATTAGTAATATCCAAACCAAGTGCCTAAGCGGCATTTGGTTTTAAAATTGAGTAAGTTATCAGCAATTCCCGTTATGACTTTAAACGTATACAAGCGAAGGCGTGTTTTTTTGATATTTCGTAATAATTTTATGAT
>JBQVLY010000115.1:0-5142 GCA_052361065.1 Methanosarcinaceae archaeon | reverse complement strand
TGCTGAACAAGACCTTCCAGGCTGTCCGCTTCTCTCTGCCGCTGCAGGATTTTTCTGGTCTGCTCTCTGCTCTCGTCTATGGTTAAAATGACAAAGCGGTTGCGGGTTTCAAAGTCCAACGCTTCCGGGTTGGTGGTGGTTATGATGATAACCACCGGACCTTCTACCTGGTATTCTTCGGTTCTCTTTTGCCCGCTGTTGGGATCTGTTATTGTTACGGCTACGGTTAAGTACTGGTCGCTCTGCAAAGTGCGTATCGAGTAAATAGCGTCTTCGGCGCCTTTTTCTTCGGCGATAGCCAGCACTTTATTTTTAAGGGCGTCCCGCTCTTTGTAGAAAAGCGACTGCCCTGTGATGCGCGTATATCTTTGCAGGTCTTCCGGCATAACAAAACGGCTGACAACGTCCTGCAGGTAGCTCTTACCGGCCGCGCTTCTGGATACGATTAAAAGGCCGAGCGGCTGAGATAAAAAACGGCTGACTGACGCCAGATAACCGAAAAGCCTTGCCGTCTCTTCGCCGATATAGCCGCAGCGGTCAAAGTCGTTTTGTATCTCATTCAGTAAATCCGGATTCTTTAAAAAGCGCAGGGCTTCTTCTTTTTCTTCCGCCGTCATCTCCGGCGCCTTTTCTTCCCGCTGACCGGAAAGCAGCTCCAGCCGCTTTTCTTCTAAAAGCTCGATCAGCCGGTTTGTCTCTTTTACTAAATCCGTTTTCTCTACTTCCAGCAGTTTAGCGGATGACTCGATAAAATTTGAGCGGGCGCGGCTGGAATATAAATCCAGCGTGTCGATGTGAAAGCTGCCGTTCTTAGATACTTTTAAATTTACTTTCAGCCGGTCTAAGCCGTGCAGGTTCAGTCCGAGCGCTCTATATTGGCGTATTCCAAAGTCATAAATATATCCGCCGTCTATAACTTGCCCAGCCGGGCTTTGTTGCGGCTCTATTTCTTTTCCGGCAGATTTTAGCAGCTGAACAAAGGAAGCTTTATCATATTTTTGAAAATACTCGTTAACGTCCAGACCGTCCGGCAGATGAACGGAAAAAACAGCCGCGCCGGTCGATTCCAGTTTTTCTTTTATTTTGGGTTCGGCAATCCGTCCGCTCTCGTCGCCGTCCAAGCACAGCGTAACGCTTTTAATTCGCTGCGACTGAATAAAAGTTAAATGATCTTCGGTTAAGCCGTTCACGCCGTAGACCGGCAAAACATTATGATAACCGGCTTGATGCAAGGTTAAAGCGTCTATTATGCCCTCGGTGATGATGATTGAGTCTGTTTCTTTGGGTGGATAGAACAAGCCTTTTAATTCGCCCGGTAAGTAAAGATGCTGATTTTTAGAGATGTGTCTACCATAGAGATTTATAAGATTGCCCCGGCAATCCGTGAGCGGAAAGATTACGCAGTCATTAAAAAATTCTCTGTTACTTTTGGTGATTATGTCTATTTCTTTCAGCTGCTTTTTCTGATCGTGTGTCGTAGATCCCGACGAAGCCGGGGAGAGCGTTTTCATCAATGAGCCATTGGCGAAGCCAAAGCGGAATGATTTATACATTTGCGGATCGGAAAGCCCGCGGCTTTTCAAGTATTCAGAGCCGCGCTTATCTTCTGAGAAAGTACGGCAGTAAAAATCAAAAACCTGCTTTAACAAGGCAGACCGCCCGGACGCTCCCCCATGGACGTCCGGGCCCGCCTTGTCTGCCTGCCCGCCCGCCGGCGGACAGGCTTTCCCGCCAAGGATTTCTATAGCTTCATTAAAACTGACTTTATCATAAAGCTCTACGAACTTGATTACGTCGCCGCCAATATCGCAGGCGAAGCAGTGCCACAGATTTACAGAAGGATTAACGGAAAATGACGGATTATGATCGTCGTGAAATGGACAAAGTCCGACATATTCTCTGCCGCTTTTTTTCAGCTGCAAGCCGCGGCTTTGCAAATATTTTACTAAATCGGTTTGATTTTTTATCGCTTGAATGGTATTTTGGGGGATCATAAACAGCTCCTTTGTTGTTTATGGTTTGTGTTTGGGCTGCCAGAGTTTCTTAGCGGGAAACTGGCAGCCTTTTTTATTGCAAAATTACTATTACTTTTAATGGCATTAAATATACCTCAAATGGTATTTTATGTCAAGCATTTTATCCTATTTTAAGCAATATATTTGTTGAATATCTCTATCAATTCGGTTAAATTTATATATATTAATGAAATATAAGAATTAAGCATTATGAAAATCGGAGAAAAAATTAGGCGTTTACGCAAAGAGCATAATTTGAGTCAAGCACAACTGGCTCAAAAAATTGGCACAGATGCCAGACGTATTTCTAACTACGAAAATTGCGTAAATCTGCCAACAACAGAGGCTCTAATTAAATTAGCAGATTTCTTTAATATAAGTATCGATTATTTGGTAAAAAATGAAACGAATAATATGGCAGCTACGCCGATTAGAGATAAAATTTTATTGCAACAGTTTGAAGAAGTAGACAAGCTTTCAGAAGATGAAAAAGAACATATTAAATATCTGATACAGTCGGTAATAGATAAAAATAGATTTAAGAGTTTAGCAAAAGAAGCTGTTTAAAATTAATCAAAAAGATTTATCAATATAACTTTTCAGCCCCTTAATTTTTTAAGAGGCTTTTTTTATTTTCATTACCCGCAGAGCGGGATGCAAGCGCCAGCCGCCTTTTATCTGCCGCTAATCCGACGCGCTGCCACTTGGGAACAACAACCGCCGGAATTTCGCAAACAAATGCAGGCGGTTGTTGACCTGCCCGCCTCTGGTGGGTGCGTGTCTGCGAGCGCTGCCTGCCCGCCTATGGCGTGGACTTCCCCTTCATCGAGTCGATAACTTTGCTATGCCAATGTTGTTGTAAGACGGCAGGCAGCCGAGCGGCGCGCTTCCGAACACGCCTCCCTTTACCCATAAGCAAGTTTACATAATGACCACTTATGCACCGCAGCGGTTAGCGCAGGGTAACGCCGAACGTTCAGTGAGGCGCTTGCATAAGTTGCATTATGTAATCACTTGCGGACGTCCATGTAAACCAATGAACCTCCCTTTACCGATTATCTTTTTCCTTAGTGGCAGGTTAAAGACGGCTGTGCTTGCATCCCGATACGGGGAAGGAAAGAACGCGCTTCATATTTTACGGATTTATTATCAAGATTTTAGCAACCGGCCGCGTACGCCTTCATTTGATTAATGAATTCCGGCGTCCGCTCGGTTTGGTTTTTGGTTGGTGGGCATAGGGAAGTTTATCGAGGCTCTCGCACCGGGCAAGTACGCTCCGCTTTACATAATGTGGCGTTATAAAACAGCGCCTTTTTTTGAAAGCCTTTTTAAGACGGCGCTGTTATATAACAACATTATGCAAACTTGCCTTTTTTTATTGGACGGTATTAAAACAAAAAAGCCCCTGAAATAGGGGCAATTTATATTTTCTCCAGTCTAATTATTTATGATTTTTATAATATACCTTTGCTTTATATGTATCCAAATATAAAATGTACAACATAAAACTGACACAAATACTTGAGTTAATAAAAATGGAAATAATCTTTCCCTAAATCCTTTAAAATATAATTTAATACCATTTAATGTAGGTGATATATCTGAATAAAAGTTTGTGCTAAACATATCGAAAACTAAATATATATTTATCAAAAAAACGATATACAAGAAAATGAATAAAATTAATTTTATTCTATAATAAAATTTTAATTTATTTTCATAACTTAATTTATTCACCTTTATTTTAAAAACAAAAAGAAGACTCACTAAAAATAGTATCTCAAAAATGTGCAAAAAACCATTTAGCATATCTAAATAATAATCTAAAATATTAAACATTTTTTCTTCCTATTTTAATAAATTTACTCTTTATATTTTCCTACTTATTCCCTTCTTCCTCTTTCTCTTCCTCTATTTTTTGTAGTCTCCATTTTTCATTACCATCCTTATCAGTACGCTTTACATAACTATAACCCCATTCTGATAAGACATTATTTAATTCCTTCATAGAATTTCCTGATAATTTAATTAAAAAATCACCTTTGCTATTTTTGAAAACTGCAGAGAATCTTGGATTGCCCTCAAAATCAGTGTTTTCTGCCTCAAATCCTATATTAACTATAGTTTGTTCCTCACTGTGTTCATACCTTACAGCATCACTGTTAACTGTTACAGCATCTGTATCATCAAATCCACCTAGTTTCCCAATCTTTGTTACAGCACTACTATAGGAATATGAGTAATCTCCATCAAAAAGATCACGGAAAATGTCACCACGACTATAAAAATCAAGTCTTGTATTTTTTGATGTACCTTCATATTTATTTGACAACGCATTCGCAACCAATGTTTTTGTTCTATTGTATGCTTTCTTAGATGATATTCTATTTTTTGATTTTGAATCAAAAAATAAATTACCATCCGGATCATAGAAATTAATAGGATTATTTCCACAATAATTGTATGGACTTAATGAGGGATATTTATGTGCCATTGGATCAACCGAAAGGAAACGTCCAATCGCCGGGTCATAGTACCTTGCGCCGATTAGGTTCTACTGCGCCGGAAAAAAGTATCATTGCAGCAAAACAGCTAAAGACATTTCAAAGAACGATGGATTTAATTTAAGCAACAAGCGGCTAAAATAAAAGCCTATTATCGTCTGGCTCTGGGATGCGTATTTTGATAAATTTTCTTTAAATCCTTAATCACCACCTTTGTGTAAATCTGCGTGGTAGCAACAGAAGCATGGCCTAGCAGTTCTTGAATATAGCGGATGTCAGCCCCGTTTTTCAGCAGATGCGCGGCGCAGGAATGCCGGAAAGTGTGCGGGGTAATTTTCTTTTTAAGTTTGCTTTGTTTGGCGTACTCATAAACCAGGTTAGTAATTGAAACCGGACTTAACCGGCGCTGACAAACCAGATCTAAAAACAAAGTGCTTTCTTTAGCCGATTCAGGTCGTACCTCGCGGATATATTTTAAAATCCAGTAAAGAGCCGTATCGCCGACCGGTACCGTTCTTTCTTTGCGTCCTTTGCCTAATACGCGCAGGGTTTCGGCTTCAACATTTAAATCATAAAGATTAAGACCTGCCAGCTCGGCGCGGCGGATAGCGGCTGAATAAAAA
>JBQVLY010000114.1:0-5239 GCA_052361065.1 Methanosarcinaceae archaeon | reverse complement strand
TTCAGCAGATATTTAGCCGAATAACGAAAATAGGAAGTATTAACAGTGGTTAGTACTGATTAATGGCGAAGGTATTGTCTATACAAATACTATAAAATTATAAGTACACGAGCTAATCCGGGTATAGCGAGGATTTTTTCGTTGACTTCTTCGATCTCAACAGTGGGAAAATTATCTGTTGTAGTAAGACAAACGTGTTCCAGTTGTTATTGTCCTCAAATGTGTGCTTTACAGTAATATTTGGCTTGAACAGGAAAATAGTTGGTACAATAAATAGCGAATGTTGAGAAGAGATTTATATGATTCGCTACATTATGATGCGAAACGTTATAAATTATATATTATGAAAAACGAATCGGAAGTAGGGCTATTCGGAAGTACTGACTGTATAAAAACATTTTTCAGTTTTTAGTTAAATGTTATTTGAGAGAGTAAAATGGTAAAAATACTACAGTTGGAAGAAAGAATCAAAGAACTTGAAGAACTCCAGCGATACAATCGCGGACTTATCGAAGCCAGTATCGACCCTATGCTTACAACGGATACTGATGGTGTAATTACTGATGTAAATGAGCAGATGGTACGAATCACAGAGAGTTCAAGAGATGAACTCATTGGAACTCCTTTTAATGAATATTTTACAGATCCTGAAGAAGCATATGAAGGAATTACCAAAACACTTGCCGAAAAGATGGTAATGGATTATGAACTGACACTGGTATCCCGGACAGGAAAAGTGATTCCTGTGTCATATAATGCAACTGTGTTTACTGATGCAAACGGATATTTAAAAGGTGTTTTTGCAGTTGCCCGCGATATGACCGAACACAAACGACTTGAAGATGAACTTAAGAGTTATACTGAAAATCTGGAAGTAATGGTTGAGGAGCGCACAGAGGAACTTAGAATACAGCAGGAGAGTGAATTATCATATAATCGAATCATGACCGTATTAAACGCATCTATTGACCTGAACACCATGCTTAAAGATGGGTTGAATGAAATTGTAAAATACCTAAATGCGCCTTTTGGAGTGGTCTATCTTTATGATAAAAAATCCAATGTTCTAAAACCAGCAGCAACCTACGCTGTTAAAAAAGAGTTATTGACTGAGCAATTTGAAGTGGGTGAAGGCATTCCTGGAGAGGCTGCACTTGAGCAAAAAACACTGATCATCAAAGACATACCACAGAATACGGAATACCGGATCGAATTTGGAGTTATGCAAATCAATCCAAAGACCATAATGAGCATTCCTATCGTGTTTCACAAAAACCTGCTTGGAACTATCCTGATCGGATTCCTGACAGATGTTTCAAATGATACTCAACAATTCTTGCAAAGGGTTGTAAGCCAGTTTGGAATTGCTATAAACAATGCCCAATCATATATTTTGGTCCAGAATATGGCGCATGAACTTCAGGAATACTCCCGACAACTGGAAAAATCCAACCAGTTAAAAGACCTTTTTACAGATATACTGCGCCATGATCTACTAAATCCTGCCGGACTTGTACGTGGTTTTACGGATGTCCTGTTATCTATGGAAACCAATGAAAAACGCAAGGAATTGCTCGATAAGATATACAATCATAACGAAAAACTCATTGACCTTATAGAAACAGCATCAAAGTTTGCCAAACTTGAAAACATTGAGGAACTTGAATTTAAGCGCAATGATATTGGCACGATTTTCAAAAACGTTGTCAGTGCTTTTAAACCGTTGGCAGATAAAAAAGAGATGTCAATTGAATTCATTGCAGATGCCGAATACTTTGCAAGAGTAAATCCTATTATCGAAGACGTATTCTCAAATCTTCTGTCCAATGCTATTAAATACAGTCCTAAAGGCAGTCAGATTGTCATTGATATCCAGAATGACAAAACAAACTGGAGAGTTTCGGTCACAGATTCCGGTTTCGGAATCACAGATGAAGACAAGACAAAATTATTCCAGCGGTTCAAGCGTGTGGATAAAAAAGGAATTAAAGGCACAGGACTCGGTCTTGCAATAGTCAAGCGAATTATTGAACTTCATGGCGGAAATGTGGGTATTGAAAATAATCCTGCAGGTCAGGGGAGTATTTTCTGGGTAACAATTGGAAAAACGTGATTCTGGTTATAAATAAGTTGAGTTTCAGCGATTGCCCAAACCATTTAAACATTTTATAGATATGATTTACAAGATGCACAAGATTAAAATAGTAATCAACATCCTGTTAATACCGTTTAATATTGATCCACACAATTTGGAACGGAGTTTCATATAATTCAAATATAACGGACTTACCATTGCCAATAATTAATATTTGTATTTTAGCGATTTTTGACGCCGAAGCAATTCTCCGAAGGCTTCGCATTGCCAGACCACTGACGCGAACGATGACGCTTTAGCGGCATTTCAACTTATTGAATAAATGTGTGACAACACAGCATAGCGTTTTTACACACCAATGTTATTAAAAATGTTACGTTTTGTCCGACCGATGTGTATTTGTATGTGTATATTTTATGATGTGTGGAATCCGCCGCCTGCGGCGGTATTGCTGTGCGGGGTATTGCAGTATGGGCTGTGCATAGGGATTTTATCGAAACCATATATATACATATATATATAAATACGAATATTTAAACTGGGTTCAGCTAAATGATCTTCGAAACTTTAACTATTGTCCAAACCGGAACTGGGTATTTTCGACGAAAAATAACAAACTAAAACTCTTATCAGATACAGGGATTGTGAGGCATACATGTCTCAAACTTGACAAAAATCCCTGTCTTGATATGGAATATTTCGATGCACGGAGATATAAACTGCGCGCTCGTAAAATGGGTGAAAAAGGGTTATGAAAGGCTTGAGCGAAGTGCGGTGAAAGTCGCACGCTTAGTTCTTAGAAGAGGGAGAGCGAGTAATCGCTTTTCCTTATTCGGTAAAGTCGTAAGTCCGGTTCTTAGAGGGCTTGAGGTCGAAAACGCCCACCTGCTACTCGGGGATCGATCCCACATCAAAAATATCTAAACAAACAACCACCTTTAATACTAAATCCCAATACTCGCAAACCCTGCACTTATAACATCCCTCGGATCGATTCCCGCAACCTGTATCACCACATATACACCAAGAAACGTGCCAATCATACTCCCTATGTTTGCAAAAGCGGCAACCAGTATCACACGGAAGAGATCATTGTTCATCATTTCACTTGTGGTCTCGACTTCAACAAGCATCTTGAAATCTTCGGTTGTCGGATTTCGCTGTTTTGCTTCCATGAGCCCTGCAAACCAGCCGGCTGCCATCATCGGATTAAGGGATGTGAGCCATGCCACTGAAAATGCGGTCAACACGGAATACGGGTGTCCACGCGCGAGTATGGCACCTGCAGCACTCAGCACACCATTGATAATGAACCACCATCCAAATGCTATCAGCAAAAGTTTTAGCGGCGTGCCTGACAGGATTAGCATTGCAAAAGTCGCAATTGCAATACCGACAATTCCAAATCCAATGAATTTCATGAAACCAAACCGTTTCTTTGGCAATTCCAAAAGGGACCGGGGTGCAGGAATTGTCTGCGGGGCTTTGAGATATTTCTCAATACCAGCCTTGTGCCCTGCTCCTACAACAGCAACGATCTTTTTTCCACCTCCCGCAGCCGCTCGCACAAGATTACCTGCAATATAGGCATCCCGCTCATCGATCAATACCTCGGCTGCAGTGGGTGCAATACCCCTTAGTTCCTCAGTGAGCATTGTAACCATATCTTTATCAGTAATATTATCTATGTCAATATCAGTGCCGCCCCCAAATCCCAACGCTGCACCGATCAATGCTCCACCCATCCGCAGTTTTTCTATTAATCTCATCTTGCCCCAGAACCGCTGGAGTGTCACCTGGATATCACGATCGATCAGTGCAACACTCGCACCGGACCTTTCTGCTGCATCAATCGCAGAGATCATCTCGGCACCGGGCTTTACTCCCATATCATCGCCGATCTTTTTTTGCACGTATGCAAGCAACCAGTGAACCAAAAAGAAATAGACCTTGCCTTCACTTAACAGATCTTTGATAGGAATCTTTGAAACCCCTGCCTTGCCTTTGATCGCGTCATACCTTCCTTTGCACAATTCAACCGCAACAATGTCAGGTTGTTCCCGCTCTATAGTTTCAATAACCTCTGCAACACTTTTTTCTGATACGTGGGCAGTACCGACTATAATTATCCGGGAAGGAGGATTTTGTGTTGGCGATATCGATTCAGGAGCAAGAACCTCGCCTATAAAGTGTGACTGTGAGGTTGTGTGGAGATCATACTTTGGATCCTGAATCTGTGAATCTGTAATATTGTTGCCTGCATCCATGTTTTTGCCTATATATATTTACGAGAAAATCCTCCCTTGCGGTTGGATTAACTCATATTGTATAATTTACAAAGTTATATATGTAACTGCTCATCCACACTTTAAGATTGGATATCAATAACGAAAATTCGTTTATTTATATGTGAATGCTTTTCGGATGAAAATATCCATACTTATATTTAATATCACTGGGAATTAAGAGTTTACATTTACTTTCTCCTATTTAGAACCGCACATACACACACATAAACTAAAATGTTTAAATATTTATTAAACCACACAAATTCCCTCCGAAAAAACAAAAATGACAATGAAAAAACTGGCGGTTAACAGAATTATGCAAAATCCTAAAAAATCCTTCCTAAAAAACAATAATGCCTGGATTCCCTTCGCTGTCATTGGTGCTTTCATCGTCGTTTTTGCAGTAATAATGAGTCTTCAGCTTTTGCTGATGGACATTGAACTTGCCATACTCAAATATGAAACCAACCATTATGATCCGGAGAAAAGCGCCACCAATCTTGCAGCATACGACCTCAAGCGCTGCCTTAACTACGCAGGCATGGAAGCTTTGCAATGGCAGGGAAAACACCCCATCATCCAGCCTGAAGGAACACACATAGAGAGATCATTCGAAGACGGCTTTGTCGTCACCACCGACATACACAATGTCGAACCTGGTGATGTACTCCATATAACACTTGACCGGCCTTTTGATTCATGGTACGATTTGATATACAGTTTCCAAAATAACATAACAGTCACAATCTATGACTCACATAACATATCACTTGCTACATTCTCCCCCGGCAATGAGATAAGCACCAAAAAACGCATCACAATCCCACATGAAGCACACTCCGGGTTTGGCCGAATC
>JBQVLY010000113.1:0-5305 GCA_052361065.1 Methanosarcinaceae archaeon | reverse complement strand
ATTTTTACCAGCATAATCACCAAAAAATACCCTGCCATATGCTGCAGCAGGCGAGGATTGTGCATTGCCATTTATTGTAAAATTCCATATCTTGGTACCATTTTTTGCATCAATACAGTAATAGTTTCCACCATAATAGCTTCCGACATATACTTTTCCGCTGGCTACCACTGGTCCGCCGTTGACAGACCACCCTCCGTCAGGGAAGGTGAAATCCCATAGGATGGGTCCATAATATTCTTTTGTTGCATCTATACAGTAAACACCATTTCCAGATGCGACGTATATCTTACCATTGTTATAAGTGGGTGTTGCCCAGGACTCGTATTTTTGTAGACCTATACTGGTGCACCATAACACCTCCCCGTCGGATTCGTTCAGGGCTACAAGATATGTATAACTTGAATCCATATCCTGCCATCCTACACTGTACACGAACACCTTTCCATCAGCTACAATTAGTGATGAAGAGGGTTCTGCACCGATATCGTCACTTGCCCATGCCATCTCATTCGTATCCGGTCCGTCTGATAACGAATAACCGCCATTGCTGTTGAACTCGCTCCATTCGGTGGCTGATTTCTTGTTATAGACATACAGCCGGCCAGACCAATCTTCCTCTGTGACAACACCACAACGGGCGATCACCTTGATCATATATTTACCGTCAATTACATCTTTTGTATTCCATTCATAACATCCGCTGTTCGTGGTATTTTCTACAATGACATTCCAGTTGTATCCATTATTCGCACTGTAGAGCAGATCAATTGAGAGCGGATATTCGTATGTTGCATTCCAGGTAATATCCTGCATACCGCCCAGGATCTCACCGCCAAGGGGGAAGAGCAGCTCCAGGCCAATCCGGTTTGCTGCTGTTATTACCGTACTCAGGTTGTTGTTTGTCTCGTTAGTTTCATCGATAGCATTGTCAGAATCAAGCAAAACAGTAAGATTGTACTTTCCAAAATGTGCCGGAGTCCATTCAAATTCTATTGTACCGTTATATGTATCAAGGTCCACTCCCGTACCTATGCATGTCCCGTTTGCAAGCAAAGTAGTATTAAATCCTTCTGCCGTACCGTTTATTGTTACTATTACCATGTTCGTTTCGTTTAAAAAAATAAGATCAGGTGTTATTAATACCGGTACGAGATCAGGAAGTACCACCTCAAATTCCCTGGTTATATTGTTATTGGCCTCATTAGTTTCCGTTATATTATTACCAGGGTCGATCGATGCCAGGAGAGTATAGTTACCAAGCCTTACAGGCTTCCATGGTACTGTAACATTGAGATCACCATAGCAGGTAATGTTGGTCGTCCTGCCCACTTCAGTCCCGTTCTCTGTTAATGATATATCGAAGCATTCGGCAGTGCCCTTTATTGAAATATTTATCCAATTGGTGGCATTCACATAGACCGGACATGGTGTTATAGCTGTAGGAACAAGGTCAGGGTAGATCACATTTACCTGTTTCTTTATAGTGTTGTTAGTCTCTGTGCGCTCCGTTACTTTGTCACCATCATCCACTATAAGTTCAAGTGAATATTCCCTTTTATGTGCAGGCCGCCAGCCGGATGATAGTTCCATACGCTCATTGATCCCTTCGAACATCCATTCGTCGAGGATTTCACCATCTGCTTTAAGCGTTACATTGAAACTCTCATCGGTCCTGCCCCTGATCAATACTGTTACATTGTTGGTTGCATTTACATAAACTTCGGGTGGCAGGACTATAGCATCGACTGGATCGGGATACAGGTCAGGAAGGACTACAGTCACCTTACGCGTTACCTGGTTATTATATTCCCAGCGTTCATTGATCCTGTTACCTGTATCAGCTTCTATCGTAAGATCATGGGTACCTGTACTGTTGTGCTTCCACTTGAATGCGACAGGGGTGGTTGAACCGGACCACACGGACTTTACACTCTTGTTATTAACAGGTATTCCACCATAAGACAGCTCAACATCAAATATCCCACCGTTGCTTCTTATTTTTGTGGAGACCGTATAGGTAGTATTGACACATACTTCATCTTCAATATCAATTTTATACATGCCTAATACAATATCAGTAAGTGGCGGCTCCTCCCTCAGGGTCTTGATCATTACAGGATAAGGCACACCAGCCAGTGCCTGTATCGGGAATATGGTCATCCTGGGAGGAAAGAAAGTAAAATTCGTGGTATAATTGAACGATCCGTCATCCTGCTGCAGGTCCAGCAGGTAGTCAATGGGGTTATTATTATTCCTGGTGAGGTCTTCCGGGTTTTCCCCGGCTGCTGTGATTGCCATAATTACATATGATGTGGTAATAGCATCTGAAAAACCTCCGTCCTCCTCCTGCATATTCTTAATATAGTTCAATGCTTTATCTATTACCTCTTTATCATCATCCCCGGCGGCAACAAGTGCCTGGATCACTAAAGAGGTTACCATGACATTACTATCTTCTGAAGATGAACTCCATCCGCCGTCTTCGTTCTGCCTGTCCCTGATATGATTTGCTGCGTTTGATACCATTTCAATATTATCAGCTCCGCATGCTGTAAGGGCAAGGATCGCAAGTGCATCATCCTCTACAAGATCAGGATCTTGGAACTGGTTGCCATCATAGTATGATTCAAGCATTACAAGATAATTCACACCACCATAATCCGTAGGGTCTTCTCCGATGGCACTTATTACGAGGATCATCCATGCAAAAACATAGATATTGTCAAAACCGGGAGGATTGGTCCATGACGGCATTCCGATTATAGAATCTTTCGGATCGTTTTGCAGGTATCCGATGAGTGATTGGTTAAACGGTTTCCATCTTCCGGCAGCAGGGTCTTCACCTACGGCAGTAACAGACAAAGCAGCCCATGCAGAATTGGAAAATCCACATATACCGCCGGTTATTAATTGTGATTCGTTTAAAAAATCGAGCGCTGGTCCTATCTCACCTGTATAATTGAACTGTGGCGATAACACCTCAACATTAGTGGATAGTACATTATTTACCATATCTGATTCAGGCATGTCAGTGCCAGGTTGCACATCAACTTTCAAATCGTATGATCCAGCTAATTCAGGTACCCAGGTAAAACGTAGTGTCTTTTTTTGTTCGCGGCCCATTGTAATGGTCTTAGCATCAATAACGACATCGTTTGACGTTAAGGTTATCGTTAATGGTTCAGGTAAAGGATATGTTCCTTTGCGCTCAATGGTTGCAAGTACCGTGTTGTTCCTGCCGATATAGATTCGAAATGGTCTTGCAATTCCGGATGCTATGAGGTCGAATGTCAGTTCATGCCATTCGACCGATGGATAGAAGTCGGTTAGCGTATCAATGCTGTATGGTGCGTCCCATATCCCATCATCATTAAGATCTTTATCTGTCCATCCGTCCCAGTAGTTGCCTATGTAATTTGTGAATGTTGTGTTGTTGTGCCTGTAACTTACCGGAACTCTTACATTCCAGTAGTTGTCCTGCCCGGTATCTATTGCAAACGCGTTTTCAGGGCTTTTCCCGGATTCTGTAAAGAACAGGTTGTTGGCGTAGACCGTGTTGTTATCTCCCTGTAATTTAATTGTGTACTGGCAGTTGATAATAGTGTTATTACAAATTGTGTTGTTGTCTGATGCGATAAATACACCTGACGTTGCCCATTCTCCAGCGCTGCCTGATATGAAGTTATCTGCTATCAGGCAGTCTGTCGAATCCTCGATCTTTATAAGATAACCAAACCTTGAAGCATGTGTCAGATGAAGATTTGTGAGTGAGATATTCCCGGACTCCCGGATGTTGATTGCCCGCCATCCAGTAGGATCTTGATTTTCTACTTTCGAATCAACCCTCACTGCAAATCCATTGAGTTCAACATTGCTTGAGTTGACTATCTCTATCAATTTTGGTTCAAACCGCATGTCAAAGCTGCCGGCATAGACTATGATCCTTGTGTCTTCACCAGTCCCAAGTATCTTCAGGTGATCCCTGTCTGTTATGTTCAATCCCCACGATAAGTTGATGTGCTTGATATCCTCCGTAGGGACACTAATTTCGTAGTCCCCCTCATCAACATAGATCACAGTATATGCATTGCTGTTATTCACTGCATCCTGGATGCTCGGATAATCATGCGGCACATTGATAACAGAAACCGGGTCCACTTTCACTTTCTCAGTTAGATTGTTATTTTTCCTCTTTGATTCATTAAGCAGGTTTTTGGGATCTGCCCTGGCACACAGGGTATAATTACCAGCCTCTGTCGGTTCCCAGGTGAATTGGGTTACAGCACTTCCGCGCACCTTTAGCGAACCGAAGGTCACGTTGTCTATGGGTATCCCATCAACAGTCAGGGAAAGGTTGAATAAACCTGCATTTGCGGTGCCTGTATTTTTTACGGTCACATATATCCTGTTTGAAGACCCGGGACAGACCCAATCCGGCATTTTAATCGATTCTACAGTAACATCGCTACGCAGCGAGCCCGGAGAGATGATGTCAAACAACCCATTCCTGTTAATATCATCCTGTGTGATAGTGTGGTATACCAACTTGAAGATTTTCCCATTATCAGTTACATTGAACTCCAGTACATTACCAGGATTGACATCTCCGGTGCAAATGTGGAGATTAAAAAAATTATATCCCTGACAAGTTGTAGCATTCCATCTGATGGTGGTGTTCAGATTTGTTATGCTGATATGAGGATTAAAGTCTTCTTGTTCGTTTATATAGTATATACCTCCGCTGATCATAAACAGAAGATCCGGCACCGGTATAGTAGTTTCATTTGATGTAAATGTGACATTCCTGGTTATCCCTCCGTTTTTGATATCACTGTCCATGATCGTGTGTTCAGTTGTCTGTGATTGCGAACCGCACGATATGTTGAAACGCAGGATATTACCTGTGCTGACACTGCTGTTATTAAGCACGAGATGGTAATAGTTTGATGTAGGTTGCACCAGGGCGGTCCGGTTTACACTCGTGTTCAGGTTTGTTATATGAACATCCGGTCCGTTGCAGGGGCTATCATCGGGATTGAAGATATAACCGCTAATATTAAACTGGAAATCCGGCACCGGTACAGTGGTTTCATTTGATTCGAATGTGATATTCCTGATTATCCCGCCGTTTTTGATATCACTGTCCATGATCGTGTGTTCAGTTGTCTGTGATTGCGAACTGCACGATATGTTGAATTGCAGGATATCACCTATACAGACAGTGTTGTTATTAAGCACGAGATGGTAATAGTTTGATGTAGGTTGCACCAGGGCGGTCCGGTTTACACTCGTGTTCAGGTTT
>JBQVLY010000112.1:0-5315 GCA_052361065.1 Methanosarcinaceae archaeon | reverse complement strand
GTTTTTATTAAAAAATGTTACGATTCGGTTGGAAATGGATACTGTGCCCGAGTAAAAACTGGTCCCAATATATTTCAAGATCATTACTCCGGATAAACATGAATTTCAACAAGCGTTTTTGCCAAAATACACAAAAATTCAAAGTGTAACGTAATTATATCCATACTGTAATTGAAAGTTTTACAAATTAACCCTTTGCAACCCCTATCGGGAAAACACGTGCGACTTTTTTGGCAATCCCCATATTATGCACCACATTTACCACTTCACTGCTAGATTTATACACATACGGTGCCTCTTCAGCGAGTACGGATGGGTGCGTGGCTTTTACAGTGATCCCTATTGCCTCAAGATTTTTCTTGACATCCTCACCACAAAACTCACGTTTTGCATATGCCCGGCTCATCACGCGCCCTGCGCCGTGGCATGCACTTCCAAACGAGATGTCCATTGCCGCTTCTGTCCCATGCAGTATATAAGATGCGGTGCCCATACTGCCAGGGATCAAGACAGGCTGTCCGACGGCACGATAGGCATCCGGCACGTCGTGATGACCAGGCGGGAACGCACGTGTAGCACCTTTGCGGTGCACGTAAACTTCTTTTTTCTTTCCATCGATTACATGCTCTTCAAGTTTTGCGACATTGTGGGCAACATCATATACAAGTTCCATACCAAGGTCATCCATATCCATTCCAAATAAACGCTCGAACACCCCACGTGTCCAGTGTGTTATTATCTGCCTGTTCGCCCATGCATAATTAGCACCGCATGCCATTGCCTTAAAATAGTTCCGGGCTTCAGGTGATTGTGCAGGTGCACATGCAAGTTGCCTATCCGGAATATCAATGCCGTATTTTTTAACAGCCTGTGAAAGCACACGCAAATAATCGGTGCATATCTGGTGTCCTGCACCACGTGAACCGCAGTGGATCATAATTGTGACCTGACCTTCTTTAAGACCAAACGATGAAGCAACTTCGTTATCGTATATTTTATCCACGTACTGCACTTCAATAAAATGGTTTCCGCTTCCAAGTGTTCCTAACTGCGGCTTTCCGCGTTTGTAGGCTTTTGCACTTACTTGAGTAGGGTCTGCATCTTCGATAAAACCACTACTTTCACAATGTTCAATGTCAGCCTCAACACCATACCCCGATTCAACAGCCCACCTGGAGCCGTGTGTGAAAACATCATTAAGTTCACTCTCGGATGCACGTATGCGGCTTTTTGAACCTACACCGGACGGAATTTCACGAAAAAGCCCTGACATCAGTTCTTTTATGTGAGGGCGCACGTCCCCTTCCAGTAGATTCGTTCGTATTAGACGAATTCCGCAATTGGATACCACAAACGAACTGGCAACAAAATTGTGATGTTCACTGCGCACCATGAAATCGTATACATAATCGTTATGTTCTATCTCATTTATGGACTGTATCGTATCCCATATCATGCCAGAAGCAGCAATTCCGGATTCCGACAGGAAGTTATCAAATGTCCGGATATTTGATGCGACCATTGCAGAGGTGCTACACTCTCCACAATCAAATTGCCGGATAAATTCCCTGTTCACATTATTAGACTTTGATCTTGCATATATCGATGAGATCGTATCTCCGGCATCCTTTGTTTTGACATCTATATTTTCTGCCTGTTCATGCTCATAGGTGACCATCTGTTTTTTCTTCAGGTACACCGCAGCCGCATTTGCCAGATGTCGCAGATTTTGATTGTACTCGGACCCGATTGTGCACCATAGTTTTATGAGATTGTCAAAAGAACCGTTTACCTGCAGCCTTAAGCAATAATAAACGTCACCATTTTCATTTATGTATTCCTTTCTTTTTTCAATCCTGGATGAATCGACTCCGAAATCTGCAAGAAGCATACTGACCTGATCAAGGAATTCCCCGCCGTTTTTGATAGATCCTTCCTGCCTGTTAATGGAGAAAAACGGTGCATAGAAAGTGCTACCATGTCCGGGCAAGGTAGCAGGAGATGAAAGTCCCGCACCAAAAAGGGATGATAAAAGTAATCGCTTTTGCCACAACCTCAGTTTAAAGACCCACTCCGGTAGCAGGTACCTTTGTGATGTCCTGTCCGGATGAACACCCAGACACCAAAGGAGTGCTGCAAGAGATGATGATGTTGTTTTAAAGGAATGCTCTTCCTTTGTGAAATTTAATTTTCCATGAGATGTGCCTGTTTTTTGTTCAAGGGATCTTGAATATATGCGCGATGGAGCAAATCCCAATCTCTCAATATCAAGCCGGATATCTTCCAGATTCTCCGGTTCTCCGTAGAATCGAATTGTGTTTTTGTTCCTTTTGAAATTAACGGTTCCACCACCAAGGATCAAACCCATGAGTTTTAGCAGGTAGGGAAGTTTGTCACTATCTGCCGCAAGCGGTAAAAGGTCGCGTTTTTTTAGTTTAGTAACCATCTGTTCAATTTTATTTTGATTTATGCCTGATGATCTAATATCGTCCCCTGTAATAATTACGGTTGGATCCGGTATCTCGTATTCCACTCCTTTGAATGGAAATATTGCAATCGTTTGTCTTTTCTGCTTCCGGATATCTTTTACGCGGACCATACCTTCAGGCGTGTATAATGGATGTTCTCCTGATGCTGTGACAGTTTCTCCTGATCCGGTGGTGATGCAATACACTTTTTCGGTTGTCGGCAGTTCCATAAACGCATCGATCTCGGTATCCCTGGGTTTTGTTCCGAAGTTCATGCACTTTATGCGATCAATATTCCACCTCATATCGAAATCTTTGATTGGAACTGTGTATCCATGCTCATGTAATATGCGTGTATCCCCGGAAAGGCAGTTAATATCAAAACCCACACCACCCGGACTGATCACTCCTTCTTCCCTGTCAAATGCGGCAACTCCCCCGATAGGAAAACCATATCCGGGATGTGCATCAGGCATTGCCATGGAATATTTCAGGATGCCTGGCAGGGTTGCAACGTTTGCCATCTGGTCAAAGGTCTGTTTCTCAATACTATGCATCAAGGTTTCCGATACAAAAATGCGACCAGGGACTCTCATACCCGGTTTGTAATCAATTGGTATTTCCCACGTGTTGTTATCTATTTTTGTGGCAAGGTCAAAAGTGTCAGTTGTTTTTGTCCTATCTGTCATATTAGTGCCTCTCACTCATTCTGATGTTTCCGGATATTGAAATGCAACGATTATATATCTATAATTTGTATGAATATGTTGTTTGGATCAAGTGGTTTACGTATCAACTACAACCTGTACAAACCAGCCTTTTGTAGTTTTCTCTACTATCAACTCATTGTAGGTGACTGCCTTTACTTCGGTACCAAACTTATGCTTTGTCATGTTAAGAGGTTCGCCAGTGGCAGTTGCTGATATTGAATAATTTTCATCGTGCTTTTTAATGTGATCGATTTTGAATGTTTTGAAAACGACCTGTTCAACTTCGAATAAGTAGAGAAGTTCCGATAACCAGTCTACAAGCAGTCCTTCAAGGTCTTCTGATGTGAGTTTAATCCTTTCTTTGACCTCATCGGAAACAATACTTGTATCGATCATCACATTAAACATGGCAACAGCAGCGTTTTGGAATGCTTCTTCTATTGTTTTGCCGTATGCCCTGAATTTTGCGTCGGCTGTGTGCTCCAGATATTCATAATCCATGTTTAGCACTGGTAATGTCATAAGCATCCAATTGGGTTTATTGTTACATTAAGTTATCCAAAAAACAAAAGTCACAACCAAGCGGAGCACTCTTTTTTTTCATTCTACTTTTGTTGTTTAGTGATATATTTGCATTTACGTTTATGTTGATATTTATATTTGCATTTATATTTACATTTACATTTAAATTCATTCGAGGCAGAAAAACCAGTGCCATCAAATAAAACATGGAAATTGAGTGACAAAATTTTTAAAATTATATTTTTTTAAATATTATACTTGTGTATTTGAGCTAAAAGAGGACGATTGTAAAGTAGTAGAGTTGAAGATTGAGTGATTTTGTCCCTGGGTCTCGCACAGCATAAATAAGGAATATGCAGGCACCACCTAAATTCACCTGAGGGGTTGAATTTTGGCACCTGCATTGAAGTAGATGGTTTTATGGCTTGAATATATTAGTATTGCAGGATGTGCGATTCGCGATGGCGTCAATCTGGTATCTGTCTATATAAAATAGAATAGTTGCGCATGTACACTTAGCACCACTGCCTCTTTTGTATTATCTTCAATTTTTTGAAATGCATGACTGTAAATTTGGCGACATCTGTCACACTATACGAAATCACTGCCTATTTTTGATTCCGTGACAAATTATCAAAATGAAAATCGGTCGGATGCTATCGAAAAATAGAATCTAAAAACACTGTATTTCCTGATTAAAATCGGTGTATTACACTATGCCAGATTGACGCCATAGGTTTGGTTTGCGGGTTTGGTAGTAGGTATGCCGCCTGCGGCGTATAATGATGCTCCGTTTTCTTTATTTCATGCCAATTGCTGTGTCTTTTTCTTTATTATTGACACGCGCATGTACGTACAATTGCTCGTGTCTGTTTTAATTGCCGGTACTCTGTGACAGTGATGTGTGGAAACCCATCAGTCATTTTAGAATTAGATTTCATATGTCCCATGCCCATTATAGCAGACACTTAACACGACAGTAAAGGAGATTTCAATTTGACCTCCACTACAATTGGAATAAATTAATGCAAGATATGGCAAGACCGAAGATTTAAGGCTTCCATATCCTTTCATCATCGAGCCGCCCTGGGATGATGGATTCTGCGTATCTGTTTAATGCAGCATACAATCCTGGTTGCAGCAAGATCACGATTCAATTCCTGGCCCCTACAGGATCAAATACAATGGAAAATTCATCGATGACCTGAGTTTTTTCAATTCCTGGGGGTTGGGAAATATTTACCATGTGGAGAAAGGAATTGTTTACGAACCGATGAAGTATGAAATTGTGTGGAATGGGATTTGAGAACGATCTGGAAGCAGTGGAAGGGAATATTTTTTAGGATGTGATGTTATCTGGTTGCCGGGTTTATGTGGTGTCAATTTATTGTTGCATGGAATTTTATAACACAGTGCAGAAAAGTAGGAACAGCTGAATATATGGGGTAGCAACACTTATTTTTAGATATATAGATTTAATATTGCTTATTTTTCATAATGACTCCTGAATATTGAATATTTTGGCATAGTTTTATTCAATTAAATTTGATATAATGACACCATAAGTAACACTTTATTTAGCATTCGTAGTCGCCAAATGGCTGATGTAGATGAG
>JBQVLY010000111.1:0-5344 GCA_052361065.1 Methanosarcinaceae archaeon | reverse complement strand
CATTGCGCTGCAGGCGCACTTACGATAAAAAAACAAATTAAGTACGCTTGTCCGGTTCAGGAAAATCCGTATGGTCTTAATGTAATTACAGAAACAGAATCATCCGAAATAGAACAAATCTGCTGCATTAGAAAAAACTGCGCCAATGAAACAGACATCATCAGACTAATGCGATAGCAAAAATTATCACAGGAAAATAAACTTTTCAGGATTGAAAGGTGAGTTGATGCGCAAGAGATTGGTGCAGATTGAGTGAAAAATCGCTTTAGGTTAAAAGGCTCTAATTGAACAAGCTTGCCGGCATATATATACATATTCCTTTTTGCAGTAAAAAATGTCCTTACTGCGACTTTTACTCCATAACAGACCATTCCCTTAAACAGCCATTTATTGAGGCCTTAATTCAGGAAATGCAAATGGTCTCAAGCCATGCTTTAGTATGCGATACCCTGTATTTCGGAGGGGGCACACCTTCGGTTTTCAAAGCAAAAAATATAGAACGTATTCTTGAGAATGCATACAGGTTATTCAATTTTCTTCATGACTCTGAAATAACCATAGAAGTCAACCCGGGCACTGTTACGACTGAAAAACTTGAAGGATACCATAGTATCGGCATTAATCGTATAAACATAGGGGTGCAGTCTTTTAATGATGAATTTCTTGATTTTCTGGGCAGAATTCATTCAAGTAATGATGCAGATCTAACAATAAGAGGGGCACGAAAAGCAGGGTTTGATAATATTGGAATTGATCTTATTTACGGCATTCCGGGTCAGACAAGAAAGACATGGCTTTCTGACCTTCGGAGAGCCGTTAAATTTGAGCCCGAACACCTATCCTGCTATATGCTCACATATGAGAAAGGCACTCCATTGGACAGAGAGCGAGAGCAAGGCAGGTTTAAACCTGCGTCCGGCTCTCTGTTTGGTGAGCTTTTTGAAACAACAATGGAATATTTAACTGCTCATGGTTATGTTCAGTATGAAATATCAAATTTTGCAAAAAATGTTTCCAAAATATCCAGACATAACTTTAAGTACTGGTCATTCTCGCCATACCTGGGGTTTGGACCATCCGCCCATTCATTTATAGAACCCAGGCGTTACTGGAACTGCCGCAGCGTAAAGAAATATATAGAGAATATAAAAGAGGGCAGGCTGCCTATAGAAGAGAAAGAAATTTTAAGCAAAGAGCAGCGCATGATGGAGATGGTTTATCTTGGGCTGAGAAAGACCGGCGGGATAGACATTGATGCTATTGATGAAAACCTCGGTATAAATTTTCGCCAAATATTTGCAGAAAAGATAAAGCAGCTTCAGGAAGATGGATATATTCTTCCCCTTCAGCCAAAAAATCACTGCGTGCTTTCAAGAAAAGGAATGCTTTTTCTGGACAGCATAGCTCCAATGTTGATGATTGAAATATAGTATGTATTTACTTGGAATATACTTTGAAAACGCCCGAAAAAACGGCGACGGCAGGTTCTGTTTCAAAAAGGATCGCGAAAAAATACGCAAATGGACGCAGCTTCCTGCGGGCAGATCCAACCAGGAACTGTTGCAATTGATGGCTGTAGCCTGTGCGGGCTATAGCTTCTTACGTGAACTTCCTTATGCTCTGGGGCGCTTTTGCAGGAATCCCGATGTCCACTTGCAACTTGAATTCATCCTTTCGACTCACCACCTAATTGATAGCCGCTCTGACGTGCCACCACTTTTGGGCAGCGGCATCCGGATTGACGGAAAGGGGCAGGTCAAAAGATTGACGGAAAAGGATTGCCATTTGTTGCCGTCGGCTCTCCCGATTCGCAAACCCGCATTGGGTACGGGCAATTCACGCTGCTTTCTGCTTGCCTACGGCACAGAATTGAAGCATCACAACCAGACAGATGATTTCAATTTTACAGATCCCTTTTTTCGTGTAACCCGGTTTCATTCGCTATTCAACAAGGAAGCCCTTGTCACAGATCCAGTGGCCTTCTTAACGCTACTTCATTACAAGGGGGTTCTGAAATCGCGCTTTCCGGCAAAATGGACAATGGAGCGTCTGATTGAGTTGTTCAGGAAATACATCGGCATAGAGACAGGCTGCTGGATGGAGAGAAAATGTGATTTCAGAAAGGAGTGGTCGCAACTGCGATCCTGGCAGAGTCGAGCTGCACTGCCGATCCTTGATGTTGTCCGCCACATGATTGATGCCTTTCCAAAATCAGGAACACCGCTCAACATGCCCGGCCTGATGCTATTGAACCGGCCTGACTGCTTTTGTACAAAAAAAGGCTTTTCTGACTGGATAACGCTCATGGATCTTCTGCTGCCGGAAATGCAATTTGTGGTTACCTTGTATGATAACGCTATTTCGGGATTTCCCAATAACGCACAAAAAAAGCGTCTGACCCTTCCCGTTGCTGTTAGAAAACCCATAGAAAAACGTCAAGCTCGAATACCCCGCGACGCCATTTTGCTTCTCGACGTGGACAGCCGCCTGCCGAATCTGGCGCTGATGAAACTCAGTCGCTATTTCAAGGAACAGGGCCGCCGGGTTATCCTGGCTCGAAAAGAAATTTTCATAAAGAGGATTGAAAAGGTTTATGCCAGTTGTGTTTTCCACTCTCCTGCATCTCAAAAACGCATAAGTAAACTGCGAGACTATTATGGCAAATCCCTCATTCTTGGCGGTTCCGGAGTCGATATCCGGGAGCGTCTTCCCAGCGAGATTGAGAAACTTCCTGCCGATTACACACTTTATCCCGAATTAAAGGACAGGGCTATCGGTTTTATAACCCGCGGGTGTCCCTTTGATTGTCCTTTCTGCATTGTTCCCATCAAAGAAGGAAAGACACATCAAGTGAGCAATCTTGATTCCTTGCTTGAGGATGGTCGCCGCAAGCTCATACTGCTTGATGACAATATCCTGTCCCACCCTGATGCAGGCAATTTCCTGGAAGAAATGGCGCAGCGCAACTTGCAGGTCAATTTTACCCAGACCTTTGATCTTCGCATGATAGACAAGGAAAAGGCACGAATCATCCGGCGAATTTACTGTTCTAATCTCAAGTTTACGAGACGCGTTTACCATTTCAGTCTCAATGACGCTCGGAACTTGGACCGCGTCCGCCGCAAGTATCAGATACTTGGTTTTACTTCCGGAGATAATGTTGAATTTATCTGCATGTATGGTTACAATACCAGCCTGGCCGAAGATGTGGAGCGCTTTCGTTTCCTCCGTTCTCTGCCTGGAGCTTACGTGTTCGTCCAGGAATATCAACCGATTCCAGACGGCCCGCCCGCCGACCTGACACACTTTTTTGATGATAATGCAGATGAGTATATCGACGAGCTTATCGGGATAGTGTTCAGACAGAATATGAAGAGTATGGAGAAGTACTATCGGTGGTTGAGCAAACGCTATGTTCAAGCATTAGGGAAATTACATAACAGACTGGTCGATACAATCTTCAGATACAACAATCGTGATAGCAAAGGGCGATACATTGCTACAATGGCCAGGACAAAGGGAAAACGCGACAAAACAAAAAAATGAAAACAGACCATCAGATTACGTGTTCCCGGGAAGAGATAGAGGAGATCGAAAAGATCGCACATAGCAGAACGGCAGGCATCTGGAGAATTAAACGTGCCAAGATCATCCTGGGAACCCTGGAAGGAAAAACTGTGGACAGGCTGGTTCTTGATGTCCGTGTTCCACCTCAATCCATAGAAAAATGCCAGGAAAAATATGCAAAAAAAGGGTTGAAATATTTTGAAAAATCGGACCGGAGGCCCACTCAACGTGAGGCTGCAGTAGAACGGATGCTGACTTTTCTTGAAAAGCCACCGCATCCAAAATCCAGGCAGTGGAACAGCCTTAAAGTTCATTACATCGGCAAGGATTTCACTGCCCGGCAAATAAAAAAGATTAGAGATTGTATGGCATCAAACCCGGAGTATGTGCGAGCTAAAATTGCCCATCAGTTCTGCCGCATGTTCGGGCTGTATCAATATGACGGAAGGCCCAAGACGACAGCAGCGGGAATAATTTTGAAACGCATGGACATGGACAATATTATTACCTTGCCGCCCACGACTTATGTGGCGCGTAAACAGCGCGTACGACCAGAAAAAGCGATCCTTGAAGAACCGTCCGAAAAAATAATTCTTCGTTCCTGTGATCTGGAACACCTTCAGTTCATTCCTGTCAGAACACAAAAGGACTCATACATATGGAGTGATCTCATGGACCGCCATCATTAGCCAGACGGATCAAGGTTACAGGCTCTGTGTTGAGCCTAAGAAAAATGTATAGTCGTGGACATTGGATAAACTTCCGAGAAATAGGTAGTGAAAGCCGACGCTTTGTACTGAGCGGAAGGCAGCAGTCCTGAGTGCGCTATGGCGAGTATTCAGGACACCACCTGGGTCTGAGAGCAGGGCATGTATTCACAGGGGTAGCCATGAATGATGCAGCAATAAAAAGAAGAAAACGTGGGGAGGCAAATGAGGATGATCTTGCCCGTTTCTCATCATTCTCCGAAGCCGATTTATTATCTCTTCTTCGCTCAGAAAAACCCGTTGAAAGAACATGCGCAGCAATTCATTTACAAAAATTCCAAAATTCTTTTGTGGTCAGTGGATTATGTAAACAATTATCTGATGAAAAAAAGCTGTATTCAAAACTCGCAGTGTGTGAAACTCTGGCTAAATGTTCAGAGTTGTCCATAAAACCATTAATTGAGTTGAGTGTAACCAAAATAGAACAACGTTATCAATTTTCGTGGATGGTTCCCTGCGCTGTGATACATGCGAGATATTTGTGGAATGTGCAAAACGATTTGAATCTCAGGAAAATCCAGCCCAATGTATCCGGTAATATCCCGTAGGGGCAGGCCCCTGTGCCTGCCCTGCACAATATGCGACCATAAGGGAAAGGGCAACCACAGGGGGTTGCCCCTACGTTATTTGAAAATGAATTGCATTGCATAATAAGGGAACCATCATCAAGGTGGCATTGTTCTATTTTGGTTACACTCAAATGATATAGTGAGCTGAACACCTCAACAACCGACAGAATACAAAAAAGGTTGACTTGGTGGTATTAAATTGATACTATTTAATATACCACAAAAGATAAAACAACTCATCAAAGAACTTGAAAGGGCAGGATTTGTTAATCGTGGAGGTAAGGGCTCGCTAAAAAATAACTTGGTAGAATTTGCGCCCGAATTTGCCGTAGATTTAATTGATCTGATTGAGCAAAACCGCAGGAATAGCGAGCTATTTCGAGGACTTTTGCGATTGAAGATCGGTTAAAGATATGGTGAAGTCGGGATGCAAAAATGCCA
>JBQVLY010000110.1:0-5403 GCA_052361065.1 Methanosarcinaceae archaeon | reverse complement strand
CGAAGGCAACATGGATTCAATGAGTTGCCGTTAGTCAGTGGTAGAGTTCATTCGGGTGTAAATATACGCGAGACAGAGCAGTGTGTTTGTATCATCCGGGTAAAATTTGATGTAGTCTTTGATAACATCTATGGCTTTGTTCCATTCTCCCTGTTCCTGATAATGTTTTGATAAAAGCTGTGTACCCCATGGTTGCCGGAACTTAGGCGGAATGCGTTTCAAGAGATCACATGCGGCTGCGTTGTCACCGTTCCGCAAAAATGAATAGGATAACAGGATCTGATATTTTGTAAGCGGCCACTTGTGAACCATATTATCAAGCGCGTCATTGGCCTTTTCGTACTCCTTGCTCACATAAAGATAAAAAGATGCAAGTCTGAACAAATTTTCTTCCGTGGGATTCCGTCCGGCCGACTCTTGCAATGCCTCTTCATAAACAGCCTGATCTATATGATATGCGCACGACACCATCCTCTCCAGACAGGTCATATCCTTTGTCTCGCTGTAAATCCTTTTGTAAAAATCATACGCTGTGCGATAATCTTCTTCTATTTCAAACAACTGCGCCAGTTTTGCAAGATATTCATTATTATAAGGCTCTATCTTATTGAGCCTGAAAAAGAGTTTTTTCGCGGATTGATATTGATGATCATCTAAATAGATGTATGCCAGTTTACGCATGATTTCCGTGTCTTCTGATGATTCTGCAATCCCTCTTTTAAACCATTTCGTTTGTAAAATCCGATCATTCTGCCAGTAAGAAATCTCTATGGCCTTCTTCAGGGCCTCTGGTGACAGTTTGCCCTTGCGCCATCTTGTTTCATATATCTTCAAGGCATCGGAATACCTTTTGTTCCAGACAAGGAATTTGACCACAAAGTCCTGGTTGCCCATATTCCCCGCAATTCTTATAACCCTTTCCTGATTTTCCCTGTTATCGGGATTTTCACGCCAGAGATGGAGAGATGCGTTGAATGCGTCATCCAGCAGCTTTTTATCTTTGCAGCCGAGGGCACAAAGGGCTTCAATAGTATCTATTACCGACTCAAAATTGCCGTTTTCCCAATAGATATAGACAAGTTGAGTCAGGAGCTTTTTGCTTTTGTCGCTTCCCTTATCCTTAATTGCGGCAAGCCTTTCAATACAGATGGATTCCGCCTTTATATTAAACGCCCTGGCCTTTTTTTTATCCCCGGTTTTTTTATAAAGCCTGGCCAGGGAAAGAAAATCATCAAGAGTCTTTGGTGTTATCCGCGAAGCTATCTGCATGGCCGTTTCTTCATCCCCCAAGACCACACAGACTCTGAAAAATTCTCTTGTCAGTTCTGCGTCGGCGATAACATCTACGGCTCGCTCAAGCCATTTCTTCCTTTGCTGAATGTCACCTGTCCACCTTGAGACGGTGACGGCCTTTTCCATCTGTTCTTCTGTTAAATCTCCTGAATTATATGCCTGATCATATAGAGATAGCACTTCATAAAGTCTTTGGTTTCCCAATAAAAAATCTATCAGAAAATTCCGGTTATCCTTTTTCTTCGCAAAAAAGATAACATCGTCCTGTCTTATTTTGTCTGCCGGGTTAAAACGCCAAAAGCCGATGGCCGTATCCATTCCGTCCTTCATGAGCCCTGGACTGTTATATTCCAGGTCCAAAAGACGTTTTACAGTGACCAGGAACTTATCGTAGTCTCCAATATAACGACAGAGTATGGAAATCCTGAGCAGTATCTCCCTGTGAAAAGACTGATCTCTTGTCGCTTTCAGGCTCTTTTCGTATGCCGCTATTGCTTCCTTGTACATGGAAAGCGACTCATAATAACGAGCAACCTTCACATCTATAGGTTTCAGCAAATAGCCGCTCAGCGTCATGCCCGCAAGAATGATAAAAAAAGTGGCTTGGAGAATATGCTTTCTTGAATACATTTATTGAAGGTCCTCCCTGGCCCATTTCCATGAGATACCAAGGCGTTTTGCCTTTTTTTTGAACTCAAGCTTCTTGTCTTCAGACATTGGGGCATAATCAACGGCAAGGATCATTTTTTTGTCTTTTCTCAACATCTCCACTTTGTCAAGCAGCCACTCAGTGTTCGTGTCCATGTCCGTCCTTTCGGTCCAGCCCAAGTCCTCCTTTTTATAAAAAAGAGACTCTATAAATACGCCGCAGATGTCGTTATTTATGTCATCATAGATGCCGAAGCCCCTGTTTATAATAATATTTCCAGGAATGCTCTTTTTTATCATTCGAATAAGGCTTACGCCTTTGCTATGGATAAGCTCTCGCTTTTCGGGCAGTAGATTCCCAAGGATTTCCACATTATCAGCAGTATCCACAAAGACGTTTTCAAATCCCTTTGACCGCAAAAACTCAACTTCCTTTTTTATTATATTCTCCCATTCAGGAAATGAGATATCCACGAGAAATGCCGGCCAAGCCTCGACTTTCCGCACAATAGCTTGCGGAGGAAGAGAGGAAAGATAACCGGAGTTCATCTCGATTTCACAAAGGGAGATATACGCAAACGCACGAGATATATCCCCTTTTACTTGCGCGTATGGTGATATGATATAGATATCATCATTCTTGTTGATCTCCACAAAGGGACGATATGTAATTTCAAACCCCACTAATAGAGGCATCATGATGAGTCCGAGGAGATTTAGAAACCTGAACGGCCTTTTTAAAAATACCATACTCAAGCCTGCCGAGTTTTGAATTCAAAACAATCAAAGAGAGAACAGAGGAAACCATACACGCTATCATGAAGCCCAAGCCGTAGTATTCCCAGCCAAGTTTTATGGAAATAGTTGTACACACAATATTCAAAATAAGAAAAACACGGGCCAGCCATAAAATGGAATCATAATCATCAAGATATTGCATCAAAAGAATACAGAAAAACCATAAGGCAAAAAATATAGTTCCTATCATAAGATAATGAAATACAAAGGGATTTTCCCATGGAAGGGGAATAATAGCTGTGGATACGAAAAAAAGCACCACCATAACAACACCGCCATGCACGAGTAAAATGCGCAGCATAATATGCCTTACAGCGTGAATAATGTTCACCTTTTCCATGGATAATTCCCGAAAAGGAAAATTGTTTAACAGCTTGAATATGAATAATCGGAAGGGATTTCTAATCTCCTTTTTTATGCCCCTGTATACTATGAACGACGCTATCATCATCAGACTGATAGCCACAAAAAATGGAAAGTCGTATTGAGGCGAATACCGAAAAAAGGGATCAATAAGGGATTTGCCCGTGGTTTTCGAATACCAGAAGATAGGCTTATCTATCCAGAAACCCAGGTTAACTAAAAATAAGGCCAGTCCCGGCTTATACGCCTTGGGACGCCTGAAAACTTCCCAATCCATTTTTGCCGATCCCCGCAGGTAGAGCTTAAGGATAAAGGCATATCCGCCTGCAATAGGAATGGTAATACCTGCAATAAAAATAAGGATAAGCCTCTGAACATCGCTTGTGCCTGTGAGCAAAAGAAGACCGATGCTTGTGCCCATGCCGGCCAGAAACAGCCAAAAGGTAAGACGATCCTTATCAAGAGAATTTATCACACTGACGATACACCACAGAAGTGATAGAAGACTTGTAAGGACAACAAAGCTTATTTTGTAATTGGCAGTGACTGAAGACAAAGAAAAGATGACAACAGATGAGATGCATATGGAAAAAGACCCCATAATGACAGATGATGCTATCAGGGCGTTAAAAATGGAATCAGTCCTTCTGAAAAAAAGTTCGTCTGCCAAAAAACGGTTGAGCACAGTATATACAGGAGATGAAATGATTAAAGAGAGACCCGTTGCATATGTAATCACAAGAAAAAACAGCGTGGGAGACCGGCCTGTGTCAAGATAAACCAACAACCCCATCACAGCCAGGCATAAAATGGTCAGGAACCAGGGCCCGACCGCCTGACTTGCCTGCTCGGTTTCCGTCATGATAAAACGGGCAAGGTGTGGCCGTTTAATGTGTTTCTTCAGCAAGAATGAGATTCCCGCCATTGAGTTCCTCCTGATATATATTAAAATACTGCTTGATAATTAGGTCTTCCCTGTAGAGCCGCTCTATCCTTTTTATCCCGTTTTCCCCGAAATCGCTTGCCAGCTCCCTGTCCTTGAGTATCTTCACGGTAGCCGCGGCAATTGCCTGCACATCCCTTATTCTTGCTACAATTCCTGCAGGGCCTATGCCGTCGTCAAGGCCATATACAAGCTCGTTGCATGCGCCTACATCCGTGGTCACCACGGGAATTCCGCAGGCCATGGCCTCCATCACCACAAGAGGCATTGCCTCTTTGATGCTTGTCAAAACAAGGACATCCATCTTCTTGTAATAATCAAGGACATCCGCTATTCCGGTAAAGGTAATGGTGTCATTCAATCCAAGCATGTCAAGGAGTTCAGTGCATTCCGTGTAATACTCCGGCTGGTTATCGGTCGGCCCGATAATCCATACCGCCACCTTTTGATACTCCTTTTTGACTATTGCCATTGCCTGCAGGAATGTCTTGATATCTTTTACATTATCCACCCTTCCCACAAGGCCGACCATCCTGGGGTCTTTTGTGCAACGGCTGCACCTTGCCTCTTTAAAACGCGTGACTTCGATTCCATTCGGCACGACCATGATCTTCTCCGCCCTGGCCCCATATTCGACTTCAAGGTCCTTATTCCCCTGATAGAGTGTGATGAGCCGGTCGCAGGAATTGTATTGCCATCGGCATATGGCCGAAAAAAAATCAATCCACATCTCTTTGAGGTAAGGGTCCTCCAGCCAGCCGGCCTTCAAGAGTTCCATCTCTCTTTCCTGAAGGTATATTCCATGTTCGGTGATAATCGATCTTTTCCCCTCAAGAGCCGATTTCAGACATGCCAGCATGCCGGCATATCCCGTACCCGGCGAGTGATAGATCTTTGAGGATGGGAGCTTTTGATAGAGTGAAAGCATTCGAAAAAGGATGAGATGAATACTGCGGTGGGTATAGAAATACTTCAAAAATCCCGCACCCTCTCTCCTCTTCTCATAGACCTTCGTAAGAAGGGCAAATGCGGCTTCATCCTCAAGAAAATTCCTGAAAATTCCAGGAGTTTCATTGTTGACAAGATCTCTTATCAGGGAAAGACTCCCTTCAGAAAGGGCCCCTTTTCTCCAATCCTTCATGAGCTGATAGATGCTCTCGGAGATGCCCTGCCATTTTTTCCGTGAGAGCATCGAAGGGTGATGTTTTTCTATCTCATCATAGTCAAACAAGACAAATTCCCGGTACGACACGACGTTGTCGGGAAAGCTGTATTTTTGTTCCTCATGTTTTTTTTCCTCGGGGATCAATGCCACTATGGAAAATGAAAACTCCTTCATTTTTTCCATGAGCCATTGA
>JBQVLY010000109.1:0-5504 GCA_052361065.1 Methanosarcinaceae archaeon | reverse complement strand
GGAATATAATCGATCCTGGTTATCTGTCATGGTTTTTTGGACACCCTATCTTCAAGGAATACATTCGTCGGATCGCGGTAGGTGCGACGATGCCTTCACTTAACACGAAGATCCTCCGCGACGTTCCAATTTATTTTCCACCACTTCCTGAACAGCGCGCCATCGCCCACATCCTCGGCTCGCTGGACGACAAGATCGAGCTGAACCGGCGGATGAACGAGACGCTGGAGGCGATGGCGCAGGCGATCTTCAAGAGCTGGTTCGTGGACTTCGATCCCGTGCGTGCAAAGGCGGAGGGACGGGACACGGGGCTGCCCAATGAAATCGCTGACCTGTTCCCGGACAGCTTCGAGGATTCGGAGCTGGGGGCGGTGCCGGAGGGGTGGAAGCAAACCACAATACACGACGAGTTCAATCTCACGATGGGGCAGTCACCACCCGGAAGCACCTATAATGAAACAGGAGAAGGTCTTCCTTTCTTCCAGGGGCGAAGGGATTTCGGTTTCCGCTACCCGGCAAATCGCGTTTATTGCACCGCGACCAAAAGAATCGCGGAACACCGTGACACCCTTGTTAGTGTCCGTGCTCCTGTAGGGTCAGTCAATATGGCTGCTGAACGGTGTTGTGTGGGGCGAGGTGTAGCAGGAATCCGTCACAAATCCGGCAGCCGTTCTTATACATATTATGCGATGCATACCCTACGAAATCATTTTAACCGATTTGAGTCGGAAGGGACGGTGTTCGGGGCTATCAATAAAAAACAATTCGAAGGAATTATGTGGATTGCACCTCCAACATTGCTTGTTGGGGGATTTGAACATATTGCCTTTCCGTTTGATGAGCGAATCGAAAGCAACGAGCAGGAGTCAGCAACGCTCGCCACTCTCCGCGACACGCTCCTTCCGAAACTCCTTTCCGGTGAGCTGCGCGTGCCTGCCGCGGCGATGGAGCTTGCGGCGCCGGCAGACGTTCCGGATTCGGAGAAGTTCGTTGAGGGGACCGAGATATGAGTAATATCAGCAAACAACTCAGCAATTCCTTTTCGACCGGTGGCGGTGGCGGGCATTTTGAGGCACATGTGCAAGCTTCTTTTGTCGTGCTCATGCTTACCGGAGGGTTTGCCCCTTGTATGCCTAACTGGCCCATCGGAAAAATAAAGCTGCAAGGTAAATTTATTGGGCATGATACGGACGATTTGATTGTTTTTGTCGAAAAGGCCGGCAGTAATCAGAAACGCAAGATTCTTTGTCAGATCAAACATTCCATCAGCATCACTGGAAATAGCCCAGTTTTTGGCGAGGTTATTCAGGCTGCATGGAACGATTTTAACAACGCCAGCCTGTTTTCCAGAGGCAAAGATGCCATTGCCCTTATCACGGGCCCGTTAAGCGCAACAGATGCCAAAGATGTACGCACTATTCTTGAATGGGCAAGACATTCGGAAAGCGCCGATGAATTTATTAAGAAAGTAGAACTGACTCATTTCAGCAGTCCAAAAAAACTAGATAAGTTACAGGCATTCAAAACGAACTTGGAAAATGCCAATGATGGCAATCCCGTTACAGACGAAATTCTTTTTGAATTCCTGAGGCATTTTCACCTTCTTGGCTATGACTTGGATATCAAAGCCGGAGTGACTTTATCGCTGCTTCACTCTCTGATTGGTCAATATTCACCGGAAAATGCTTCGTCTTTGTGGACTCGAATCGTCGACGAGGTGCAATTTGCTAACAAGAACGCAGGCACCATTTCACCAGAAAACCTTCCCGAGGATTTACAGACCGCCTTCAGTCAACGGGTCTATGAGGTCATCCCCCACGAGTTTTCAGCTGGCCAGTTGCCGTCAGACAAGCCAGATTGGAATCAGCACGCATACGCTTCTGATCTGGTGATTGCCAATCTTCTTGGCGCATGGAATGAGAAAAACGCAGCCGATCTTGAAGTCGTTCGTCAACTCGCCAATAAGGAGTTTGGTTCTTGGATTTCCAAAATCAGGGAGATACTACAACAGCCAGCAAGCCCTGTGGCCCTAAAAAATGGAAGGTGGCGTGTTACTGAACGGAAAAGTTTGTGGCAGGCTTTAGGTACAAGGCTCTTTGACACTAATTTGGACACCTTGAAGCAGTGTGTTGTCCCCGTCTTGTCAGAGCGCGATCCCCAGTTTGATTTACCTCCCGAAGAACGATATGCTGCCAGCATTCATGGCAAGGTGTTGAACTATTCACCCGAACTTCGGAAGGGTCTGGCTGAAAGTCTGGCACTTCTTGGTACCCAGCCCGACAATTTGAATAACTGCTCACAAAACAATCCAGAGACTATTGCCGTTCTTGCTGTTCGAGATATCTTTGAGAATGCGGATTGGGTGTTGTGGGGCAGCTTGAATAATCTGCTCCCTATTTTGGCTGAAGCATCCCCTGATGAGTTTTTGAACGCGGTTGAAAATGCGTTGCAGCAAACTCCCTGCCCGTTTGACAAGCTTTTCTCACAAGAAGGCAATGGCATCACTGGCAGAAATTACCTTACCGGCTTGCTTTGGGCGTTGGAAACGCTCGCATGGGATGAGAAATTCTTGGTTCGAGCGTGTGTGATTCTTGGTGAACTAGCCACCCACGACCCTGGTGGGAACTGGGCTAACCGTCCATCCAATTCACTCACAACGATTTTACTTCCGTGGCTTCCGCAAACCACCTCGTCTATCGATAAGCGCAAGGTTGCGCTACAAACTCTTCAGAAGGAGGTCCCAGCAGTTGCATGGAATCTCTTGCTCAGCTTACTACCAAATCAACATCAGGTGTCCACCGGTTCTCATAAGCCTTCATGGCGTAATATCATTCCCGATGATTGGAAAAAGGATGCGCCTCGAAAGGAGTATTGGGAGCAGGTTGCCTTTTACGCTGAACTGGCGGTTTCAATGGCAAGTCATGACATGGAGAAGCTGAATGAACTTGTTAGTCAACTCCACAACTTGCCTCAGCCTTCTTTCGACAAAGTTCTGGAACACTTGTCATCGGAAGCCGTATGCAGCAAATCAGAAGACGAACGCTTGGCGCTTTGGACTGGATTGACTGAGTTTGCCTCGGAGCACAGACGCTTTTCCGATGCAAAATGGGCGCTGAGCTCTGACACAATTTCAAAAATCGAGGCTGTTGCCGCAAAACTCGCACCCAAAAATCCATTAAATCTCCATCGCAGGTTGTTTAGTGGTCGTGACTTCGATCTCTACGAAGAAAACGACAACTGGGAGGAACAGCAGCAGAAGCTCGAAGAACGTCGTCAGCTGGCAATAAATGATATTCTGGCATATGGTGGAATGGATGCGATCATTCAGTTCGCCGAAGCTGTTAAGTCACCTTCGCATGTCGGTCATTCCATTGGTGTTATCGCCGAAGCAGAAATTGATGAAAGGATACTTCCAGCACTGCTGGAAACAGATAATAAGAACCTCGCACAATTCACAAGCGGCTATGTTTGGAGTCGCCAATACAGCAATGGTTGGGCATGGGTCGATGGACTGGATAGATCGGGTTGGTCAGTCTCACAGGTCGGTCAGTTTTTAAGCTATCTGCCCTTTACAGAGGGGGCATGGTTTCGTGCAGGAGCGTGGCTTGGAGGGTCTGAAAATGAATACTGGAGTAGAACAAGTGCGAATCCTTATCAGTCAGATGGCAACCTTGAGGCTGCCATTGATAAACTGCTGGAAAATGGAAGGCCCAATGCTGCGATCAATTGCCTGTGTAGAATGCTCCATGACAAACAGCCGTTGGACAAGCCGCGAAGCGTGAAGTCTCTTTTAGCTGCGGTATCTTCCGCAGAACCCTCATACGCGATGGACGCATATCACATGGTTGAGATTGTAAAAGCTTTGCAAGATGACTTAGACACTGATCCGGATGATCTTTTCCGAGTGGAGTGGGCATACCTGCCCTTACTGGATCGACATTCTGGCACTTCACCGAAGCTGTTGGAAAATCGACTCGCTTCTGACCCCGCTTTTTTCTGTGAAGTGATACGTCTTATTTACCGTTCAAAAAAGGAAGACAAATCCGAGAAAGAGCCAAACGAACAAAATAAATCCATTGCTACTAATGCGTATCGACTCCTTCGTGAATGGCGAACACCGCCTGGCATACAGCCGGATGGTACTTTTTCGAGGGAGCAATTCACGCAGTGGCTTGAACATACCAAAAGGGCGTGTGCTGACTCCGGGCATCTTGAAGTCGCCCTTACGCATGTAGGACAGGTCCTCATCCACGGTCCGCCTGCTCCTGACGGGCTGTGGATCGATCGAACTGCTGCCGATGCACTCAACGGAAAGGATGCCGATAAAATGCGGAACGGTTTCAGTATCGCAGTCTCCAATTATAGAGGCGTGCATATGGTTGACCCAACGGGGAAACCCGAACGAGAGCTTGCCGAACAGTACAGACAAAAGGCCAATGAGGTTGAGAACGCAGGATATCAGCGTTTCGCCGTCACGCTCAGGAGCCTGTCGGAATCTTACAACCGTGATGCTGACCGAATTGTCGCCGAACATAAGGAGGAAGACGACACCAGTAAGAACGAGGAGATGTCCAATGAATGACAACGTCTCCAGCATCACCGAATCCACCCTCGACTGGTTTGAATCAATGGGCTACCAAACCGCCTTCGGCCCCGACAGCAGCCCAGATAGCCCGTCCTGTGAACGGGGTAACTTTAACAGTTGTATTGCAGGTTGACAATCCATGAATTTCCAGAAACTGCTCGCCCAACCAGAAGGAAAAACACTTGAATTCAAACGAGACCTCTCCTCCCTAAAACCAATTCTCAAAACCCTCGTTGCCTTTGCCAATACGGCAGGCGGAACAATCATCATCGGACGGTCAGATGGCGGAAAAATAACAGGCGTTGGTGATGTACTTCAGGAGGAAGAACGCCTGGCAAGCGCAGTTGCAGACAGTATCAGACCCTTGATGATGCCAGAACTTGAGGTCTGCTCATACAAGGGCAAGTCACTCCTCATCGCTACAGTCCCCCACTGGCGGGGTCCATTTTATCTCAAGTCTGAAGGACCTGAAAAAGGGGTGTATGTGCGTCTCGGTTCCACAAATCGTATGGCGGGAGATGAGTTGCTGGCTGAGTTGCAACGCTCTCTGGGCGGCAGTACCTACGACCAGATGCCACTTCCCGATGTAACGATGCACGATCTGGATATGGGCAGGATAGAGCATGCTTTTGCCTCAGTCGGGCGCGTTGTTGATGAGCGTAAACTCGAAACAATGGGCGTACTGGTGCCTCATGCAGGGAAACTGGCAGTTTCTAAAGGCGGCATTATTCTGTTTGGTTGTGACAAAGTCCGGGAACGTTTCTTTCCGGATGCGCGTGTAAGCTGTGCCCGATTCCAGGGAACGGACAGAACGGATTTTATTGACCGTCTGGACATCGAAGGAAGCGTCTTTGACGCAATAGATGAAGTTCCCCGGTTCATTCGCCGCAATACGCGCATGGCTGCTCGGATTGGCGAC
>JBQVLY010000108.1:0-5644 GCA_052361065.1 Methanosarcinaceae archaeon | reverse complement strand
ATAGATACAAATAAATGGATTTTCGCCATCGACATCCGGTTTTAAGTATGGCTGAATAGTTACTACCTATCAATCTAAAAACAAAACAGCACGCGCAGGTGCACCATCACAATCTATTATTTTCAATGGAAGACAAATAAAATCGTACACCCCTTCATCAACCCCATACAGGTTCAGGCATTCTACAATAATTATCCCATTTCCAAGCAATTGTCCGTGTATCATCATTTGAGACGGGAAATCAACAGACATACCATCAATTCCAACTGTTTTGAACCCATTTCTGATAATCCAGTATGCCGCACTTTCATCCAGATATGCAACATTATTAGTCTTAAGCAGTAAAATTGTTATATCAGGTATATGTTCAAACCGCCTGTATATATCCTCAAGGTCACTTCCTGCGATTACCTTCCCGTTTATGGAAAAATCAAGCAAAAGCGCTTTTCCAACAAGACCATCGAGCTTAATCTGGTCAACTGTTATTCCGTTTTTAAAGATATGAGATGGAGCATCGATGTGGGTTCCGGTATGGCTTCCAAACGAAATATCAGATACTTTAGCCCCATTCTTTTCAATCGATGATATCGTTTTTATCAGTGGTTTCGGATCACCCGGATATATTAGCATATCTGATGATATCCCTACAGAAATATCGATGATTTTCTTACGCATTATCCCTACTCATTGTTTGGATATTTGATCCTTAAAAACTACTCAATGAACCGTAGAGAAGATGCCAGCACTTTATCTGCCTGGTTTTCACTTAATCCCGCGCCCATTGCAATCATTTTTGCAGTATCCTTTGTGACAAGGTCATCAGGACTGTGACAATCAGTGTTTACCAAAAGAGTTGCACCTGCTTCAAGTCCGATTTTTGCAACATGTCCATTTGTCCGGTTGTGTCCGTTACGGCATGTGATCTCAAGACATACATCATTATCTGCTGCTGTTTGGGCATCTTCTAAAGTGATAAATCCGGGATGTGACAGGATATCCACATCTTCTATCCCTACCACAGTTGAGTTCGTACCGGATGCAACCGGCTCGTTAATGGTCTCACCATGAACCACCACGATCTCCGCACCAAGTTCCCGCGCTTTTTTTACAAGAGGTGCAATCTTCAGGGGCGGAACATGAGTAAGTTCCACACCCGCAAGCACCCTGATATCCAGAACATCCTCAAGGTACTTTGCCTTTTTAGCACCTGCTAAAACGTATTCGATATTGGTATAATCAACATGGTCTGTTATTGCAATTCCCCTGTAGCCGTGTACCAATGCTCTTCGAACAAGTTCGCTCGGTATCAGTTCACCGTCACTGAAAATTGTGTGGGTGTGTAGATCGATCATGAATTTACCTATATTCAGTGAGTCCGGATATTCTTAGAATTCAATATTAGTTATTATTCTTATATTACAATACTTACATCATTTATCAGTACTAACAACTATTAAATAGTAGTCTTTGAAAGATAAAACTATCGGCGAACTGTGAAACATATTTATGGCTTCTAATGCTAGTGTTTTTTCACCATTTGAGACATCCATAAGCAGTCGGTATTTTGATTACGGGATTATCAATTGCTTTCTCTATTGTACCGACATGATAGAAGAAACGTACGAATTAGAGCCTTTTTAGTACGCAGGGTTCCTTTTCTTTTTCTGTGATCGTTTTTTTAAAATGTATCACACTCCGATACATAAAATACTCTACATGCACATATACTTACAAAGTTCAGTTGCTAAAACAGATAAACTGGAAAGGCTCAACACAGGCTGTCCCATAAGTCAAAGCATGTGTACAAATCATGTATATTTCAGTCCAAATGGGTAAATGAAACATCATTTTTGTCAATAATTACCGTATTGAGATAAGATATAATAAATCTGTACAATGAAATTTGGTTTTGGTACAGCCTGAACACATGATTTACAATTGTGATGGCTTAGCGTAAAAAATCCCGAATCCCGTAGTGTAAGTGCTTTGTGTAAAAAGTAGGGGCATGATTTGATTTAACACACAAAGACGCTAAACCCAAAACATTTAAATTAATTACTGCATTAGAATGATAAAAACCATTTAAATAATGGAGACTACTTATTATGACACTAATAAAGGAAATCACCAATCAATATGACGCAAACGAAATCGAAAAAAGGATACATGCGTTTTGGGAAAATATTGATGCATATTCAAAAGTGCGCAAATTCAGGAAAGGAGGCAAAAAATTCTTTTTTGTTGATGGCCCTCCATATACCACAGGAAATATCCATCTCGGTACAGCATGGAACAAGATCATAAAGGATTCCATCTTACGGTACCGTTCCATGAACAACCACAATATCATTGACCGTGCCGGATGGGACATGCACGGGTTGCCCATTGAGGTCAAGGTTGAAGAGATACTTGATTTTACGTCAAAGAAAGATATCGAAACATATGGTGTTGGCAATTTTATTGAAAAATGTAAGGAATTTGCATTGAGCCAAAAAGATGGTATGGCCGTGCAGTTCAAAACACTCGGGGTGTGGCTCGACTGGAAAGACCCTTATATGACGCTTCGTGACGAGTATATCGAAGCTGCATGGTGGACGCTTAAACAGGCAAATAAGAAGAACCTTCTTGAACAGGGCAAACGTGTGGTCAACTGGTGTCCGAGATGTGAAACTGCAATTGCGGATTCCGAAGTTGAATATGATGATCGTACCGACCCATCGGTTTACATTAAATTCAAGGTAAAAGGTGAGGAAAATACATATATCGTGATATGGACCACAACGCCATGGACCATTCCTTCAAACATGGCAGTGGCTGTACACCCATTATTTGAATATTCGATAATTCGCGCAACCGCACATGACGGGCACGAAGAAAAACTGATAATAGCATCGCAACTTGTTGAGGATGTACTTCGCAAGGGTAAGTACACGGATTATGGTGTACTTGAAACAATGCTCGGAGAAGACCTGACAAAGTTGTCTTACGAGCATCCGCTTGCAGACCTTGTCCCGAAACAGGCAAAATTTGAGCACAATGTGTATCTTGCCGATTTTGTCACAGCAGAGAATACAGGTTGTGTACACATAGCCCCCGGACACGGTATGGATGACTTTGAGGTCGGTATAATGAACAACATCCCGATCTTTTGTCCTGTCGGCTCAAACGGCAATTACACGGAAGAAGCAGGTAAATATGCCGGAATAAATATCATAGATGCAAATGAGGTTGTTATCGAGGACCTTAAAGAAAGAGGTTTGCTCCTTTCAAGGAAAACCATCACTCACCGCTATGGTCACTGCTGGCGCTGTAAGACCCATATTATTTATCTTGCAACTGAACAGTGGTTCCTTAAGATATCGGAACTCAAAGAGGACATGCTCTCCGAGATCAAAAAAGTTGACTGGTATCCTGACTGGGCAGGTTCTGCACGGTTTAAGGATTGGGTTGAGGGTGCGCGCGATTGGTGTATCTCACGCCAGCGATACTGGGGAATTCCAATACCCGTGTGGAAATGCAGCACCTGCGGAACCATTGATGTTATGGGTACCAAAGAGGAACTGGTTGAACGATCAGATGCCGATGAAACGATTGAACTCCATCGCCCGTATGTGGATAAAATTAAGATCAAATGTGAGTGCGGTGGAACAATGTCGCGTGTAGAAGATGTGTTTGATGTTTGGTTCGATTCGGCAGTTGCATCGTGGGCTACATTGAAGTATCCGCATACAACAGAAGCGTTTGAGGAAAACTGGCCTGCGGATTTCATTACAGAAGGTCATGACCAGACACGTGGCTGGTTCTATTCGCAATTGGGAGCGAGCATGATCGCATTCGGGAAGGCTCCGTACAAGAGTGTTCTCATGCATGGTTTTATGCTTGATAAAGATGGCAAGAAAATGTCAAAGAGTATCGGGAATGTTATCGAACCTGCCGAGGTCATTGGGAAATACGGTGCCGACACGTTGCGTGCATACGTGTTATCAGCCAATGCGCCATGGGATGACTTGAAATTCCTGTGGGATGAGGTTGCTAATGTTCATAGAACAATGAATATTTTCTGGAATGTTTACAGGTTCCCATTGCCGTACATGGCCCTTGATAATTTCGACCCGGAAAAAGTGTCACTTGAATCTGTTTTTGAATATCTGCGAAAAGAGGACAGGTGGATATTGTCCCGTATGCAGTCATTAATAAGTGATATTGACTCTGCTATGGAAGAATATGCACTTCAAAAAGCCATTCGTTCCATCAACGATTTCATACTTGGAGATCTGTCGAGATGGTATATACAGTTGATCCGTCCAAGGACATGGGTGGAGGCGGAAAATCCTGATAAACTTGCGGTCTATCGTGTCCTTTATGACGTTTTTGTCACTACAATGAAAGTGATCGCACCGTTTATGCCACATATTGCAGAGGAGATGTACAGCAATCTTGTGAAGAATGTAGAGGAGGATGCACTTGAATCAGTACACATGTGCAACTGGCCTGTTGTTGACGATTCACTGATTGACAAAAAACTCGAAGCCCATATGGAAACAGTTCGTTCCATTGTGGAATCATCGTCAAATGCACGCCAGAAGGTCGGGCGTAAGTTGAGATGGCCAGTATCGCGCATCGTTGTGGCTCCGGAGGATGAGCAGATAGGTGCAGCAGTCGATAACCTGCGCGATGTCCTGATGGGACAGACGAATGCTAAGGATGTTGTGGTGCTCGGTATCGGTGAGTACTGGAATGAACTTGGTGTTGAAGCGATACCAAATCCAGGCGGAATCGGTCCTGTGTTTAAAGGTGATGCAGGAAAAGTTACTGCGGCCATACAAAAGACCGATGCTGTGGAACTTAAAAAATCTCTGGCAGATGCCGGTGGGTCCGAAGTCACACTTGCGGACGGTACTACTGTGATCGTTACGGAAAAAATGGTGAACTTTGAGGAGATCATCCCCGAATCTGTAGCAGGTGCGGAGTTTAGCGGCGGTATGGTGTATGTTGATGCAAAACTCACGCGCGAGATCGAATCGGAAGGATTTGCGAGAGAGGTTATCCGCAGGGTTCAGGATATGCGAAAAGAACTTGACCTTGTTGTGGATGAGAACATCAAGGCGTTTGTCAGGATCGATGATGAACGGGTACTTGACCTTGTTCTGGATCACGAAACGTTCATCGCGAAAGAGGTTCGTGCAGACCTATTGATCATCGGGTTGGATGTGGAAGCCACTGGTACGCTGGTCAAGGATTGGGTTGTTGAAGGTGTGTCTATGTATGTGGGCATCTCGCCGTTGTAGTTAAGTTTAGTTTAGGAGTTGTATTGGAGTTATATATGGATTTTGATTCGTGGGAGCCAATATATCTCAATATCCTTGCGGATTTTGGGTTTAGCAGGAGAGAGGATGAGCGCGCGGCGCTCATTCTTTCCGATATGCTGAACAAGGGCAATTTGATCGATGTTTCGATACTTGATGATCTTATATCCGACAGGGATATCCTGGTCTGCGGAAATGCGCCGATCCTTGCGGGTGAACTTGATCTGATTAATACCGATGATTATGTTATTATCACCGCCGATGGTGCTACAGCAGTGGTGTTTGACATGGGAGTTGTGCCGGATATTATTGTCACTGATCTTGATGGGGATGTTGAA
>JBQVLY010000107.1:0-5721 GCA_052361065.1 Methanosarcinaceae archaeon | reverse complement strand
TAAAAGTAGGGTGGTTATATAGGGGGTGGGTCAAAATTGGTGGGAAAAAGGGGTCAATTTTCAACGGGAATCTTCAAATGTTAATTTAGTAGGTTTTACTTAAAGTCGGTGTATAAAAATAACTGGAAAATGGGATAGTGCCTGCTGATACGAAGCGAATGTGTATTCTAGAATATTTTATAGAAGTTTTGGAGTCAGCAGATCAATCCAGTGAATTAATCGCTACTCTTCAGTCGATTTTAGGGGTGGAAACAGGTGCGGTCGCAGTTTGCTGATATTGATTTGTGAAATCCAACCCTATCTTGACGCCATGGTTCGGAAGTACCGGGCCATTAAATACCTTTAAATAATTTAACTGTATTACCGTGTTACTATGTCACACAGTGACACGCAATAACCAAAGAAAAATATAAAATGAATTAATTTAATGATTAATATTAGTAACCAGAACTTAGAGGATAAAAAAATGTCAGAAATAGGGAAAAAGATCAGAATTGAACGGATAATGGATCGCAGCAGCCGGAACATGGTTATTATGCCTATGGATCATGGAATATCCGATGGTCCTATCAAAGGACTTATAGACATTGCTGATACCATAAACAAAGTTGCACAAGGTGGTGCAGATGCCGTACTCATGCAAAAAGGAATGATTGCACACGGTCATAGGGGATATGGACTTGATGTTGGCCTGATCGTGCACATGAGTGCATCAACAGCACTTGGACCGGATCCAAATGACAAAGTGCAGGTATGTACTGTAGAGGAAGTTGTCAAAATGGGTGCGGATGCTGTATCCATACATGTGAATATAGGTTCGGAAACCGAATCTGACCAGCTCCAGAAACTTGGATTTGTTGCAGAGCAGTGCAACAATTGGGGAATGCCGTTAATTTCAATGATGTACCCACGTGGAAAAAACATTAAGAATCCGCATGACCCCGAACTTGTGGCTCATGTTGCCAGAATTGGTGCGGAACTTGGTTCTGATATCATAAAAACCGTATACACCGGTGATCCCGATTCATTCAAAAAAGTTGTGAATGGTTGTCCGGTTCCAATTGTAATCGCAGGCGGACCAAAAACCAGTACTGACAAAGAGTTTTTTGAGATGATACATGGTGCTATGGAAGGCGGCGCACGCGGTGTTGCCATTGGCAGAAATGTATTCCAGCATGCTGATCCTGTCAAAATGACAAAAGCAATAACACATATAGTGCACAGGAACATATCAGTCGAAGAAGCACTTGAAACACTAAAATAATGCAGATTCGATAAGGCGATTCAACGAGTTGCACTATATCTATACACTTATATGAATAATATAAAATCAAGTAATATAAAATTGAATATTATAAAATCAAATTATCAAATTAAATCATTTGACTTGGAATATGTGATAATATGAAAGACAAAACCGTATGGATAAAAGCCGATAAAGGCAACTGGGACGAGCAAAAAGGAAGGATTACGACAGGTCTGGAATCAGGGGCGGAATGCGTACTGGTAAATGCTGATGATGTGGAAAGAGTGCGCGAACTGGGTTCTATTAAGGTTGCAGCATTTGCCTCTGACAACAAATCAGGTGCAGACATTGTGGTTGTTGGAAAAGACGGCGAAGGAGATGGTACAAAGCCCATACCACCTGATTTTAGCGGTTCACTGGATATTACGACTGCAAGTCATCTCGTGGACAAAGGCATACCGGTCGCAGGGTATGTAGTAATTCGAAATAAAAAATATGAGGAATTTGCAGCAGAACTTGGAAAAATTTGCGATTATATCATCACAATCGGCACAGATTGGCAAATAATTCCGCTTGAAAACCTGATTGCAAACCTGCAGGATCAGAATGTCAGAATTATATCAGGAGTCCGGACACATGAAGAAGCAAAACTTGCACTTGAAACTATGGAACACGGCTCTGACAGCGTGCTTATTGATTCAGATGACCCGAATCAGATCAAACGCACGGTTGAAATTGCCGAGAGGTCAGGTGTTGAAGGAATAGGTCTTGTGCCTGCAACTGTTACAAAAGTCGAAGCTGTTGGCATGGGTGACCGTGTATGCGTAGACACCTGCAACCTGATGATCAGGGGAGAAGGAATGCTTGTGGGTTCTCAATCAAACGGCATGTTCCTTATACATTCAGAATCCGAAGAAAGTCCCTATGTAGCATCAAGACCTTTCCGGGTAAATGCAGGTGCTGTGCATGCATATGTACGTGTGGGTGACAAAACCAGGTACCTGTCCGAGCTTGAATCAGGAGATGAAATTACGATAGTCAGTTCAAACGGTGACCAGAGAACAGGTATTGTCGGACGCATAAAGATCGAACGACGACCACTAATACTTGTTGAAGCTGAGATTGAAGGAACAATTATCAAAACCATCCTGCAAAATGCAGAGACGATAAAACTTGTTGGAAAAGACGATAAACCGATCTCTGTTGCAGATATTAAAGAAGGCGATGAAATAATGGTTCATTTTGAGGATAATGCACGGCACTTCGGGATGAAAGTGGAAGAAACGATAATCGAGAAATAAGATAGACTTACTATTCCTATGGTTAAAATTGGTGTGTTCAATCTGGATAAAAGAGCCGCAATCGTTGCTGCTATTGGCGATAAGCCGATCAAAACCGCAAGGTCTGCAAAATTGCTTGGAGCCGATATTCTTGAGATAAGGTTTGACCTTCTGGATATCACAAATCCAAATTATGCTAAAAAACTGGTCAACGAGATCAAATCGGTTACGAACCTGCCATGTATTGCAACCAATAGGATACATAGTCAGGGTGGTAAATGGTCAGGAACCGAGGAAGACAGAATTGCATTAATAGTTGACATTATTGAACTGGTTGATGCAGTAGACATTGAACTCCGGACAGGCGAGGAAATACGTGAAAAAGTGATCAGTAGTGCAAAAAACGCTGGCAAGACTGTGATCGTATCCACGCACGATTTTAATAAAACACCTGCTGTTGACCAGATGAAAAAAACGATTGATGATTGCTTTGAGGCAGGCGCAGATATCGCAAAACTGGCAGTAATGCCGGAATCAATGCAAGATGTACTAAATCTGCTGCAGGTTACCATGTATGCAAAAGCACCAGTGTGCACCATCTCAATGGGCGATAAAGGCAAACACACACGAATTGTTGCCCCGTGCTACGGTTCCGTGTTAACATATGGCTCTGTAGGGGATGCGATCGCACCCGGACAATTGTGTGTAGATGAACTGAAAAAAGCACAGGAGATGCTCTTATGAAAACGATTTTTGCAGTGTTTGGAGACCCAATAGAACATTCAATGTCACCAGCTATGCACAATGCTGCATTTACAGATATGGGAATGGATTGTGAATACCACGCCTTTCGGGTCGGACAGGATTCACTCCGTGATGCGCTTATTGGTGCAAAAGCCATGGGTTTTGGCGGCGTGAACCTCACAGTTCCCCTCAAGGAAAAGGCGCTCAGCATTGTTGATGCTGATCCACTTGCTGCAAAGATCGGTGCGGTAAATACCGTGGATTTTAAAAACGGAATGCGAGGGTATAATACTGACGGGATTGGTGCTAAACGAGCGCTTGATAATGCAGGCGTGGCTATTGCAAATACCAGGGTGCTAATTTTAGGTGCAGGCGGTGCGGCGCGGGCAATTGGATTCCAGTTTGCGAATGACGGTGCTAATATTACGATCGCAAACCGTACTGAAAAACGCTCCTATGACCTTGCACGTGATATAAGCAGTGTCGGTACGGCGCAGGGCAATGGACTTACAAACCTGAAAGGCCTGATCGCACAGGCAGATATCCTTGTAAATGCTACACCTGTCGGAATGCACCCTAATACCGATCAAACGATTGCAACTGCGGATAACATGCACCAGGACCTCACAGTGTTTGATATCGTCTATAACCCACTTGAAACACGCCTGTTAAAAGAAACAAAGATTGCGGGTGCGACTGCTGTAAACGGTGTCATGATGCTTGTTTATCAGGGTGCTGAAGCGTTTAGGATATGGAACAATGTAGAACCCCCTATAAACATTATGAAAGATGCGGTTCTTGAAGCATTGGGGATATAAAAATCATGAAGATGCTGGTAATCGGCGGTACCGGTGAGATGGGACAGTGGTTCACCCGGTTTTCCAAGGAACATGGTTATGAGGTTGTGGTATGGGGCAGCAGTCATCGTATTGATGTGGCAAAACGTATGGGTGTTGAGTTTGCATCTGATCTTGGCCATGCGATTGGTGAAAGCGACATTGTAGTTGTGTCGGTGCCGATAGATATTACAGAAAAGGTTATTGCAGAAACTGCCCCGAAAATGAAAGATGGCAGTTTGCTTATGGACATTACATCCCTTAAAGCAAAACCTATTAAGGCGATGGAGAAATACGCACCACCGGGTGTTGAGATACTTGGAACCCATCCTATGTTCGGACCATCTATACCAGATCTACAGGGACAGATAGTTATCATGACACCGGTTGCGGGGCGATGTGACAGGTGGTTTTCGATAATACGCGCCCTTTTTGAGAAAAATGGCGCGCACATTGAGATTATTGGTGCAAAAGAGCATGACAGGTTCGTATCAGTGATACAGGGGCTTACGCATTTTGCATACATCACCATAGGAACAACATTCAATCGGCTTGATTTTGATGTGAATGAATCACGCAGGTTCATGAGTCCTGTTTACGAGATAATGGTGGATTTTGTTGGCAGGATTCTGGGGCAGAATCCTTATCTCTATGCACTGATCCAGATGGAAAATCATGAGGTGCTGAAAGTTCATGAGGCATTCAAAGAAGAATGCATGAGTATATCTGATATGGTCATTCAGCATGATGTAGAAGGTTTCACCCGAAAAATGAAGACTGCTGCGGTTCATTTCGGGGATACGAGTTTAGCACTGCATCGTTCTGATAACCTGATAAATTCAAAAATCCGTGAATTTGATGAACTTGTACATTCTATCGGGGCAGAGCGTGGACTTATACACATTTACTCGGGAGTGACACATGTCGGTGTTATCAAAAAAGTTACACCAAGAGATGTAATTCTTTTTAAAAACGGCAAAGGCATCTCAATTAAAATTGAGAACATACGACTGTTATCGGATTCTGAACTTATTGATTGGAAAATTGCCAATCTGACACACACAAAAAGGGATATTTCAGTGCTTGTTCCTATCGGTGCCGACCCGGAGGTGCTGCTAAATGTGATTATGAATGACTGGAGAGTTATATCTGTGAATATTATTGATACGTACACAGGTATCGATACAAAACGATTGAGTGTAACCTATCGCATTATTTTTATTGGAGATTGTGCACCCGGTGAGGTGCAGGATGATATCCTGAATTTACTGGGCGGGCTTGGGTGCGAACTTAGGGGATGAACTGGAAAAATGTCAGCAATTCCCGTTATGGCTTAAAACGGTGCTAAAACGCGCGTGTAGCGCTGTTCTTCATTGTTAACCCATACCTATACAATACACATGACCGATTATACATAATGTATGCATCTACATCATGGCATCAAGTTAGGCTTGCAACTTCGTAACTTTCCCTGTCTATTTTTGGCTCTAAAAGCTTACTCAGTACCACAAAGTTGTTCCACAATTCAGTAAGTAAAGGTAACTATTCAGCCATACTTAAAACCGGATGTCGATGGCGAAAATCCATTTATTTGTATCTATGGCGGTACATTTGT
>JBQVLY010000106.1:0-5744 GCA_052361065.1 Methanosarcinaceae archaeon | reverse complement strand
TAGCGATCAGACACGGCACGACCGGACTGGTCATCGATCCGCACGAGATCGGGAACGTTCTTGGGAAAGGGGGTGTAGAACTTATTTTATCTGAAATTGAGGATCTGCCATCCAGTGTTTTTGTCATGGTTCCCTCCTGCGTCCCATCTTCAGACCTCGAGACGTCAGGAGCAGTAATGGACATGCCCACTGTAACGAGTCTGCTGTACAACGACCACGTGATCGGGCTTGGCGAGGTGATGGATTTTCCGGGTGTGCTCAATTGCGATCCTGAAAAACTTGATATGATCGAGGAGGCGCTGGTTCTCGGGAAGAGGGTAGACGGGCACTGTCCCGGCATGGCTGGAAGCGATCTCGCGGGATACCTCTGTGCAGGCATATCGAGCGATCACGAGTCCCTGACGTACGAGGAAGCGATCGAAAAGGCGCGGATGGGGATGGCTGTGATGCTGCGAGAAGGTTCTGCTGCGAAGTGCCTCCACGAGTTCATACCGCGGCTCGTTGATGATGGGATCGATCTTTGCAATTTCTTCTTCGTAACAGATGACAGGCACCCGGGAGACCTGATCCGGGGATATATGGATGTGCTTGTGAGAACTGCGATCGATCTCGGCATCTCTCCGATCGATGCGATATCGATCTGCACGATCAACGCTGCAAGGCATTACCGGATCGATCACCTGGTCGGATCGGTCAGCATCGGGAGGAAGGCGGACCTCGTGGTGCTGAGCGATCTTGCGGGCTTCGTGATCGATAGGGTCTTTGTAAGCGGATCAACGTCTGCTGATGCCGCTTCAAAGCCAGTGTATCCGGCAGAGGTATTCGATACGGTGAAACTCGGCGCAATCCGTGCCGAAGATCTCCGGATCGAGAGCGGTACGGACGCAGACACGGGCACGGATGCTGACGTGGAGGCAAATATCATCGTCGCGATCCCTGATGCGATATTCACAGACTGGAGGATCGAGACCCTCCGCCCCGAAGACGGTATTCTCAAGCCCGATGCTGAGAGGGACATTCTCTCGATAGCGGTGATCGAGCGGTATGGGAAGCATGGAAGCATCGGACGCGGGTTTGTGTCCGGTTTTGGATTCGAAGGGGGGGCGTTTGCCCAGACGATCGCGCATGACTCGCATAACGTGATCGTGACCGGAGCGAACTTCGGGGATATGGCGCTCTGCGTCAATGAGATCCGGCGGCTGCACGGCGGGATTGTGGTCGCTTATGACGGCGAGATTGTAGGGCGCCTTCCGCTGCCGTTTGCAGGCTTGCTCTCGGCAGGAAGCATCGAGTCGGTGGATGCGAAACTGAGGTGCCTCCATGCCGTGATGCAGGAGATGGGGTGCGTGCTTCCGGCTCCGTTCATGACGCAGTCGTTCCTTGCGCTTCCGGTGATACCGCGGCTGAAGATCACGGATCTCGGGCTTGTGGATGTGGAGAAGCATGAGATCGTGGATGTGATCAGGGAGTGATCTCCATCGATAGTCAAACCGGATGCAAACGTGTTCGGTTGCGCAGGCTCGGTACTTTTGGGTGCGAAGGGTTGGTGACCTTGCGCATACACATTTATGCGGTCGCTTCCTCCGCCTTTAAGAAAACGTAGCCGAAGATGGGGTATTGGACGATGAGGTTTGGCAGGGGCATGTAGCACATGGGTAAATTGGCAGCCCCGTTTAAGCGAAATCAATGTAGGTATTTCAAATGTTCATGAAATAGCGTCAAGTTTCCATCTACAGATTCCTTGCTCCCAATACCCCTCTATCATCAAAAAAAAATCCCTTACACCCACTCTACAACGCTCATAATCATTCAATTGCGTTTTCACTTTCGTTAGAGTCATTCTGCTTACGTCTATCTGGCAGGTTAGTGGTTTTGATGCTTGCAATGGAATCTTCTCCGTACCTGCGTCGCTTATGATCTCTAACGTGTTTTCTTCTTGTTTGAACATAATCTTTGTGCCTCCAGATGCTGCCATTCTGTGAATGTGTTCGGAGAGCATATCTGGAGGAATTGAGAATTCCCAATCTTCGTCTGGCAATCGATTCCAAGTTCCCTCCCCTGCTTCCGTATGGATTTCCTCACTCTCGTGATGGAGATTTCGTTGAAGGAATCTGATGCCAGATTTCCGGAGCTCTAAATAGACCACATCTGTATCTTTCTTTGGTTGTTCAGATCCTCCGGTCTTTGAGAATGGAGCGAGTATTTTAGAAAAATCGTCTTTAGATACTGTGAATTGAATGTTGACAGGTTCCTCAGTAGAAGTTCCAGTAAAATCAGACAAACTTCTATTAGGAGATTTTTGAATGGAAAATTCAAACGAAGATGTTGGGCTCATTCCCCCAAAAATGATATTGTCATTTACTATAGATACTGAAATATCGTCCTCTGCAAAGTGGATACACAAAGGATATAAACGTGCTAAGTACGCCCGCTTGATGTTATATGCCCCCTCGATAAGTTGGCTCATTATGTCTCCCAAACTGGTCGTACTTTACATTCAGTTAGGAAATCTGCATCATTTATGCCTCCAATAAGCTTGAAACCGAATTCAGGCATTGATCCTATAGGGTGCAGTGTCCCTTCAACGCCTAACTTTGGAAATATCTTTAACATGTCCCCCAAGCCCTTAAATCTAGGGGGAATTGATTTTCCTGGTTCGATTAAAGCAAAAACGCGAGGATCGTTTCCATTCTCTACCTCGTACACACGAGCGTTTTTCCTATGGGGGGTGTCCCAGACTGGTTCGAATAAGTTGGTTTTCGCCATTAAATTTCCCTCAAAAAGATTCACCTTTTCGTATGAATCCTCTCTATTCAAAGAAACTGAATTATTCGAGAACATTTCAATGGGTATGCCAGTCGGTCCTCCAAATGAAAGAATTCTTTGCTCAAATTTAAGTGTCTTGCAGTATGAAACAATGGTCGTTCCACTAATTGGTAAATGGGTTCGTTCTTTATAAAATTTCAGTGCATCTGAAGTCCCCAGACAACCCTTTTCCCAAACTAAACTATATATAACATCGAGTCTCTCCTCTTTTGTCCTTGGATTGGAGTTTTCTAGCGCATTTTTTGCAGCGGTTTCATAGTCAACTACATCTTCTTCGAGTCGGGAGTCTGTAAATGGTATTCTTAACCCTTCAATACACGATAACACCTGGTGATAATTATTACCATCTGAAAACATTTGAATAGCAGTCATACCAAGCTCTATCGCAATGTCTGAATTGCCTATACGGAGAAGTTCCAGAATAAGTTTAGCTGCATTATGCCCTAGTTCGTTAGCCTTTTTCCGTTTCTCTGTCCCCTCATCCATTTTATGTAGGGATACCGCATACCATGAGATTTCTGTGCATTTGCGAATTAAGTCGTTTTCATTAGTTGTATTTATGGACAATATGCTCACCCTCCTTAAAACCCACAGATGAGATATATGTCGGCTCAGTTATTTTCCCTAAACGTTGGAATCGATCTTTCTTACGCTTTAGATCGTTCCTAGCGCCATATTTTCCCGTTCTACCACCTACTTCCACCACAATCTTTCTATCTTGCAGATCCAGACATGAATAATCATACCCTTCTCCTCGTCTTGGAACTGCCATCCACGATTTGATGGACATGACATTCGAGAAAAAGAGAAAAGCTATACAGATTCCTCCATTTTCCACCACTTTTGAAGGTTCCCATGTACTTCTACCGATCGGGCATGAAATATTACCCTCTTCAAAGCCTTTTGTGTTGTGATCCTCGAAAACTCTCTCAGTTGTCAGCGCAAATTTGAAATTTGCGTTGCCTGTGCAAAGATGTAACTCGTTGAGAAGCACTTCTGCATATGATTTAGGAATGCCACTATTGACGAATCTGTCAATAGAACAATCCAATGCCACATCTTTCTGCACTGATTTTCCTTGCATTAATTTTCCACCAGAAAGCTGATCGATTTATAATGAGCATACATTTCCCGACCAGTATTTATAAGTTATAAACCATATTTTTTGGTAGCGATCATTTCTGCGATCATGAATTTGATTAATCATACTTCGGTATTTCGAATTTAGAAGTATAAAAAGATTACTGAATCGTACGTGTTTAGCCGCTCAGCCTCGCCCCCATCATCCGGAGACTGGCCCGAGCCCCCCGGCTCGCGTCCATGTCGTCAACACTGTCACGATCCGCCTCCGGAAACTATTGCGGCGTGCATGAAACCACACAGTCTTGAGGCGACATAATTTTGCCTATACCTTACACCCCGATATCCAGCTCATGATCCGGGAGGATTGCGCCCGATCCCCGCCCCGCACGCCCGGTACGTGATTCCCGCACCCAGATCGACGGTGCATCCTTGCTTGCGCCCCGGTCACGCCCATACCTCTGCCTGATCCGAACGATCGTCGGCGTGTTGATGCCGACACCTGATACGATTGCATGTCCCTTCGCAAGCGCAGGCAGTTCCGATATGATATCTCGGCTCACAGACTCGATGCTTCGTCCGATCTGCTCCTGATCCGCGGGATTGATAATCCGCATCGTGATCTGGGTCATGCACTGGGAGAGTGAGTCAGAATCAAGCTTGCTTGGACGCTGCGAGACCATGCAGATCCCGACGCCGAACTTCCTACCCTCAGAGAGGATCGTCTTGATGATCGGCTTTGATTTCGCGACTCTTCCGCCACCCTCGCCACCGTCTCCGCCCGCACCGCCACCACTGCCCTGCGGCGCAAACCTGTGCGCTTCCTCAAGAATCACGAAGACCGGGTATGGCAGGTATTTGTCAGGCGTATCACTCGTATATGTGCCGTTTTCCGTTTTCTGTCGTGCGTCAAAGATTTTCCTGAGGATTACCTGTGCAATCAGTTGCTGAAATCCGGTGCTGATGCCGGAGACGTCCATAACCGCAAGCTGCCCGATCCGCAGGTAATCGACAATCGGCACATCCTCGTGGTCATGGAATATTCCGTTGTCCAGCTTGCGGAGCCGCCAGAGTATCCCTTCGATCGAGGAGTCGTTGCTCCCATCCCGCATCTCCTCGACTGTATTTTTAAGTTCGCTCCGTGTGAACTGCCTGGTGCCGCCTCTAAAACTCTCTCTCCGAAGCGTGCGGCACGCACCCCCAAAGAGCGTCTTCATCTTGTCTGACATGGTGCCGTCGTCGATGATGCTGATGAGATCAGACGTCTCAAGGTCGCCTACGCGGATCTTGATCTTGTCGGGCTTTATTATCCTGACTTTCGGCTTGTAATCGCCGTCCCAAAACCGCGGGTCATTGGCGATCGCATCCAGCACAGTGTACTCGCCGTGCGGGTCAAAGATCAGCACAGGCGCCCGGTTGTGCGGCATAAGCAGCTCCTCGACGATGACGCCGACCGTGTACGACTTTCCCGCGCCTGTGGCTGCGATGACTGAAAGATGCTGGCTTACGACATCCTTAACCGAGAGCACGACCTCGAAATCGGTTCCTGCAATCGTCCCGATCGTTGCAGAGCCGATCTCGCCTGATTGCGCCTTGTTGATCTCGCGCAACTGCTCGGCTGCCGACCTGTGTATCACGGTGCCCGCGGCGGGGTTCATGCGCGGGTTGATGAACTCGCCGAGGCGTTCATCGAAATAGCCGATCACGACACCTTTCGTCATGAAATATTTGAATTCGTCGGGATCAAAGCCGCAGAACTCCGCGACATCGCATGGGCTGATGCCGGTGTCGAGGAGGAACTCGACAGGGTACTCGGTGAGCGGCTCGGTTTCTGCTAC
>JBQVLY010000105.1:0-5768 GCA_052361065.1 Methanosarcinaceae archaeon | reverse complement strand
AACAGGCTCAGGGAAAATAAGCTGGAAGGTGTGAGTAGTGTGAATAAAGCTTATCGTATACTGGAGAGATGTGAAATTGGAAAGTTGGGTGTGAAAGGGAGTAAATCTCGGATACTGAAACTTACGACTATGACGAATGCGCAAAAAAACATTATGGATGCATTCAATTGCAAATATTTGGGAATGAACAATCACTTGAAATCGATAGGGGTCAAGGCGGTGTAGAACAGATTTTAAAAATGGCACGGTCTACCGATAGCGATTTTATTTCATAGTGACGAAGATGGGTTTAATGGTAAAAAGGCAGGAAAATTTGAAAATACATTCAGGGAATATGGGATTGAAACAAAAATCTTGCCCTCTTCAAGCAGTGCAAACAGAAGATATTCAAAGAAAAGGACTATGGAATGGCAATCAATTGTAGATTCAATTAAATAAACAAGGATTGAAACTGTCAGAACTTCGGTGTATCATAAAAGGTATTTTTGAGAATAAAAGGATACCTTTATCTAATAAAACCTACCCTAATGAATTACATATGATCGTCTTGCATGGAACATGGAAAGCAGCCGATTCGCAGGCAGATCGGGGGGAATTCTTTTTGTGGGGGGAAGATTCATCCAGACCTCTCAAACGCAGGGGACGCCCTCCAAAGATTTCATCCGGTACAGCGCCCACTCATCATTTTCAGGCCGCAGATGCAGACATTCTGGATATACTCAGATCACTTGACCTGCAAAATAACACAAGTGTAAGTGAAAATGCACATCCGGACGATTTAACATTTTTGCTGCCGTCATATCCTAAATATCCACAGCCATCACCTGACATGCTACGGGAAGATGAGAACGAGAACTCTGAAGAAACAGCTGAGCTGGTCCTTTGGAAAATAAACGGATTGAGCATCCCGGTTGAAGATGCTGTGCTATTGTTCAGTTCATTTACCGGAGCGTGGATGGAAACAGATAATTTCATCATTGGATCAGACCTGTTGTTTTGGGGTAAAACCTCCAAATTTGCAATGGAACTCCTGTCAAAACAGCATTTTGTTCCCGGTATAGTAACATCTGGGACAAGAAAATCAGAAACCTTTGCCAGATGGCAGTATGTACTAAGTGAAGAGAATGACAGAACACACATGTCAATGCTCTCGCGCTCAATGCCGCCTGTCTGCACATCATATATTGATAATATTCCGGAATCTGATGAAGCGCTTTTATCCGACTACCTAAATGCAGCTATTGACGGCTGTATACAAAACTGGATCCCGGACTCACAAATCAGATCAAAAAAAGCAGGCCTGTCCGAAGCATGGTTAAGATCCCTGACAACAGGAGAGCCTATAAAAGTCAAGTCTTCTAAACTTAAGAAACTATCCCTGGGAATGCTCTCATGGAAAACTCCAATAGAAGATATCGAAAAATCGGATTTTAGGACATGCTTCCGTCTTGAACCGCCTTTGCCCGGGAATGAAGACCTGGACGAGGATAGAAGTGAAGATGATAGTATGAATGAAGATGACTATGAAAATTTTGAATCGGATGAATGGACTTTGCAGTATTTTCTTCAGGCATCTGATGACCCGAGTCTTCTTGTGCCTGCTGAATACGTCTGGAATGAATCCGGCAGCACTCTTCAATATTTAAACCGCAAGTTTGATTATCCACAGGAAAAACTTCTTGCTGACCTTGGCAAAGCCTCACATCTCTTCTCACCCATTGAAGACAGTCTCCACTGCGAACGACCTGAAACTGCATACATGAACACACAACAGGCATATATGTTCTTGAAAGAAACTGCCCCATTGCTTACAGATAGCGGATTTGGTGTTATTATTCCCTCATGGTGGAATAAAGGTAGAGCGAAATCAGAACTTGGTATGAAATTGAACCTGAAACCAAAGGGTGACCCAAAAGCGAGTAGGGGATCATTCAATTTTAATTCGATCATAGACTATGACTGGCAACTTGCTCTTGGCGGCGAATCAATAAGCGAAGACGAATTTGAATATCTTTCAAACCTCAAAATACCACTTGTACGCATTCGCGGACAATGGATGGAGGTAGGAACCGAAGAAATTAAAGCCGCTCTTAAACTCTTCAAATCCGGGAAATCAGGAGAGATGAGGCTTTCAGAAGCTATAAGGTTCGGCATGGGTGAGATGGGAACCGAATCAGGTCTTCCGGTCAATGGATTTTCTGCATCCGGGTGGATATCTGATGTTTTAGACAAGTTATCAGGCAATGCCGGAATATCAGAATTGACTCAACCCGGGGAATTTGTGGGAGAACTGCGACCTTACCAGATAAAGGGGCTCTCATGGCTTGCATTTATGAGGCAGTACGGGCTCGGAGCCTGCCTGGCTGATGATATGGGATTGGGAAAGACCATACAGATGCTTGCCCTTTTACTACAGGATAAAAATGATGGAGTCGATACGCCAAGCCTTCTGATATGTCCAACTTCCGTTGTTGGGAACTGGCAAAGAGAAGCGATGCGATTTGCACCGTCCTTACGGGTAATGGTACATCATGGCACCAATCGTAAGAAAGAAAACGAATTCATTTCTAAAGCAGCAGGATACGATCTTGTGGTCAGTACATATGGACTCGTTCACAGGGATATTGATACACTTACACAAGTCGAATGGAATGCTGTTGTACTCGATGAGGCGCAGAATATCAAGAACCGGTTTACAAAGCAATCACTTGCAGTGCGGAAACTTAATGCTGGTTATCGCGTTGCCCTGACCGGTACACCTGTTGAGAACCGTTTATCAGAACTGTGGTCTATCATGGAGTTCCTGAATGCCGGTTATCTCAGTTCCGCGGATGAGTTTCACCGCAAATTTGCGCTGCCAATTGAACGATATAATGATAAAGAAACGAGTGTACGGCTCCGAAATGTTGTCCAGCCGTTCATTCTCAGGCGTCTGAAATCTGATCCTGCGATCATAAAAGATCTGCCTGAGAAAATCGAGATGAAAGTCCACTGCAATCTCACAAAAGAGCAGGGTACCCTCTATGAAGCAGTTGTCAAGAACATGCTCTACAAAATTGAGAATTCCGCAGGAATTGACCGCAAAGGCCTGGTGTTATCTGCATTGATGAGGCTAAAACAATTATGCAATCATCCGGCACAGTTCCTTGGCGATGGTTCGAGACTGCCTGGGCGCTCGGGGAAGTTGAACCGCATTACGGAGATGATGGAAGAGGTACTTGCCGAAGGGGATGCTGCCCTGGTTTTCACCCAGTTTGCTGAGATGGGAAAGATGCTGAAAAAGCATTTTCAGGAGGTTTTTGGCCAGGAGGTGCTCTTTTTATATGGTGCGGTATCCCAGAAGAAGAGAGAAGAGATGATCATGCGTTTTTCAAAGGAGGATGGACCCCCGATATTTGTCCTTTCGCTTAAAGCCGGCGGAGTGGGCTTAAACCTCACACGCGCAAACCATGTGTTCCACTTTGACAGGTGGTGGAACCCTGCAGTTGAGAATCAGGCTACTGACAGGGCATTCCGCATAGGACAAACAAAGAATGTGCAGGTTCACAAATTTATCTGCGACGGGACTCTTGAGGAGCGGATCGATGAGATGATCGAGAGCAAAAAAGCACTTGCTGAGAATGTGATCGGTACAGGTGAGAGATGGCTGACAGAAATGACCACTGAACAGTTGCGGGATATGTTCACATTGAAGCGTGAGGCGGTGTTTGATGAGTAGGTACTATTACTGGGGCGGTTACACTCCATCAACCCCTATTGAAGTTAAAGGCGGCATCAAAGCAAAAAGCAAGAGGGGGAGCATCGGAGATACATGGTGGTCTAAACAGTGGGTGAGTGTTCTGGAGTCTTTTGGCTGGAGCAACCGCCTTGAGCGTGGAAGAAGATATGCCAGAAAAGGGCAGGTCCTTGAGTTTGATCTTATGCCTGGTAAAGTTAAGGCAAAAGCGCAGGGCTCGGTTCCGAAACCATATTCAGTGACCATTGAGGTGGATACTTTTACGGATGATGAGTGGGATAGTGCGATAGAAGCTATGTCTAAAAAAGCGGTTTTTGCTGCAAAACTGCTTACAGGTGAGATGCCGCAGAATATAGAAGATGCATTCAATGCAGCCGGAATTTCCCTGTTTCCGGTATCATCCAGGGATATTAGGACCAGGTGCAGTTGTCCTGATAGTGCAAACCCCTGCAAACATATTGCAGCGGTTTACTATATTCTTGCTGAAGAATTTGACCGTGATCCTTTTATGCTTTTTAACTTAAGGGGGCGGACACAGGATGAAATAACAGAGGCACTTCGCAGGAATCGTACAGTAGATGTTGAAAGTCCCGGTGAACCGGAAAAAGTTTCGGATACAAAGATTAATGTTACAGGAGATGTGAATGCTGCTGGTAAGTCCATTAATGATTTCTGGAGCGAAACAAAACCCGGGTCTTTTTCAATTGATATTTCTCCGCCTGATGTGCCAGCAGCGATTATTAAGCGTCTGGGTACACCAGAATTCTGGGACAGTAAAGACGATTTTGATGAGGTTATGAGCAACTTTTATGGGAAGATTAGCAGGCATGCGATCGAATTTGCATATGGGGAATCAATCGAATCAAGTGAACATGATGTTGTTACAAGTGATGAGTTAAAGGCAGGATCAGAACAATTAAGGAATGTAGATGTATTCCAGCTTAAGGTAACACTTAATCGTATAAGACCACCTATCTGGAGAAGATTTCTGGTTACAGGTGATACTACACTCGCAAAACTTCACCAGATAATACAGGCTGTTATGGGATGGGATGATGAACATCTCCATCATTTTGTTATAGATAGGACAATATATGATGAACCTGACTCAGATGGCATGTTTAACGGTATAAATGAGAGAACTGTTACATTGGATGAGCTGGTTTCAGTTGAGAAAACTAAGTTTTTGTATGAGTATGATTTTGGCGATTCCTGGGAGCATACGATACTGGTTGAAAAGATTTTGCCATTTGATCCGGATTTATATTATCCTGTTTGTATTAAAGGCAAACGCGCCTGCCCGCCTGAGGATTGTGGTGGGATTTACGGTTATTACCGTATTTTAGATGTGTTTGAAGACCCTGATGATTCTGATTACGAGGATATTATTGAAAGGATTGGATATTTTGACCCGACGGATTTTAGTATTGATTATATTAACGGGATGTTGAGTTGTATTGATTGAAGGAATGATAATGTAGAGTCAAACATATAATATCACTAGATGGAAAGGGTCAAGTCAAATACGAAAAATGGCGCGACCATGCGCGCGCGGCACGTTCATACACTATGACCATAAAATGTAAAACGGTTTTTATGGTAATTCCCATTTTCGAATTTTGTTTTTATCTAATCTGTCTGAAATTATACCTCTGCACGTCATTGGTTTTTCGAGATTGGAGCACTGGCAACAAGATGTAAGAGGAAAACATAATCGATAGAAATGTAAAAACTTATGTTAAGCCATTTCAATGGAAGGTTGCATGCCTGTTTCATGATATTGTTTATCCTGCTAAACATGAAAAACGTTTGTTAACATTTGAAACCTTCCAATAGAATTGGAGGAGGCGTTAACTTTATAGTGTTGCTTAACTACCTGTTCCTTGGAAGGGTCAGTCCAAAATAAATGTATCATTTTAGTGTCGTATCAACCATATAATGTCGCTAGATGGAGTGGGCCAGACAGATGCAAAAAACGACGCGACGCCGAATAAAGAAGAGCGATTACTCGCTCTCCCTCTTCTCAGAACGG
>JBQVLY010000104.1:0-5787 GCA_052361065.1 Methanosarcinaceae archaeon | reverse complement strand
ATCTCTGCACAATCGTATCATTCTCAGAAGCATCTTTTCTAATTGATATTTTACAGGAGATTAAAGTGAGTCCTTCTCATTGGTGTTCGGTTAAGGCCTAACACTACAATTGATATATTTATATGCAGTGAACACAATCATGTCTACTGAGGGTGATGACATGATTAGCCATAAAAAAGAAGTAGATCCAACTGTCAAACTTCTTCTTCAGATATTTCCAGAGAAGTTCATCAGGGAATCTGCTCGTGAAACAGGAGCTTTCAAACGTGAACGTAAAATTGATTCTGTGACATTATTCTGGGTTTTTGTCCTTGGATACGGTGTAGATTTTCTCAGATCAATTCGGTCATTGAAACGAAAGTATGAGGCTGAATCAGGCACAAAAATAAGCATCAGTAGCTTCTATGCTCGATTTACACCAGAGATGGCAACATTTTTCCGTCAATGTGTCATTCATGCAATTGAATTTCAGGCGCAGGAACCCTCTCGCGCATTAGGTGAAAAATTGAATGGTTTCAAAGACATCATAATTCAGGACAGTTCAATCATCAGATTGCATGAGTTTCTTTCTGACAAATGGCCTGCTACCCGATCAAGGAAAGCTGCAGCAGGCGTTAAAGTTTCGTGTGTCGTTAACGCGATTATCCTGATCATTTCTTATACAAAACCAAAATAATCCGTGTAAGACTCTTATGAACCTTCTGGAAATATGTCTCTACAACAATAAATCCGGCATCGCATGCAAACCCGTCCACAGGTTGTTCTGATACTACAACAGCCATCCTCCTGCTCTTAAGTATCCTGTACATCTCGGCAAAAGAATGTGCATACAGTTGATGAAGTGACTCCGCTTTTATCACGGCAGAACGTCCATAAGGGGGGTCGGTCACGATCGCATCAACGCACTCATCTACAAGTGGAACCCTGCATGCATCGCCTACAAACAGCGAATAGTCGGATAAAAACGCTTCAAGGTTCATCCTGGCACCGCCTATTATTTTTATCTGCACATCCAGCCCGATAACATTTGTTCCGATAAGCCCTGCTTCTACAAGGATTCCAGCAGTCCCGCAGAATGGATCAAAGAACACATCGCCATCCCTGGCTTTTGATAGATTCACAAGTGCACGTGCTATTCTCGGCATGAGCACACCCGGATAGAAGAACGGCTTTTTCTGTGGCGAACGTGACTCGTATGCACTGCGATTAATCGATGCAACAATCGAGCCGAACACACATTGTCCGGTCAGAATAAGACGGAACTCAACATCAGGGTTTTCCATGTCTGCACTATACCCTTTCCTGTAAATGCTGCCTCCAACCTTGCCTTCAAGATTCGCACCGTGTAGGTCAGTATGGTGTTTTATCCGTTTGGCCCGGACAACATAGGTTTCCCCGGCAATGATGTGACTATCAATATCGGAATTATCTGCCATATTGATAATCGAATCAACATCGTTGTCACATATCCCTGCGACCCTGATAACATAATGTGACATTGATAATCGTTTTGATATCCATTTTATCTCCTTTTCGATAAACTCGTCACTTCCAGCGATATCTACAACAAGACACTGGTCAAAGAACGCATACTCATTGTACACCGCACCCGCAATATCAAGACACGCAAAAACTTCCGCACATGGCAGAGTATCATGCTCTCCGGATAATTCAAAAGCATATAACATCAGAATAGGTTAATAAGAAAAAAGATCGTAATTAAAACATCCGTTCAAGGGCATCCCTGGCATTCATATTAATATTGATATCTATACCAAGATTTATTGCTGCCTGTGTAGTACCAACAACCTGTGCTTTCAGCACATCTTTAAAAGTGTTGACCCCCCTGACCCTCACAGCAACATCCCCAAGTGCCTCTGCCATTTCAATGTCAAGATAGCCGCACATAACAAATCCCTTATCAGCTTTTATGACAATAAGGGGGGCATGTTGCATATCAAATTTTAGGCCCAGTGCAATGCCATTCGTAAGTTTAATTTGTTCTACGATCATGTTATCAAATTCCATTTTAGCTTAAATTATAGTCAAGAACCAAATGTTGTATATCGGTTTTTTAACAAATATATTATCATATGATTTTATTATAGCAGGGCAAGGCAATTAAGCCACAAAAAGCAAAAATTTTTCCAAACACATGTTGTTTTTTGAAGTAGATGTAATATTATGTATTATTGTTTGGTTTCTAACTCTATAATTTTTGGCGTAGTCTCAATTTATTGGGCATTTTATAAAAGAGGTCATATGACTCTTGAAGTTCGGATAATTCTGTCTCTGCTTCCACATCTTGTATTGACGTTAAATATTCCTCCGGTTCCAATGCAGACAAAATCCAGGTCGTATTTTCAGCATAACCAATAATTATCTCACCTTCAAAACCAACTATGCCAATAAGCGTTGTTGTGGCGTTGTACACTGATATAGTTGTATTATCAATTCCTCCTATGGACGTAATATCAATTCCTGCAGGAAACATGATTGTCATATTCGATTCAGGTTCGGCAAGGAACCATATATTTGCGCCAAGTTCCGTAAGAGACCCGTCAAAAAAATACGTGATTTTGTAGTGATTGGTGGCTTCGCCGCGTTTGTCAATTCTCCCAAGCAAACCATCGGATAAGGATGAATCGATCTCTTGCAAATGCACACCACCGGACGAACCATTGATCCTGACATCCATATTGCTTATAACAGAATCATAAAATGCTTTTCTTGTAATGGAATCCATATTTAATAGTTCCCATGCACTGACATAGCCGTCATTATTCCCGGCATATGAATCAATGTAAAACTTATATGTCGTGAAATTTTCTTCAGTATACTGTTCCGTATACTCCCAAACCATATCACTTGTATTTATCGTGATATTGTTTTCCCAATTAAAATCGGCATTCGCTGGTATTGATGTAAATATTATTGTGATTGCAGATGCCATAATACATATAATGCACAAGAGTTTCATGATTAGTCAGCAATTCCCGGTCTTATATTTTGTTTTCATCCAAACGGTTTTAAATTGTACCATCGCTCGTCGTTTATTTATCTTATTATATAGCAAGTAGAAGCCCGTCGGGTCATAATATGTTTACAAAATTGCAAAAAATAACGCCTTTGCTTGTATGCGTTTACAGCCAAAATGGGATCTTCTGTTGATTAATAAGTCATATTATCTATTTAGTTATGATCTCACAACCGTCATCTGTCACAATTACCGTATGCTCAGCCTGCGAAATGAGTCCACCTTCAACTTCTTTTAGTACAGGGTACGACATGATAATACCTGCTTTCTCAAGTTGCATAAGGGCAAAATCGAGTTTGTCAGATTCAAGCCATCTCTTTGCAAATGGCAGTGTTTTGTATTGTTCCATCTGTTTCATGAGTTTTCTTGCAGCAGGCAGCCGGATCGCCCTACGCGCAACCGTATGATATATCTCTGCCCACGAACCATCTGCGATCTTTCCAAAACCATCCGTTGCGAATGGTTCGATCGCAATGATATCTCCTTCATTTAGGATAACCCCGTGATTGATGTGCTTGTTCGGGATACTTGGCGGAGTGTGTGTGAAATATTGAGCCAGTCCGTGGCCTGTTAGATTTGATATCGGCTTAAGACCATATCCTGTAATAGTATCCTCAATAACAGCCCCGATCTCTTTAGTATCAACCCCGCTTTTGATAATGTCGATCGCTGCATAAAGTGCATCTTCCGAAGCTTTAACAATATCCGAATTGCCTGAAAGGTCAATGGTCAGGGCTGCATCGGCAATGTAGCCATCGACATGGACTCCAAGGTCCAGTTTTACCATATCTTTTCCAAACACGGTCTCGTCATTGGCAGACGGGGTCGCATGTGCCGCTTCATCATTGCGCGATATATTACATGGAAATGCAGGTTGCCCACCAAGTTCAATGCTCCTCTGTTCAACGAATTCAGCAACATCAAGAAGTTTGGTGCCGATCTTTATCTTGTTTTTTGTTTCGTCCCTTACCTGCGACAGTATTTTTCCGGCTGTTGTATATTTTCCAATGATCTCCTCGATCTCCTGAAGTTTATCTTTCATGTACTACCTCTACTGGCTCAATCATTTTTATAATGTTGTGTAAAACTTATATTACAAAATTCTTTTCGAATACTGTCAGGTTACTGTATCCATCCTTTGTCACAAGGATCATATCCTCAATGCGAATTCCCCCCATGTCAGGATAGTATAATCCAGGCTCAATCGTAATGACATTGCCTTCTTCCAGAACAGAATCGTTATATCCTACATTTGGAAGTTCGTGTATGTCCAGACCAACCCCATGTCCGGTAGAGTGTATAAATCCTACTTTTGAACCGTTGCGAATGGTTTCGTATCCCATTTTTTCGAACATATCACATGCAGCATTGTTTATATCACTGCATTTTGCCCCGATCTTGACCTGTGCAAATGCCGCATTTTGCGCCGCAATGACTGCAATGTACATCTCCTCAAGTTTTTTGGACGGCTTTCCCTTTAACACTGTACGACTCATGTCTGCGTAGTACCTGCTCTTTTTGTTCCGCGGGAAAATGTCGATTACTATAGGTTCATCTGCCATAAGCACACCCTCACCTTCCCAATGTGGATTTGCCGATCTTTTTCCACAGGCAACAATCGTGCTGTCTGCTTCACACCCGAGGTCAAGAAGTGTATGCTCGATCTCTGCACGTACTTGTTCAGATGTCAGGTTGAAACCTTTGTGATACAGGGCACCATCTATGACAATAGTGTTCCTGATAATATCAATTGCAGATTGCATTGCAATTTCACATGCGTCTTGAACAGATTTAATATATTTTATCTCAGTAATATCCTTTTTCATCCGCATCTCACGTAATGGGCTCTTGATGGGCATGATCGTAAAACCATCTTCTTTAAGGGTCTGTGCAATAAATAATGGAAAATGGCGTGGAACTGTTATCTTCCTGATCCCTTCCTTTCGCAACAGTTCTGCAAGACAATCAATGTACCCAAGTGCAGAGTCGCTTCTTGCTTCTATTTTTGATTTGTAGTCATACTCATCTGTTGTGCGTATATCGGATATACGTGATTCAATCCCGGCGCGTCCGCATTCCATTTCCGATATAAATAGTATTTCATTTGCATCTTTGGTTTGCAGGTAGGTGAAAGAATCGGATGCAAAAAACCTTGTTGCATAATACATATCGGCATCATGCGAATCTCCGATCATCAGGAATGCGTCTGATTTATTTTTTATTATTGAGGGGGTAATGTCAATGGTTGTTTTTTGGTGTTCCATGGGATTTAATCTGTTGTTTATAGTACAAATCATTTATCAATGTATAGATTTCCGGTGAACCATTGCGTCAAGATAAACTCGGATTTCATCTGCAAGAATCAACAAATTGCTCCTACACTCACTTCTGTCCCTAAAATCTATTGAGGCACGGGTTATGCTCCAATTTGTGACACTGTCCCTTAGTTGTGTGATGGTAGACATTGCCACCTACCGATCTCGATATCTGGATTTGTGGTGAAAACGGCTGAGTGGTGTCGGCAAACATCGCCCCACTTCGCGCGTATAGGCGCGCATTCACAAAACTACATGGCGCGTCGTTCGCAACTATTCAATACGAGAACGCGCGCGGGTTTACACTATTGTTTGCGAGTGGCAAGGGCGATTGCAAGAGCGGTGGTGAGAAGGGTGAAGGCGGGGATGGAATTGGGGGATTCGGTTGTGATATTAGTTGCTGTGCGGTGCCTGCGACCATCGCCCCACTTCGCG
>JBQVLY010000103.1:0-5875 GCA_052361065.1 Methanosarcinaceae archaeon | reverse complement strand
ATGTGACGAATAAAAGCACGTAATATCATAAAATTATTACGAAATATCAAAAAAACATGCCTTGGCTTGTATACGTTTAAGGTCATAACGGGAATTGCTGGTAAGTTATCATTATATTTGAAGAGGATACCTGAAATTATCTAACAGGTGCTTAAGCGGCTTTTCATTTCAAAATGGAGTCTGTTACCCATTGATTTGAAGCGGATAAAAAAGAATGGTTGCAAGCCATTCAAAGGCAACCTATTTAGATAAATCTTCAATTGTATGTTCAAGATATGTAGCATTGCTCACGTCAATCAAATGCTGGCACACTTCTTCAGATTCACCATCCATGATAATTGCACCATTGTCGATAAGAATAGTCCTGTGAGCAACTTCTTTTACGAAATCCATATGATGACTCACAAGTACAATTGTCGTTCCAAAACGTGCATTGATATTCTTAAGTGAATTCGTGACATCACGAAGGGTTATAGGATCAAGGTCACCAAATGGTTCATCCAGCATTAGAATCTCAGGAGAGGTTGCCAGAGAAAGTGCAATAAATGCCCTTACATGTTCTCCGCCACTTATCTGGTACGGTGTCTTGTCAAGGACTTCTATTGGCAGGTCCATTGCGGCAAATACCGGTTTTGCATATTTTTCAACATCTGTGTCCGGAACATGAGGGAACAATTTTGGGAATATGTCAATTGACAACTGCATACTCTGCAGGGCCTGTGTTTTATCATTCTCAGACATATCAGGAAGTTGATATATCATATCGAGCTTCTCATCGGAAATACCCAATTCTGCAGCTTTTTCTCGTGCATATTCAATTGCACCGGTCATCTTTATACTCAACCTAAAAGCTATCTGAGCCCGAACGGTTGAATGTGGTGACATTGTGAATTCCTGATGCATGATACTTATACGGCTACGAAGATCCATACGTTTCTTGCTGAAATGTGCAATATCCAGCCATTCACCATTATAGAGATAGTTAATATTTCCCGATTTCGGTTCAACCAGCCCTTCTATCATTTTTAACAACGTTGTTTTTCCGGCACCGGATGGTCCTATGAAGGAAAGTATTTCACCTTTATAAATATCAAGAGATAAATTCTTGATATTTAGCACCTCACCAACACGTATGAGTGCAAGTCGCTTTGAGATATCCCTTACTTTGATAATAACTTCTTTTTCGGGAACCGGTGCGAGTTCAACCTGTGGTTTCAGGCCCTTGAGAAAATGCTTAAGTACTGTTTTTGGCTCGCCTTCTTCAAGTATCTCACCATTTTCAAGAAATATAAGCCTGTCCGCAATATACATGTGAATTTCCGGCAGGTGGGACACCACAATAATTGGAATATCCAGTGTATTCTTAAGATCCTTTATCACATCCAGTACTTCCTGTTTCGTATCCGGTCCTGTCATTGTCACAGGTTCGTCTAAAAGCAGGAGCTTAGGATTTGCCGCAAGCTGACGTGCAATAATAATCCTCTGTTTCTCACCGCCACTAAGTAAATTTGCTGCATGAAGTGCTTTGTGCTCCATTCCAACGAGTTTGAGATACTTCATTGATTTATCATACATATCTTGATAATGAGGAGAACTCTTCCTTGGAAGCGATTCATGCCCTTCACGCAGATAATTTAATTTCCTGATAATATTCTCGATTGCAGGTCCGGTCCATAGTCCGAATGTACGCTGAAGATGAATAGCAGTGTTCTTACCCAGTTTTTTTGTCCCTTCCATACCGGATTCCGGGGTGAATATATCATCGTTTAGTTCGAAACTGCCCTTTTCAAAAGGTTCGACTCCGCGCAGTATCTTAAGTAGGGTGGATTTTCCACTACCGCTTTTTCCGGTAATACCAAGAATTTCTCCGTTTTTGACACTAAAACTAATGCCATTTAATACCCGTACTTTTTTAGAATTGATTTCATAGTCTTTTACGATATTGGAAACATTGAGCATGATAGCACCTTTCGATTACATATAATTTTTTATAAAATGTTATTTTATTTGTACTATTCGTGATGTTTGTACGTCTATATATTCTATACGCTCTGGCATTATCATCAATTATACCGAAAAATGAATTGTTTAAATGAAAACATTGTGAGGATATCGATATCGTATTTGATATTCACGAATTTTAAAAATACTCAATGCGGTCAAATATCCATGTAGTATAAAAAGTTATACATTGTATGTAATCAAAGATCAACAGTTCAACTCTTAATAGCATAGACAAGTTCCTCAATTTTTGAACTGACATCCTTCGTCTCTTCAACAATTGTACCTGTCACGATCATATCCGCCCCTGCCATAGCACTTATCTTAGCTGTTTTACCATCGCGAATGCCGCCGCCAACTATCAACATGTTGTCACCAAGTGCATGTTTGACCATACCTATCATTTTTGGATTGATCGGCTTGTTTGCGCCGGAACCTGCCTCAAGGTACGTATAATGCATTCCCATGTATTTTCCGGCAAGTGCATAGGCCATAGCGATATCCGGTTTATCCTGTGGAATCAGTCTTGCATCACCAACCCATCCGACAGTCCCTCCTGGCTCGACTATTAGATAAGCCATTGACAGGGTCTCAAGCCCGTACTTATAAACAAGTGGTGCTCCCATCGCCTGATTCGTAGTAATGAAATTCACATCGCGTGAGTTCAATAAACTCATGAAAAAAATAGCATCGGCATGTACGCTCACACCGCTTGAATTGCCAGGGAAAAGAATTGTGGGTTTGTCAGTTTGTTCTTTGATCTTAAGCAAAGTCAAATCTAACGATACACCTCCCGCTCCTGTGGAACCCCCTACCATAATAGCATCCGTACCCCCTTCCACTGCTGCAAGGGCGATCTTGCCAGCCTCGCCGGGAGACTGTGATGCCGGATCAATAAGAGTTAAGTGAACCGTACCCTCACGTTTTACAATATCATTCAGGTACTCTTCCACTTGCATGAATTCGATCAGCCACCTCTTACTTCCTTGGATTTTGTGCGTAAATTCTTATAACCGCATTTTCTGCAACGCGTTGCCCTAACAGGGTTACGGGCATTGCATTTCATACATATCTTCTTATTAAGAATCCTATTCTCTGCTTCTGGAAATCGTGCCATATTTTCACCTGGTAATTATGAGATAGATAAAATTGTATTGTGGTACATAATACATATAAATAAGAATGTTGTTGGCTGGCTACATACATTTCAAAACATATAATGGTTTTGGGACTATTATATGGAACACCAGCATCAAAAATACAGTTGATCGAAAATTGAATGGTTGTCAATCGATTTCATTTTTGTATACGAAATTATTATTTCAATTAATGCAAGCGTCAGCAAGCATTTTCCTGATTGGTTTTATTGAGATACTCAGTGATAGTCTCTGCTGCTAACTTACCGGCACCCATTGCACTTATCACAGTAGCTGCACCGGTAACAATATCTCCGCCTGCACAAACACCTTCAATCGATGTCATACCGGATTCGTTAACAATGATCGTACCCCTGTTAGATACTTCCAGCCCCCCTGCTCCTTCAAATATCAATGGATTTGGTGATGTTCCGATTGCCATAATGACAATATCCGCATCAATGACATGCCTTGAACCCTGAATTTCATGTGGTCTCCTGCGACCTGAATCATCAGGCTCTCCAAGTTCCATATTAACACACTCTGCACCTTTGACCATTAAATTTTCATCACCCAGTATCTTTACCGGATTCGTAAGCAACCGAAACATGATGCCTTCCTCTTTCGCATGCTCTATCTCTTCACGTCTTGCAGGCAGTTCCTCATCACTGCGACGATACACAATACTAACCTCATCCGCACCAAGCCGAAGAGCACATCGTGCAGAATCCATGGCAACATTCCCGCCACCGACAACAATAACACGCTTGCTTTTTTTGACAGGAGTGTCATATTCAGGGAACTGGTATGCTTTCATAAGATTTACACGTGTTAAGAACTCATTCGCAGAATACACTCCATTGAGGTTTTCACCATCAATTCCCATAAAATTCGGTAAACCTGCACCAGTTCCGATAAAAATAGCATCGAACTCTTTTTTCAATTCATCAATGGTCTTTATCCTTCCAATAACATAATCGGGTTTAATATCAACACCAAACTGCCCGATGTAATCCACTTCTTCCTGAACAATATCTTTTGGAAGCCTGAACTCAGGGATGCCATATACCAGCACCCCACCAGATGCATGCAGTGCCTCAAAGATCGTGACCTTGTGCCCTGCTTTTGCAAGATCTGATGCAGCCGTGAGTCCGGCAGGTCCTGAGCCCACAATAGCGACGTGCTTACCAGTGGATGGTGTTCGATGTGGTGGTTTTACACCCTTTTCACGCTCGTAATCGGCACAGAATCGTTCAAGTCTCCCAATTGCAACAGGCTCTTCATTTTTACCGAGAACACAGTACATTTCACACTGTGTCTCCTGTGGACACACACGCCCGCAAATAGCAGGCAAACTGTTCGTTTCCTTGATCTTCCCAATGGCATCATCAAAATTAGATATTTTCATGCTTTTGATAAATGCGGGAATATCAATATTTACGGGACATCCTTTAACACACTGGGGATTCTTGCATTCGATACATCTCTTAGCTTCAGATACCGCCTGTTCCATCGTGTATCCAAGTGCAACTTCGTTGAAATTATGGGCGCGTTCATCCGCAGGCTGGGTTGGCATTGTTTGTCTTAATGACATGTACATTCATCTCCGCAACCAGTTTTACTTTCGCATTCACTTTCATAATGTTCAACTGCTTCTGACTCCTCAGATCGATAGAGCCCAAGTCGGCTCATCATGAGATTGAAATCAACTTTACGTGCATCAAATTCAGGACCGTCAACACATGCGAACTTTGTCTCACCACCGATTGAAACCCTGCATCCGCCGCACATTCCTGTGCCATCAACCATAATCGGATTCAAACTTACAAGCGTTTCAACATCAAAAGGTTCTACAACACCTGCAACAGCACGCATCATAACAGGAGGACCTATCGCAACGATCCTGTCAATCACTTCGTCGCCTTCCAGCAAGTTTAGTACTATATCCGTAACAAAACCATGGTGTCCTTTTGAACCGTCATCTGTTGTTATGTAAACTTCATCACTCTGGGTTCGCATCTCGTCTTCGAGTATAAGAAGGTCTTCACTTCTAGCACCGATTATGGAAATGACCTTGTTTCCGGCTTTGCGGTATGCCTTTGCCTGCGGATAGATAGGAGCAACACCAACACCGCCACCAACAAGTACTATCGTACCCAGTTTTTCAATTTCAGACGGACGTCCGAGCGGTCCGACAAAATCCTGTAGCGTGTCATCGGTTGTGAGTTTTGCAAGATGTTTGGTGGTTTTCCCCATCTCCTGGAAGATGATGGTTACATATCCTTCTACTACATCAAAATCCGCTATTGTAAGCGGGATCCGCTCGCCTTTTTCATCGATTCGAAGTATGATAAACTGACCTGCCTTTGTCGCTTTTGCCACATCAGGCGCCTGTATCTTCATCAGGTGTACGGTGGGTACCATTTCGTATTTTTCTAATATATTGTACGTCATTTGATCACTTTGTAATTTGGTTCAGACTTATTATAGGTTCATTATGTTGATTTTGCCTCTACGATTGTATTTATATTACTTAAAATATGCTTCCAATCCAACATTTTTATATACTTTTGTATAATTTTGAGACTTTTTAATATATTCTGAATAATCGAGCACTCCCATTGTTCTGCAGTCAACACCAAGCAGCAATTCACGTTTTGCCTCCAACCGAATTTTTTTGATGTTACATATCGAGATTTCGCCTTGCATTAAGTGTGCATTATGTAAAATATATGCAT
>JBQVLY010000102.1:0-5973 GCA_052361065.1 Methanosarcinaceae archaeon | reverse complement strand
GAAAACTACCCAGAAAACTACCCAGAAAACTACCCAGAAAACTACCCAGAAAACTACCCAGAAAACTACCCAGAAAACTACCCAGAAAATTTTAGGGCTGATAAAAGAGAATCCAGACATAACGAGAAGAGAATTGGCGTCTATTATTGGCATATCTGAAGATGGTATAAAGTATCATCTTACTAATTTAAAGAATATGGGATTACTGGAAAGGATCGGTCCTGATAAAGGTGGTTACTGGAGGATTGTTGGCGATGACGAGTGAATTGAGGCAGGGGGGATTTAATAGGGTGGAACCGAGGTTTTTGCCAGAGGAGTGGGAGGTGATGAGGTCGGGTGCGGAAGGGGGAAGAAATATAGCGGATGAAAAGTTAAATAATATTTTAGAAAAGAGGGGGTTTGAATAAGATGGAAAAAAACATATTAGCTGTCGTATGTTACACACCGGTAACAGATCCTAATAGTATTAATTATATTGAAGTGTGTGGAAAAGAAGGCTATGATTTGATAAACAATTTCATAATAAAAAACACAGAAACAAAAAGAAATCCCGAAATAAACAAATTCAAAAGTTCTGGATTGTATGATATAGAATCAATTAGGAGAATAAAACAAAATTTTCCGTTAGTAAATAATTCTGATGTTAAAGACTTGTTCGATATATTTTCCACTTGGGCATATACGAGTTCTAAAACCAAAAACCGATATTTTGGGATTATTATTAGTTCTAATTTCTTATTTTTCTACCATTTTAAACCAGAAGAAGGACTTACTTTCGTAAATGGTGAGATAAAAGACTACATAAAATATTTGGATAATAGTACCATCACAAGATTTGTATTTTTGACTACTCAAAGAGTTTTAAAGGACTATTTTGATGTTGAATCTCGAGATATACAATTTGTCGATGGTGAGGAAATACTTTACGCGTACGAAAAACAACATAGTAAAGGATTTACAGAACTACTTTCTGCAAAACCCGTGTATGATAGTAAAGGAGAAATAAAAATAAGGGGGGAATATGATCCAGAAACAGATTTAGTTGTCGAAACTCATCTTGATCATTTTAATAACCTTAACGGGGTGTTAAGTATTGATTTGCACAACAGGGTTATAAAAATATCTGATATTGATATTGCTATAAAAGAAATCCAGATTAATGGAAAGAAGTATGATTCTAAAAGTGCGGAGATTGTCAATAACCAAATTGCTTACGAGCTGTTTAACATATCTCCTTTCTTGTCAGAGCTTGAGTTTTATGGACATAAAAATAAGAATTCAACAATCATTGAAACCAAAGAAATGGTTGTTTTGAGAGATGAACAAAACAATCCTATAAAGAATATTAACAAACCCATTAGTAAAATAAGTAATAAAACAACTATTTTTATCTTAGGATTGATAGGGAAACAGGAATTAAAGAATAATAGTTGTATCGAGGAAATAAGCTCATTTATTCAAAATAATCCTGCTTTCTATTTAGTTGAGCTTTCAAAATTTAATGAAAAATACAACTCTATTAATTTTGGTGATATAACCCTTTTATGTAAGTTTAAAGATTTCGAGGAAACAAAAAAAATTGCTAGTGCGTTCCATAAACTAATAGGTAGAGTTGAAGGGCAGGACAATGGATTTTATAAACGCATTTTATCTTTGATTGCTCTGATTAGCATAAATAACTTTTTTAAAACAAAAAATGTTAAAGAAGTTGTTTACCATTCTTCACATAACGCAATATCAAATATTTTTTCAAATTTATCCCCATACACATCCAATATGGTATTAGAGGAAAAAGATAAAATGGGGATAGAATTTAAAGCAGGTATTCGAGAAGATGGGCCCGGCTTTTTTGATACTTCTCCGAAAACTTTCGCAAAAAAATTAATTGAAAAAACACAGAGCAAAAGAGTTGATTTTATTATATATTTTATTGGAATTAATGAAGATACTAAGGATTTTAGTCCAATACCTCTTAGCAGAATCAGAAATGAATTCAGGGATGCAGTAAAAGAAGAACTTTCAAAACAGAACTTTGTTGTTCCTTTAGTTGAGACAATACCATTAGACGATAAAAATGGAATATTGTTGATTGTTTTAAATAAATCTAAAGCTGGGGGCTGAATATGAAAATTGAACTTAAAACCCGGCAACAGGAAGAATATAAAGAGACCGAACTCGGACCTCTGCCTGTTGAGTGGAGCGTTGTGCGGATAGGTGATGTATTTGATGTAAAACAAGGTAAACAGCTATCTTCAAAGGAAAGTAAAGAAGGAAAATCGCTCAAACCGTTCCTAAGAACTTCCAATGTATTATGGGGGAAAATAAACATTGCAACCATTGATCAAATGCCATTTTCAACCGAAGAGTTCAATAAACTAATACTAAAACATGGTGATGTTTTAGTGTGTGAAGGTGGGGCTATTGGAAGAACTGCATTGTGGAATGCTCCAATAACAGAATGTGCTTATCAAAATCATCTCCATAGGTTAAGGGTTAAGAAAGAAGGTTCCACATTTCCCCATTTTTTTGTGTTTTGGATGGAATATGCAATATCACAAAGGAGACTCTACATCAACGATGCAAATGTAACTACAATCCCCAATCTATCCCAATCAAGATTAAAAAATTTTAAGATCCTCCACCCCCCCCTCCCCGAACAGCACCGCATCGCCGCTGTCCTCTCCGCGGTGCAGGATGCGAAGGAGAAGACCGGGACGGTCATTGCGGCGGCGAAGTCGCTCAAGAAATCCCTGATGCGCCACCTGTTCACGTATGGTCCAGTGTCTGCGGGGGCGGCGGAGAGCGTGCCGCTTACGGAGACTGAGATCGGGCTGGTGCCGGAGGGGTGGGATGTGGTGAGGCTGGGGGAAGTAATTAGAGGAACACAATATGGACTCTCGTTGCGCGGAAATCAGCAGGGGCGGTACCCCATTTTGCGAATGAGCAATTTAATAGACGGGCGAGTGAACACTTCCGATTTACAATATGTGGATTTAGATGAAGATAGTTTTAGTAAATTTCGCTTGAATGGGGGCGATATTTTATTCAACCGTACAAATAGCTTTGAGTTAGTTGGTAAGACTGCTTTGTTTTGTGTGTGCGATGATTTTGTCTTCGCTTCTTACTTAATTAGGGTTGTTCCAGACACTGTCATGTTGGTGCCAGAATATCTGAACTATTACCTTAACTGGGATACCTCACAAATCAGGCTTAAAACGCTATCGTCAAGAGGGGTAAGCCAGTCTAACATCAACGCCACTAAATTGAAAGGTTTTTCTATCCCCCTCCCCCCGCTCCCCCTCCAGCAAAAAATCGCCTTCATCCTCTCCACCGTCGACAAAAAGATCGAAACAGAAGAGAACAAGAAGAAAGCCCTCGATGAACTCTTTAGGTCTCTTCTTCACAACCTCATGACCGCGAAGATCAGGGTAAATCACTTGGAAGTGGTGCAGTGAATAAATACACTGCGAAAGTCGACACGAATGAATGTTTAGTTTTAGAAGATTCGGAAGGTACGTTTGGAGATTTAATTACAGTAAAAACAAAAAGTGAAACAAAAAAGAAGATGATCGAAGAAATACGATCGAGTCAAGGATCATGGATGGAAAAATTTTCGTATCTCCATGATATTAACAAAAAAGTAGATATGGCGATAGTTGTTTACAGACGAGTGGGTTATTTGAAACGTCAAGACTTAGATAACATTGCAAAAGTTGTTTTAGATGCTTTAAAAGGCTACTTGTTTGAAGATGACTCCCAAATCGTAAGGTTGTTGCTTGTAAAAAAAGAAGCGGAACTGTTAGCAGGATACGATACGGATTCTTTAGTAATATCCTTTAGAATTCATGACCCAGAAAGAGATATGATTTTAATAAATAAAAAAAATAATGTGATGTGGTAAATCATCCAGAGGCGATACCATGAAACAGATAGCACACCCAAACCCCCTATCCGCGGATGAGATACTCACAGGTGCCACAAATATAATAGCAAGCTACCTCCCTGATGCACGGATCTTCCTTTTCGGATCAAGAGCGAAAGGCGATGCCAGAGAGACCTCTGATTTCGATATAGCGGTTGATGCAGGATCAAAAATATCGCTTGGTGTGATCGCAAGGATAAAAGACGAGATCGATGAACTGCGCACTCTCAAGAGCATAGACATAATTGATCTGAATCGGGTGAATCCAAAGTTTAAAACAATTATACGCAAAAGCGGGGTGAATATCTATGATCGAGGCAACCATACAGTTTGAAAATTTCGAGAACGCAACAAAAAGGCTCAAAGCCGCTCTGGAGTACGACCCTCTAAAGTTAGACATTGTAATGGATGCCGTCATCCAGAGATTTGAGTTTACTTTTGAGACGGCTTGGAAATCTGTGAAGCTGGCTGCAAAGGCAGTTGGCTATGATTGCAAATCCCCAAAGGGATGCCTGAAACTGGCATACAGGATGGGATGGATCAACGACGAGGAAAGATGGTTGGAACTTCTCGAAGCAAGAAACCTGACATCACATACTTACGATCAGGAGACGGCTATGGATGTGTACGAAACGGTAAAAGAGAACTTTCAAGTATTTGGGGGTCTACTAAGAGAGTTGAGAGAAGAGGTCGATTGAGGGTAAGGTCCTCGAGAGGATGCGGCATGTATGTGATTGAAACCTTGAGAGCGCATGAAGAGGGGATAAAAGAGCGGTATAGCGTCAGGAGGATAGGTGTTTTCGGCTCTTATGCCAGAGGTGAGCAGAAAGCGACAAGCGATATTGACGTTCTTGTGGAGTTTGAGAAGCCCACCTTCGACAACTTTATGGATCTGGCATTTTATCTGGAAGAACTTTTTGGGAGAAGGGTGGATCTCCTGACTCCTGAAGGTGTTAAAGGAATAAGGATTAAAGAGATCGCAAAAGAAATTATGGGGAGTGTGGTCTATGTCTAATACTCTTGGGGGTGAGAGGTATTCCGTCCAGAAACCACTGATAGGTTATATCGAAGTGCCTTCTGCCGAATATGGAGCATCCGATGGCAAGAAGGCGTTTCTCGATCTTGGCTGGGAATATATCAGCCCTGACGAGGCGTTGAGACTCCGGGGCGGGAAAACAGGTTTCGTATTCAGAGAGTTATTCATAAACCAGATGCAGAAACTCAATCCCGGATTTATGGATCATCTTCTGGCAGAAGAGTTGATCAAGGGACTTGAGAGAATCCCTCCAAGTATAGAAGGCAATCTGATTGCATGGGAGTACCTCAAAGGTCTTAAAACGGTCTTCGTTCCGAATGAGAAGAGAGAGCGAAACGTGAGGTTCATCGACACCGAGAATATCGATAGAAACACATTTCATGTAACCGATGAGTTTGCGTTTACGAATGGCAGCAAGACCATCAGACCAGACATCGTTTTTCTGATAAATGGCGTACCCGTCCTTTTTGCAGAGACAAAAGCCGCGCACAAAATTGAAGGGATCGCCGAGGCTCTGGATCAGATAAGAAGATATCATAGGGAATGCCCCGAACTCCTCGCGATTTTACAGGTCTACGCATTGACCCACATCATCCGGTATTACTACAGCGGCACATGGAACACATCGAGAAAACTGCTCTTCAACTGGAAAGAGGAGGTTAAAGGAGATTTTGAGACGCTCGTCAAGGTGTTCTTTGAGAGAAAGAGAATTATCAGGCTTCTTACTGATTTTATACTCTTTACAAGGCAGGATGATGAACTTAAGAAGGTGGTACTCAGACCGCACCAGATAAGGGCAGTGGATAAACTGATCGAGAGAATGGAGGATAAAGATAAGAGACGGGGCTTGATCTGGCATACGCAGGGCTCCGGAAAGACATACACAATGATTGTAACCGCGCAGAAGATCATTGAGAACCCGCTATTTGAAAATCCGACTGTTGTCATGCTTGTGGACAGAAACGAACTTGAGAGCCAGTTGTATAACAATCTTACTGCTGTCGGGATTGAGCAC
>JBQVLY010000101.1:0-5997 GCA_052361065.1 Methanosarcinaceae archaeon | reverse complement strand
GCTTCTGCAAAACCCAATCAGGCAGAAGATCTTTTGAAGGTACCGCTTGATGATTATAAATATTTGTATACAAACCCACAAAACAACAAAATCTACGGTTACCGGACAAAATACGAATTGTTTGAGACGGAGTTTACTACTGTTGTTCTCTATAGTGAAGCTTCGTACAAAAAGCAGAAGAAAAGTTATGAGAACAGCAAGGTAAAAATGTTGAATAAACTTGAGGATTTGAAGAGAAGGTTGCAGAGCAACAGAGGAAAAGAAAGAGATAAAAGCAGCGTGGAGAGAGAGGTTAATGATATTATTCGAAAGGATTTCAGATCAATAATAGGACATAAAGTTGGCAGGAAACCAAAAGGCATGAAAAAACCAACCCTGAAGTTCTGGGTCAAGGAAAAGGAGGAAGAGATGCGTTATGCTGGTTTTGGAAAGACTATAGTCTTTACTGATCTGCATACATGGCATTCTAAAAAGATTGCAAAAGCTTACAATCAAAAATATCTTGTCGAAGATGATTTCAAATTGCTAAACGATCATCTTCTCATTTCGATAGGACCAGTCCACCATCACACGGATTTCAACATCAGAGCACATGTTTTTCTGTGTATTATAGGTATGCTTTTCTACAGATATTTGGCTTGGAAATGCAAACATCTTAATTTAAGCATTAAGCGGCTTGTGGAGGAGTTAGATGGCATACGTCTTGCCCTTGTGCAGGGATATGCAAGTGGAAAAGTTGAGATGGTGGTTGAAGAGATGGATGTAAAACAAGCCAGATTGTTCTCTTTGCTGAATTTGGGGGAATTTATGGATAACTAAGCAAATCGATAAAAGAGGGGTTTATGTTTTGCTAGGCCATACAGCAATTGGGTCGCATGATATTGTTTTTCACTACATCTTTGAAAGTCAAGTTAAATATTCTAAAGAGAATGGATTACAAAATCTAATATGGCTAAAGTAAACGTAGGAGAGTTATACAGATGTGGATAAACGAGAGAAAAAAATCAGAAAAGGCTATAGATCATGATATAAAGCCAAATATGAAAATGTAAGTGGTGCGGGAGATGGGATTCGAACCCATGAACTCCTACGAGACAGGATCCTAAGTCCTGCACCTTTGACCAGGCTGGGCGACCCCCGCACACGGAGATTTTTTCGTTTTGTCTATCCATAAAACCCAACAAATTGAATATTTATACCATGTGAATCATTCCCCTCAATTAGACTGCCGGAAAAGTGGTAATACAGAGATATTTTGAATGATATCCTGAAATAAAACACCACACAGCAGTATGATGTATTTATTTCATAAATTGAAATACCTCAAAATGTAGACTTTTCCGTCAGTCTCCACAGTACCATATTCCAGAGGGGATGATTCAATGGATTTTCCAAAAATAAAGTCAGCTAGCATACTGGCTTTAGCAATTGGACCATTAAGCTAAACAAGTATAATAAAGTTGCCAAAAAGTGCAAAATACAACTTTAAAGACACCCTGAAAGTTTTACTTCACGCAGCTACCTCGATCAGCCATTAGTCACTATTTTACGATCATCATTCGAAAGATTGATATATATTCAAAACCGTCTTAATTTTCCTTCACATGAAAATTGAACTTTAACTTTAAATTGAACTTTACCATTCTACTACATCATAATTTTGTGGATACCATGGCAGACAGAAAATGGGATGAAAAATTTAAAGTGTTTTTAAAAAAATACTACTGGGAAGACATACTCCATCTCGGAAATGAATACCCGGACCAGCGAAGTATATCTGTTGATTTTTCAGATCTTGAAATATTTGATCGTGAACTTGCAAACGAACTCCTTGAATATCCAGACGACGTGATCCCATCTGCTGATCAGGCACTCCAGCAGATAGACCTTCCGATAGATAGAGCACTCGATGATGTACATGTGCAGTTCATAAAGACACCAAACAAAATTTCCATACGAGAACTTCGGAGCAAGCATCTTTTGAAGTTTATTGCTATTGAGGGAATGGTACGAAAAGCCACTGAAGTACGACCAAAAATAACAGATGCCGCCTTTTTCTGCATGCGCTGCGAGCATGTTACAAACATATTGCAGGAAGGACAGAAATTTGTAGAACCAAAATTTTGTGAAAACGAAACATGCGGAAAGAGTGGTCCATTTAAAATACTTATAAATCAATCCACATTTCTTGATTCCCAGAAACTTCAGGTACAGGAATCCCCGGAAAACCTGAAAGGTGGCAGGCAGCCACAAAGTCTGGATGTTGATATTGATGATGAACTTGCAGGCAATGCAACACCAGGTGCGAGAGTGATAATAAATGGCGTGTTACGATCACACCAACGAACACTTCGTGAGGGTAAATCTACTACCTATGACCTTGTGCTTCATGCAAATTCCATAGAATATATTGACACTGAATTCGACGAACTTGAAATATCGCCGGAAGATGAAGAAATTATACTTAAACTAAGCCGGGATCCTGAAATTTATAGTAACATTCTTAAATCCATTGCACCATCGATATATGGCAATGAAAGCATCAAAGAAGCCCTTGCACTCCAGTTATTCTCTGGTGTTCCAAAGAACTTGCCTGATGGTTCCAGAGTGCGCGGTGATATTCACATATTACTCGTGGGCGATCCTGGTATCGCAAAAAGCCAGATGCTGCGTTACATGATAAAACTAGCACCGCGTGGTGTTTTTGCATCTGGAAAAAGCGCATCATCAAGTGGTTTGACTGCTGCGGCGGTAAAAGATGACCTGGGAGATGGGAGATGGACGCTTGAGGCGGGGGCGCTTGTTCTGGCTGATATGGGTATTGCCGCAATTGACGAAATGGATAAAATGCGCAATGAGGACAAAAGTGCCCTGCACGAAGCAATGGAACAGCAGACAATAAGTGTTGCAAAAGCGGGCATAATAGCCACGTTAAAATCACGGTGTGCACTGCTTGGTGCTGCAAACCCCAAATATGGACGATTTGACAGGTACGAAGGAATTGCACAGCAAATAAATATGGCACCGACACTGTTGTCAAGATTTGACCTGATCTTTGTATTGCTTGACACACCTGATGATGAACTGGATATGAAGATAGCACAACATATCCTAAAAGCTCATCGGGCAGGTGAGATGTTGGAACAGAGGATCCATCTTCCAACAAGCAAAATAAAGCAGGAGGATGTGGATTCGCATATGGAAGTAATATTACCTTTGATACATCCCGATATCATGCGAAAATATGTGGCATACGCCCGCAAGAATGTGTTTCCGATACTGGAAGAGGATGCATATAAACACCTGATCGATTTCTACATGGGACTTCGTAAAATGGGTGAGGGAAAAGACGCACCGGTACCGGTTACCGCGCGACAACTCGAAGCACTTGTGAGACTCTCAGAAGCGAATGCACGTGTAAGGCTTAGCAATGTGGCTACCATCGATGATACAAGACGGGCAACCCAGATAGTACATTCCTGTTTAAAGCAGGTAGGAGTTGATCCTGACACGGGTGCATTTGATGTCGATGTATTAACAACCGGCACAAGTAAGAGCCAGCGGGATAAGATTAAAATAATGAAAAACATAATACGAAAGGTAAGCGAACGCCATTCAGGTGGCAAAGCACCGCTTGAAGAAGTATATCAGGAAACTGAAGCCGAACAGATCGACAGGGGACATGCCGAGGAACTGGTCGCAAAGATGCGACGTACAGGCGACCTGCTAAAACCAGACAATAATCATGTAAGATTAGTTTGATATCAAAGTGATACCATGTACCTTAAAATCCATAAATCAGGAAGCGGAATTCTAATTGCAGTGTGTGATAGGGACGTACTCGGAAAAATACTTAAACATGGTAATGTCAATGTGGAGATTTCGGAAGGATTTTATAAAGGAGACATTGCATCTGAAGAACAAATATTCGAGGCACTGGCAAATGCTACAAGCGCAAACCTTTTTGGTGAAAAAGCCGTTGCATGTGCTATAAAATGTGGTGCAGTAAGTTCTGAATGTGCGACAATGATCGATGGTGTCCCACATGTACAAATGTTCTGTATATAAATCAAATTGAATCAATTATTATATTTGGTATTCAATAATAAATTGTGAATTATGAATAATAAATTGTAGATTTATTGAAATGGTGGCTGAATAAGTGAGTGGCAAAAATGTTAATATAAGTTCTCTTGAAAGAAATGACCTGATAGCCGGTGTGATTGCAAAACACAAACGGTTCATTGATGAATATAATGAGGAATTCAATGAACTTGATGGAAAAGTGACATCACTGGACAAACAAGCCGAATCCGCAAAAAAGAACCGGGAATATGTCCTTGAGCGGTTGGATATTTTGAAAGAGAAACGTCATCAGTTATATCATCAAGCAGAGAACCTTCTTGGTGATTTATCATCATTTGACGAAATTCAGGTGGATGAAAACAAAATTATTCATTCAATTTATGATGCAATTGTAAGAATTAAACCATCTATAACACTTGAAAATGAAAAGCCGATCGTTAATGAGATAAAAGAAAAACTTTCAGGGATGTCATTTGATAAACAGGATATTCAAAAACTCATTTCCCAAATACGATCAAAAGTTGATGATGCTCTTAATTCAAGCATTGAACTTAATTCGATCACAGGGTCTGACAAGGAATTCAATGATATGTTCTTTAAATTGAACGATGAACTAAAACAAGTTGTACCACGACATGGGTGGCTCAAAAATCGTATCGAAAGCCATAAAGCCGGACTTAAATATTGGGAAGATGCAGCCAGTGGAAAGGTCGTTACGACAGACCAGGCGGTAGAATCATGACTGATATTTCTAAAATGACAGAACGGGAATTAAAGGATAAGATCAATGCAATAAGAACCCAGATCGATCAAAATGACAGGTCCTTGAAGTCAATATTCCGCGAATTGAAACTGCATCGTACTGATACCACTGACCTGAAGGAAAAACGCGATAATCTTAATTCTAAAACAAGAGAATTTATTCCAGAGGCTCGTGACCATAAATCAAAACGTGACGATGCAAATAAAAAGATCGCTGACCTTAAAATACAACGAAGCAGCATACAGGTAGAAACGCAAAAGGTTGTAGATGATATATCCCAAATGAAAGCAAAACGGGATGATTTTAATAAACTTTCAAAGGGCAGTGTGGAATCATTATCAAAAGCCTATGCTTTTGAACTTGATAAGTTGTTAAATGCTGATATTCCTCTTAAACATGAAATTGATATTGTTGAAAGATTGGATCAACTTGTGGAACGGCTGGGTGCCGCATTTAGTGCAAATGAAGTGCACAAGAATATAATTGAATTATACAAAAGTTCAAAGGGCATATACAACACGGGTGATGGCATAAGCGACCAGATACGAGCGCTTGCAAAAGAATCACAAACACATCATCTTGAAATGCTTGAGATATACAAAAAAGTTGATGAAATTCGAAAAGAAGCCGATATGTACCATGCACAGATCATGGAGAAATATTCTGCTTCTGCTCCACTGCGAGCAAAGATCAATCCTCTAAAAACAAAGATGGAACTTCTTCGCAATGAACTCAGTGTGTACCTTGAGAGATCAAAGGAAATACAACTTACAAAGGATGAGAAAAAACAGGATGAACAGCACATCGTAGCAAAGGAAAAGCTAAACAAGAGCGGACGCTTGAGTCTTCAGGATCTGAAGGTTTTGATGGACAAAGGCGACATCAAGTTTTAGTTTGTACGGTTTTAGTACATTTTACTGAAGTGACATGCATGTTTTAACTCTAACATACATGTCAATATATACCTGAACAGATTCGCTCATCCCTCCTACACACTTTATTTTCACCACCTCAACTAATTCAATTTCGCAATCATGCACCCATTTTTGTTCTGCATTTCATCCCAATTTTAAAACGAAACTTTTATATCTATGTAGGGGTAATCCCTCCTACATGGTAATAAAACGCAAGAAAAAGAACGGACGCAT